>NZ_JBRERY010000003.1:0-356064 GCF_052907225.1 Brevundimonas sp. RM1
GCGCGGCCGGGGCGGCGGCGCGCGGACGGGCCGGGCGGAAGGTGGTGCGGGCGGGCTGCGACGGGGCGGCCCGACCCGACAGGCCGAGGCGGTGCACCTTGCCGATCACGGCGTTGCGGGTCACGCCGCCGCCCAGAGCCTTGGCGATCTGGCTCGCTGACTGGCCTTCCAGCCACAGCTTCTTGAGCGCGCCGACGCGGTCTTCGGTCCAGCCTGGGTTCATGTCGCCCTCCTGCGGAGAAGTCGGATTCAATATCTTGTGCCGGAGTCCGAATTTCGGCCCCTCATCACGCCTCTAATCGTAAATCACCCCTTAAAACACGCAATATGTGGGAATTCACCTGTCCACAGAAACTACATCTAGTATGGTTAATGTCCCGATTTGACTCAATTTCTTGGGCGTCATCCACAGGGGCTGCGCCTTGCGAAACCGGCTTGGCTGTCGCATCTGAGGCGGCATGACGCACCTGATCGCCAGTTCCGACGCCTCTTCCGCCGCACCTCACGGCCTGCCCCAGCCTCGCCGCTATGACGGGATCAACTGGGTGGGGCTGCGCACTCTTTACCTGAAGGAGGTTCGTCGTTTCTGGAAGGTGGGCGCCCAGACGGTGGCGGCGCCGGTGGTGACGACCCTGCTCTATATGATGGTCTTCGTGGTGGCCTTGAAGGGGGCGCGGCCGCCTCTGCACGGCACGCCTTTCGCCGAGTTCGTCGCGCCGGGCCTGATCATGATGGCCATTCTGCAGAACGCCTTCGCCAACGCTTCGTCCAGCCTGATCCAGGCCAAGATCATGGGCACGGCCACCGACTTTCTGACTCCGCCGCTCAGCCCGCTGGAGCTGACGGTCGGCTTCACCCTGGGCGCGGCGACGCGCGGGGTGGCGGTGGGGCTGGTGACGGCGATCTGCGTCATGCCCTTCGCCAAGCTGGGCCTGGCCAACATCGCCCTGATCGTCTGGTTCGGCCTGATCGCCTCCCTGCTGATGGGCATGGTCGGGGTTCTGGCGGGGCTGTGGTCCGAGAAGTTCGACCACCTGTCGGCGGTGCAGAACTTCGTGGTCATGCCGATGACCTTCCTGTCGGGCACCTTCTACCTGGTCGACAGCCTGCCCGAGCCCTTCGCCAGCATCAGCAAGTTCAATCCCTTCTTCTACCTGATCGACGGCTTCCGGGCGGGCTTCATCGGCCATGCCGAGGGCAGCCTGATGGTCGGCGTGGTCATGAGCGCCGTGCTGACCGTGGTCATGGGCGCAGCCTGCTGGTTGGTGTTCCGTTCGGGCTGGCGGCTGAAGAGCTGAGTCCAGATGCGGTCGCATCTGAACCGATTTCGCTTTAAGCAAGGCGTCGAGCGCGAGGCGAGGGGTCTCGCGAAAGGGGCCTCGCCATGTCGTTTCACCTTCGCCTGAAAGCCGCTGTCAGCGGCGCCTGCCTGGCCGTCGTCTGCCTGACGGCCGCGCCCTCTTTCGCCCAGGATCGCGCCGCCGATCTGCGTGAACAGGTCGGCGCCTACGCCAAGCCCTCCAACGCCGAGCGTCTGGAGGTGCTGTTGAACCAGCTGCGAGCCGAGGGCTTTGCGCCCACGGTCGAGACCTTCGAAGGCGGCGGCCGCGCCGGTCCGATGCAGGGCTCCAACGTCGTCGTCGTCATCGGCGAGGGCGAGAAGGAGATCCTGCTGACCGCCCACTACGACGCGGTGAAGCTGCGCGACGGGACGATGGCGGACGGTCTGGTCGACAACGCCGGCTCGGTGGTCGCCCTGATCGAGGCGGCCAAAATCCTGCGCGAGGCGCCGCTGTCGCACCGCATCCGCATCATCTTCTTCGACCAGGAGGAGCTGGGCCTGATCGGCGCCAAGAAGTGGATCGAGGCGCATGGGATCGCCAATATCGCGGCCGTGGTGAACTCGGACGTCGCCGCCTATGGCGACACCATGATGTACGGCCAGAACAATGGGGCGCAGTCGGCCTTCGTCACCCGCGCGGTGCAGGAGCTGTGCGCCGAGCGCGCCCAGCAGTGCGTCGGCTTCCCCGAATATCCGCCGTCCGACGACCGGGCCTTCTCGGCGGCGGGCGCGCCGGTGGTCTCGCTCGGTTTCCAGGATGAGGTCGGCGCCCACCAGATGTGGCTGGCCTTCAACGGCGGCGAGACCAACGGTTTGGCCGAGGGCTTCACGCCTCAGGTCTTCCGCGTCATCCACTCCAAGGACGACGCCATCGCAGCGGTCGAGGGCCATACCATCGACCTGGCGGGCCGGACCTATGCGGCCCTAATCCAGAAGCTGGATGCGCAACTGCGCTGAATTCGCGCCCCTCGCGGTGTTGACTAAGCGGAAATAGCGCCCGACAAGTTCGTCGCCCTTTTCCAAAGCGGTCCCGTCGCAGACGCGTCGGGACCGTCTCGCTTTATGGAGTCTGCCAAGTGTCCGGTCATCTGATGGGTGTCTACAATCGCGCGCCGCTGGAAGTGGAGCGCGGCCAGGGCGTCCGCCTCTGGTCCACCGACGGCACGGAATACCTGGACTGCGTCTCGGGCATCTCGACCAACGCCCTGGGCCACGCCCACCCCAAGCTGGTGCAGGCGGTCAAGGATCAGGCTGAGAAGCTGTGGCACGTCTCCAACATCTTCAAGATACCGGGGCAGGACGCCCTGGCCGACTCCCTGTGCGAGAAGTCGTTCGCCGACGTCGTCTTCTTCACCAACTCGGGCACCGAGGCGATCGAGTGCGCCCTGAAGACGGCGCGCAAATTCCACGTCGCCAACGGCCAGCCTGAGCGCATCGACATCTACGGCTTCGACGGCTCGTTCCACGGCCGCACCTACGGCGCCATCAACGCCGCCGCCAACCCCAGCTACACCGAGGGCTTCGGGCCCAAGATGGAAGGCTTCCATCAGCTGAAGTGGGGCGACAAGGCCGCCCTGACCGCCGCCTTCGAGAACCCGAACACGGCCGCGATCATCCTGGAGCCGGTTCAGGGCGAGGGCGGCTGCCGCGCCACGCCGGACGCCGATCTGCGCTGGATGCGCGAGATGGCCGACCAGTACGGCGTCCTGATCATTTTCGACGAAGTCCAGTGCGGCATGGGCCGGACCGGCAAGCTGTGGGCCCACGAATGGGCCAGCATGACGCCGGACATCATGGCCATCGCCAAGGCCCTGGGCGGCGGCTTCCCCATCGGCGCCTGCCTGGCCACCGCCGAGGCGGCCAAGGGCATGACGGTCGGCGTCCACGGCTCAACCTTCGGCGGCAACCCGCTGGCCATGGCCGTCGGCCAGGCCGCCTTCGACGAAGTGTCGTCGGACGCCATCCTGGACAACGTCAATGAGGTCGCCGGCTATCTGACCCAGCAGCTGCACGGCCTCAAGGAGCGCTTCCCTGACGTGATCGTCGAGGTGCGCGGCAAGGGTCTGCTGCTGGGCGTCAAGCTGGTTCCGAACAACCGCGAGTTCATGGGCTGGGCCCGTGACGAGGCCAAGCTGCTGGTCGCCGGCGGCGGGGACAACCTGGTCCGCGTCCTGCCGCCGCTGAACATCACCCTCGACGAGGCCCGCGAGGCCATCGAGAAGTTCGAGAAGGCCTGCGAGTTCGCCCGCGCCAAGGTCGCGGGCTGACGCTGTTTCTCCCTCCCCTTCATGGGGAGGGGGCCGAGCCGCGAGGCGAGGCCGGGTGGGGACGCTTTCTTCTACCTCCAGACTTTCGCAGGGCCGCCCCCACCCGGTCCCTGCGGGACCACCCTCCCCATGAAGGGGAGGGAGAAGGCTTGGTCATGGTTCGTCACTTCCTCGACATCCACCGCCTGGACGCAGCTGATCTGCGCGCCATTCTGGACGACGCCCACGCCCGAAAACGCGCCCGAAAAGGCTGGCTCCAGGGCCGCGCCGACGCCGATGCGCCGGGCAAGGACCGCGTCCTGGCCATGATCTTCGAGAAGAACTCGACGCGCACCCGCTTCAGCTTCGACGCGGCCATCCGTCAGCTGGGCGGCGACTCCATCATCGCCACCGCCGCGGACATGCAACTGGGCCGGGGAGAGCCGGTCGAGGACACGGCCCGCGTCCTGTCGCGCATGGTCGACGCCGTGATGATCCGCGCCAACGACCATGAGGACGTCGAGCGCTTCGCCCGCGTCTCGACCGTGCCGGTGGTCAACGGCCTGACCGACCGCAGCCACCCGTGCCAGATCCTGGCCGACCTGATGACGATCGAAGAGCATCGCGGCCCGATCGAGGGCAAGACGATCGCCTGGATCGGCGACGGCAACAACGTCTGCCACAGCTTCATGCACGCCGCGCCCAAGTTCGGCTTCCACCTGCACGTCGCCTGCCCGGCGGAATACCACCCCGACCTGCGCGATCTGGAAAAGGGCGCCGCCCACGTCCACCTGACCAGCGACCCGCGCGAGGCGGTCAAGGGCGCCGACGTCGTCGTCACGGACACCTGGGTGTCGATGGGCGATCAGGACTATGAGGCCCGCTTGGCCGCCTTCGAGCCTTACGGCGTCGACGAGGCCCTGATGGCCGAGGCGGCCGACGACGCCGTCTTCCTGCACTGCCTGCCCGCCCACCGCGGCGAAGAGGTGACGGACGCCGTCATCGACGGCCCGCAGTCGCTGATCTGGGACGAGGCCGAGAACCGCCTGCACGCTCAGAAGGCGGTCCTGGCCTGGTGCTTCGGAGCTTTCTAGGTCGCCCTAACGCGCTTCGCGCTGCTTGAGGGCGAATTAGGCCTAGCGCAGGTTGACGTCGACCACGTCGCCGGCGTCCGGCTCCTTGCCGGTCAGGTTGGCGCGGGCGATCTCGAAGGCGAACTTCATCAAGCCGCCGTCGCTGACCCAGACCCGGCCGTCGTCGCCGTCGAAGCGCAACAGGGTCAGGCGGGGATCGTCCTTGCCGTCCGGATACCAGGCCGACAGCACCGGGTTCCAGTAGCGTTCGATGACGTCCCGGTCGTGGCCATGCACCGACAGGGCGCCGTGGATGCAGGCCCAGACCTTCTGGTCCTTGGAGCCGTAGCTGAACATGGCCGTCTGTCCCGGCGTCGCCGCGTCGCGCGCCAGGTCGGTGTCGTCGCGGGTGAAGAACCAGATGGTTCCGGTCTCGGCCTCGCGAAAGGCGGTCATCGGCTGGCTGTGATAGCCGGGGCGATCCAGTCCCAGCATCCCGGTGTTGCTGGACTTCAGGCTTTTCCAGAAGGCCTCTTCGGCCTCGGCGGGCGTCAGGTGCTTGTCGGTCAAGATCGTCTCCTGTCTCGTCGTTCGGGGAGACAGGACAACCAACCCGGCGCCGGAGCGTTCCCGTCTAGAACGGCGCCGCGGACGGCAGAGGCCGCCCGCTCAGCTCCGCCAGCAGGTGGATCAGCAGGAAGAAGACCAGGGCGGCCGCCAGCAGCATGATGAAGCGCCACGGCATCATGCGCGGGCCGCGCATGATGTCTGTCGGCCGCGACCCTCGCCACCCCGCGAAGACGACGACGGCGATCGAGACGATCAGCAGGATCAGGGTGAGCGTGGCGTCCATGACGCCGCCAGTTGGGGCGCCCGAGGCGGCGATGCAAGCGCTCGGGCGCGCAGGATCGCCAGCGTGGCCGTATTTCTTGATGCGCGGTTAATCTAAACGCGGCATTAACCATGTCGGGCGCATCAGCGGCCTGTCGGCTGCCGTCGGCGACTCGCGACGAGGCGCCACATCTAGCGGTTAACGACACGTTTACACGCTTTATCTGGAAGGATACCGTTCGCGCCATGGGTCGGGAGGCGAATCAGTGACCGCAGCGGCGCCGTGGAGCGTGAAGGGCATCGATCCCAAGGCGCGCGAGATCGCCAAGGATCTGGCGCGACGTTCGGGCATGACCCTGGGCGAGTGGCTGAACTCCATGATCATGGATGAGCCGGACGACGACGACGGCGTCGCCACCTTGCCGCGCCGGTCGCCCATTCCGGACCCCTATGACCGCCGCAGCCGCTCGCGCCGCCTGGACGACGTCTATGGCGAGGATGCGCACAGGCATGAAGGCCTGGGCCGCCATGAGAACCTGGGCCGCATGGGCGCTTCGCTGGAGGTGATCGCCGAGCGTCTGGAGGCGGCCGAGCGCCGCTCGACCCTCGCGATCCAGGGCATCGACCAGGCCGTGGCCGGTCTGGTGCGCCGTCTTGAGACGCAGGACGAAGCCGAAGCCGCCAAGGCCCGCCGCATCGACGACATCGCCGAAGAGCTGCGCGAGGGCCATCGTCGCCTGCGTCGTCTGGAGCAGGACGCCGGGACCGAGGCGCGCGAAGGACTGGACAAGCTGGACGCGGCCCTGACCGCCGTCTCCACCCGTCTCTATGAGATGGACGAGCGCCAGCGCGCGGGCGTCAGCGAACTGCGCGATCGCATCGAGGCGGTCGAGAAGGCGGCTGGGCCGGGCGCCGGAACCTCCCTGCTGTCGCAGGTCGGCGTGCGTCTGGACGACGCCCAGTCGCGCACCTCTGATGCGCTGAAGGGATTGGAGCGGTCGTTCGCCGCCCTGGATCTGCGGATGCGCGACGCCGAGCGCCGCATCGAGCCGGACCACGCGCGCGAGGCCTCGCGTTTCGAGAAGCTGGCCGAGAGCCTGACGCGCCAGGTCGAGTCCAGCCGCACCGAGATGATCCGCCGCCTCGACGCCGTCGAGACCGAGGGACGCGTCGAACGGATCGAACGCGCCCTGGCCGCCATCGGCGATCAGGCCCGAGCCGCCGAGCAGCGCGCGGCCGCCGCGGTCGAGGGCATGGGCCGCGAGATCATGCGGATCGCCCGCAACCTCAACGGCCGGGTCGAGAAGGTCGAAGCCGGCGGCGTGGGACCGTCGGACGCCCGCATCACGGCGCTGGAGCAGAAGCTGCAGCGCGACCTGGCCCGCCATGCTGAGACGGTGGACCAGCGTCTGACCCAGGCCGACGATCAGCACGCCCTGGCGCTGGAGCGTCTGGGCGGCGAGATCGCCCGCATCTCGGATCGCCTGAGCGAACGCATCGCCCAGTCCGAGCGCCGCTCGGCCCAGGCTATCGACGATATCGGCCGCCGTCTGTCGGAGAGCGCCGACAAGATGCATCAGCGTCACGAGAGCGCCTCGGGCGATCTGGCCGAACGGATGCGTCAGAGCGAGGAGCGCACGGCGCGCCTGCTGGCCGACGCCCGCGACAGCATGGAGCAGCGCGCCGATCGCGCCCCGCGTCGCGCCCCGCCGCTGGAAAGCCCCGACCCCGCGCCCTGGACCCCGGCGGAAACCGCCAGCGGCGACTGGCGCGCGACGGCCTTCGCCGATCCGGTCGAGGATTGGTCCGTCGAGCCTGTGATGGGCGACGCCCCGACGACCGTGTCGGATTTCGCATCGGGCGCTGAGAACATCTTCGGCGATCCGCTGGAGACTGACCTTCTGGAGACCGAACCGAAGACGGCTGCGCCGTTCGGCCGGGTCGCGGCCGACGCCTGGCCGCAGGCTGCGTCTCTGGAAGATGAAGACCTGTTCGGCGGCGCGGACGTCAGCGACATTCTGAACGCTGCGGCCGATCAGGACGCCGACCGTCAGCCGTTCGACCTCGGTGAGGCGGCGGACGTCGACGACTTCTCGGCCGAGCTGGATTTCGTTACGCCGCAAGAGTCGGCGCAGGAGCCTGCTGCGGCCTCGACCCGCGACGTGTTGGAGGCCGCTCGCGCGGCCATGGCGCCCGAAGACGAGGCCGCGCCGCGTCAGGCCTTCGGCCTAGCCAAGCGCGGCGGCAAGTCCAAGCTGCAGGAGCGTCTGGACAAGCAGGCCGGCCGTCAGAGCTCGACCATGCGCACGGCGCTGGGCGCCATGGCGGTGGCGGCTCTGGGCGTCGTCGGCGGCTACGCCACCTTGCAAGTGGCGGGCGGTTCGGGTCTGACCCTGCCGGGCGGCTTCACCCTGGCGCCGACGTCGAGCGACGATGCGGCGCCCGCCGAGACGACGGCGCCGATCGCGGCCCTGGCGCTGGACGCCGCGCCGACCGACGCCGTGCCGTCGCCCGATGCGGCGGCGACCGAAGGCGCGGGCCTGTTCGCACGCGCGGTGCAGATGCTGGACAACGGCGACGACGGCGGGCTGGAGCCCCTGACCCGCGCCGCCAACTTGGGCTACGCCCCGGCGCAGCTGCGCCTGGCCAGCCTATATCAGGACGGCGCCGCCGGGCTGACGGCGGACGAGGCCGAGGCGCGCGCCTGGGCCCGCCGGGCCGCCGAGGCGGGCGACGCCAAGGCCATGCATTTCTACGCCATGCAGCTGTATGACGGCGTGGGCGGCGCGCAGAACCGCGCCGAGGCCCTGGCCTGGCTGACCAAGGCGGCGACCGCCGGGCGGGTCGACAGCCAGTACAACGTCGCCCAACTGCTGGAGAAGGGCGACCAGGGCGTGGCCCCCAATCGGGTCGAGGCGTTCAAGTGGTACATGATCGCGGCCCGGCGCGGCGACCAGCAGGCCCTGGCCTCGGTGCAGCGCCTGACCTCTGGCCTGTCGGCGGCCGACCGCCGCACGGCGCGCGAGGCGGCCGACGCCTTCACCGCCCCGGCCGCCTGATCGGCGCACGACGCGTTCAACCGGGGGTGGCGGTTCGCCGCAGGGGCCGCTAAGACCAAAGGCCTAGTCGCCTTTCCGGCGCCGATTGCCTGTCCTTCCAGCCGAAGGCGCGTGCCGTGGATATTTACCTGCCGATCGCCGAAGTCTCGGTGAACTGGCCGCTCCTGGTTCTGCTGGGGGCGCTGGTCGGATTCGTGTCCGGTCTGTTCGGCATCGGCGGCGGCTTCCTGATGGCGCCGGTTCTGGTCTTTCTGGGCATCCCGCCGACGGTGGCGGTGGCCAGCCAGGCCAGCCACGTCGTGGCCTCCTCGACCTCGGGCGTCATCCGCTATTCCGGCATGAAGGCGGTCGATTACCGCATCGGCGGCATCATGGCTGTCGGCGGGGCGCTGGGCGCCGTGCTCGGCGTCGAGCTGTTCCGCTACCTGCGCCTGCTGGGTCAGGCCGACCTGGTGGTGGCCCTGTCCTATCTGCTGTTCCTCGGCTCGATCGGCAGCATGATGCTGTACGAAAGCCTGACGCAGATCCTGCACCGCGTCCGGGGCGAGACGCCGCCGCGCAAGGAGCGCCGCCGCCCCATGTGGCTGTACGGCCTGCCGTTCAAGATGCGTTTCCCGCGCTCGGGCCTCTACATCAGCGCCATTCCGCCGCTCGGCCTGGGCGTGTTCGCAGGGATTCTGTCGGCCATCATGGGGGTGGGCGGCGGCTTCATCCTGGTGCCGGCCATGCTCTATGTGCTGCGGATGAAGGCCAGCGTGGTCGTCGGCACCAGCCTGTTCCAGATCATCATCACCACGGCCATCACGACGGTGCTGCAAGCCGGGCGCAACCAGACGGTGGACATCGTCCTGTCGACCATCCTGCTGCTGGGCGGGGTGGTGGGGGCCCAGTACGGCGCCAAGCTGTCGGGCCGGTTCCGCGCCGAGGAAATGCGCGCGGCGCTGGGGCTGATCGTCCTGCTGGTCGGCATCCAGATGGGGCTGGAGCTGTTCGTGCGGCCTGGCGACCTGTTCCTGCTGGCGCCGGGAGTGGCGGACTGATGTTCCAGGTTCTGCCGCCCGAGCCGCCGCCCGTCGCCGCCGCGCCCGAGATCATCATCGAACGCTCGGCCGCCACGACCGAGGATGTGCGGGTCGCCGCCGCCCTGACGGACGCGCGGGTGGACGTGGACTCGGGGTTCAAGGGGGCGTCGATCGTCCTCTACGGCGCCGTGTTCAACCCGACCGATACACCCGCCGACGTGGTGGTGGTGGTGCGCGGCCCCGACGCGCCGGTTCGCCTAGTCAAGAAGACGCGCAACATGGGGGTCTGGCTGAACAGCCGCCCGGTGCTGTTCGAGGGAGCGCCCGGCTTCTACATGACCGCTTCTACGCGGCCGCTGAGCGACATCGCCGACTTCGGCCAGTTGCGCCGTCTGGGCGTGGGGGTGGACCACCTGCGCATCGACGCGCCGGAAGAGGCCCGCACCGTCACCCGCTACGGCGTGCGCGACGTGGTCATCAGCCGTCTGGGCGAGGACTATCTGGATTGGCGCCGCGCCGTGATCCGGCTGAAGGAGGCGGCGGCCCTCTACGACACCGATCCCAAGGGGGTGGAGTTCGTCGATCGAGGCCTGTTCCGCGCCGAGGTCAAGCTGCCCGCCGTGGCCCCGACCGGCAAATACTACGCCGAGGTCTGGCTGTTCCAGGAAGGGACGCCGGTGTCGGTGTCCAACCTGACCCTGACGGTCGAGAAGGTGGGGCTGGAGCGCGACATCTATGAGTTCGCCCACCGCCGGCCGTGGAGCTACGGCGTGCTGTGCGTACTGCTGGCGGCGATGACGGGCTATGCGGCGTCGCGGGTGTTCCGGAGCCGATGACTTCTCACCCGCTCATCCCGGCGTCCGCCGGGAGGAGCGGAGGTTGGGGCTGCGCTCAAGCAGCGAGCGACCGCGTCGCGAGCGTAGCGCCAACAAAAAAGGGCGGCCCGCGAAGGCCGCCCTTTCCGTTTCAGTCTGTGCCTGAGCCTCAGGCCGCCTTGGTCTGCGGCGCGAAGCGGCCGTAGAAGGTCTCGTCCTTGGCGGCCATGTCGCGCAGAAGCTGCGGAACCTTGAAGCGGTCGCCGTATTTGGCGGCCAGTTCGTCGGCCTTGGCCACGAAGGCCTTCAGGCCGGTCTGGTCGATGAAGGTGATGGGGCCGCCGGTCCAGGGCGCGAAGCCCCAGCCCAGGATGGCGCCCAGGTCGCCCTCGCGCGGGTCGTCGATGACGCCCTCTTCCCAGCAACGGGCCACTTCCACCGCCTGGCGATACAGCAGGCGGGTCTTCAGCTCGTCGATGGCGGCCAGCGCCTCGGGGCTTTCGCCGAAGGCGCCGCCCTTGGTGGTCGGGGCCAGTTCGGCCAGACCCGGCCAGATGACCTTGGGCTTCTGGTCGTAGTCGTAGAAGCCCTTGCCGTTCTTGCGGCCGTAGCGGCCCTGCTCGACCATGGTGGCGACGATCTGCTCGCCCTCGGTCGGGACGTATTTGTCGCCCAGATCCTCGCGGGTCTGTTTGGCGATCTTGTACGACAGGTCCAGAGCCACGTCGTCGTGCATCTCCAGCGGGCCGCGCGGCATGCCGGTCATGCGGCCGACGTTGTCGATCAGCACGGGCGAATAGCCCTCTTCCAGCATGGCCATGCCTTCCATCAGGAAGGTCGAGAAGCAGCGCGAGGTGTAGAAGCCGCGGCTGTCGTTGACGACGATCGGCGTCTTCTTGATCTTCAGGACATAGTCCAGCGCCTTGGCCAGGGCCGCGTCGCCGGTCTTTTCGCCCATGATGATCTCGACCAGCATCATCTTGTCGACGGGCGAGAAGAAGTGGATGCCGATGAAGTCCTCGGGCCGGACGCTGGCCTCGGCCAGGCCGGTGATCGGCAGGGTCGAGGTGTTGGAGCCGAACACCGCGCCTTCAGCCAGTTGAGCCTCGGCGCGCTTGGTGACGTCGGCCTTGATCTCGCGGTTCTCGAACACGGCCTCGATGACCAGGTCCGAACCCTTGATCATGTCATAGTCCGTCGTCGCCGTGACCAGGGCCAAGGTGGCGTCGAACTTCTCCTGGGTCATCTGACCGCGCGACAGGCGCTTCTTCAGCAGCTCCTCGACGTGGGCCTTGCCCTTGTCGGCGGCTTCCTGCGTCTGGTCGATCAGCACGGTCTCGATGCCGGCCATGACCTGAACATAGGCCACGCCCGCGCCCATCATGCCGGCGCCCAGGACGCTGACTTTCTTGGGATCGGACTTGGGCGCGCCCGCCGGGCGCACGGCGCCCTTGTCCAGTTCCTGCTTGGACAGGAACAGGCTGCGGATCATGGCCTGGGCCTGCGGCGTCATCAGGGTCTTGATGAAGTAGCGCGTCTCGATGCGCAGGCCGGCCTCGATCGGCACCTGCACGCCTTCATAGACGGCCTTCATCATGTTCAGCACGGCCGGGTAGTTGCCGTAGGACTGCTTGCGCAGGATGGCGTTGCCCATGATGAAGACCTGGGCGCCCGCCGGGTGGTAGGGGCCGCCGCCGGGGATCTTGAATTTGGGATCGTCCCAGGGCTGGACGGCCTTGCCGCCGGCCTTGATCCAGGCCTTGGCGGCCGCGACCGACTGGCCCTTATCGACGACCTCATGGACGACGCCGGCGCCCTTGGCGTCGTTCGGGCGCCAGGACTTGCCTTCGGCCATCTGCATCAGGGCGGTCTGGACCCCGATCAGGCGCGTCAGGCGCTGGGTGCCGCCGCCGCCGGGGAAGAGGCCGACCTTGATCTCGGGCAGGCCCAGCTGGATCTTCGGGTCGTTCTCGACGACGCGATAGTGGCAGGCCAGGGTGAACTCCAGCCCGCCGCCCAGCGCCAGGCCGTTGATGGCCGCCGCCACCGGCTTGCCCGAGGTTTCCAGCGCGCGGAAGGCGCCGTTCAGCGCCCAGCCGGTGTCGAACGCCTTCTGCAGGTCGCCGCCGCCGGCCAGCATGCCTGCGGCCATGTCGCCCAGGTCCGCCCCGGCGCAGAAGCCGGTCGTCTTGCCCGAGGTCAGGACCACGCCCTTGATGGCGTCGTCGGTCTTGATCTTTTCGACCATGGCCGGGATCTCGGCGATCACGGCCGAGGTCAGGGTGTTCATCGAACGGCCCGGCACGTCGAAGGCGACCGTGGCGATGCCGTCGGCGTCGATGTCGATCTTGAAGTTTTCCATAGTCATTCGCTCCCGGATCAGACGCGTTCGATGACGGTGGCGGTGCCCATGCCGCCGCCGATGCACAGGGTGGCCAGGGCCGTCGACTTGTTCGAGCGTTCCAGCTCGTCCAGCACCGTGCCCAGGATCATGGCGCCGGTGGCGCCCAGCGGGTGGCCCATGGCGATGGCGCCGCCGCAGACGTTGATCTTGTCGTGCGGAATATCGAGCGCCTGCATGTAGCGCAGCACCACGGCGGCAAAGGCCTCGTTCAGTTCATACAGGTCGATATCGCCCGGCTGCATGCCCAGCTTGCCCAGCAGCTTGCGGGTGACGGGCTCGGGGCCGGTCAGCATGATCGACGGCTCGGAGCCGATCGAGGCGCCGCCCAGGATCTTCGCGCGGGGCTTCAGGCCCAGGGCCTCGCCCATCTCCTTGGAGCCGACCAGAATGCCCGCCGCGCCGTCGACGATGCCGGACGAGTTGCCCGGCGTGTGGACGTGGTTGACGCCCGCCGCCTCGGGGTAGCGCTGGTTGATCACGGCGTCGAAGCCCATGCCGCCCATCATGACGAAGGAGGGGTTCAGCCCGCCCAGGGTCTGCATGTCGGTCTTCGGACGAATGGTCTCGTCACGGTCCAGCTGGGTCAGGCCGAGCTGGTTCTTGACCGCGATCACCGATCGATCGAAGCGGCGCTCGGTCCAGGACTGGGCGGCGCGCTTGTGGCTTTCGACCGAATAGGCGTCCACGTCGTCGCGGCTGAAGCCGTATTTGGTGGCGATCATGTCGGCCGAGACGCCCTGCGGCACGAAATAGGTCGGGAAGGCCGCCGAGGGATCGGTCGGCCAGGCGCCGCCGTCGGAACCCATGGGCACGCGGCTCATGGCCTCGACGCCGCCGCCGACGGCCATGTCGGCCTCACCGGACTTCACCTTGGCGGCGGCCATGTTCACGGCTTCCAGGCCCGAGGCGCAGAAGCGGTTGATCTGCACGCCCGCCGTCTCCTGGCCCCAGCCGGCCGACAGGACGGCGGTGCGGGCGATGTCCGAGCCCTGCTCGCCCACCGGCGACACCACGCCCAGAATCACGTCGTCGACCTTGGCGGTGTCCAGGCCGTTGCGGTCGCGCAGGGCTTCCAGAACCTGGGTCGCCAAGCTTAGGGCCGTGATCTCGTGCAGGCTGCCGTCCTTCTTGCCCTTGCCGCGCGGGGTGCGCACGGCGTCGTAGATGTAGGCGTCGGCCATGGAGCGTCTCTCTCTTATTGTGCCCCTACCGTTCGCTGCGCGGCAGCGAACGGCATGAGGGACGGGTTCTTGGTGTCCCTATCGCTCGGCGCGCGGCGCCTCGCTGCATAAGGGACGGTTGTCGTCTTGGTTGGGAGGCGGTGGGCGGGCGGATCCCGATCATCGCGTCTGGAATTGAAACTCAGGTCGTTAGAAAGCCGACGTTTACGTCAACGTCAAGTAACAAGGCGCGTGAGGTCGGCGGATGTGAAAAGGGCGGGCCGTCGTGCGCGGCCCGCCCTGTGTTCTCAGCCTCAGCGGCGCGCCAGCCGCACCAGCTTGCCGTTCTCCTCGTCTGTCACGCCCCAGACGGCGCCGTCAGGGCCGACCGCCACGTCGCGGATGCGCTCGCCCAGGCCGGTCAGCAGGCGCTCCTCGCCGACCACGCGGCCGTCCTGCAGCACCAGGCGGACCAGATGCTTGCCGCCCAGGCCGCCGATCAGGGCGTTGCCCTTCCAGTCGGGGAACATGGCGCCGTCGTAGAAGACCATGCCGCCCGGCGCGATCACCGGGTCCCAGTAGTAGACGGGCTGGACGGTGCCTTCCTGCGTCGTCGTCGCGCCGGGGATGGCGTCGCCGCTGTACTCGATGCCGTAGGCCGCGCCCGGCCAGCCGTAGTTGGCGCCGGCCTTCTCCAGGTTCAGCTCGTCGCCGCCGCGCGTGCCGTGCTCGATGCTCCAGACCGCCCCGGTTCCCGGCTGGACGGCGATGCCCTGCGGGTTGCGGTGGCCGTAGGACCAGATCTCGGGCAGGGCGCCCTCGCGGCCGACGAAGGGGTTGTCGGACGGGACCGAGCCGTCGGCGTTGATGCGGATGACCTTGCCGTGGTGCGAAGCCAGGCTCTGGGCCGTCGGCCGCATCGGCTTGTCCGAGCGTTCGCCGATGGTGATGTACAGCTTGCCGTCCGGGCCGAAGACCAGGGAGGAGCCGAAATGCTTGTCCCCGTCATAGGTGTCCTTGACCTGGAAGACGACCTGCACGTTTTCGACGCGGCTCAGATCGTCCGACAGGCGCCCGCGGGCCACGGCCGTGCCGTTGCCGCCGTCTCGCGGCTGGGCGTAGGACCAGTAGATCATCCGGTCCTGGGCGAAGGTCGGGCTCAGGATCACGTCCAGCAGGCCGCCCTGGCCGCGCGCCGCCACGGCGGGCAGGCCGCTGATCGGCGCGCCGATCCGGCCCTGGGCGCTGACGACGCGCATCCGGCCCGGCTTTTCCGTCACCAGCCACTGGCCGTCCGGCAGCAGGGCCAGGCCCCACGGATGCTCCAGCCCTTCGGCCACGACGGCGTGCTGCATGGCGATCGTGGTGCTGACCGACGGGGCGCGGGTCTGGCCTTCGAGCGCCGGCTTCTGATCCGGGTTGTTGGGCGGGCGGGTCTCGACCGGCGCGCCCGTGGCGGCGGAGGACGGCGCCTCATCCTGTCCATTGGCCCCGCAGGCGGCGAGAACCAGGGCGGCGGCGGAAGCGGCGAAGAGGGCGGGGCGCAGCATGGCTGCTCCTGAACAGCGTGGCTTTGAACGGTCAGGATGCCGCCTCGGCGCGCTTTGCGCGAGCCGAAACGCGCCGCGACCGATAGTCCCGCACGAAATCCGCATCGAAGCGGCTTGAACCGGAGAGAAGGCGGCGATATACGCACCCCTCTCGCGCTCAGGGGTCGTTCTCGATCCGGCGCGATGCTCCGTAAGGGGTTGGGTAGCTCAGATGGTTAGAGCGGTGGATTCATAACCCACAGGTCGGCGGTTCGATCCCGCCTCCAACCACCACGGATTTCCTAGTCAAATGTCGGCGATACACGGTCACGCATCGCCCCGTTGCGCCGCTGATGGCGTGGCGAGCCGTATCGAGTATGGGCGTGCTCTTGGCGGCTCACGGCTTGCCGGGCGGCGGAAGGACGGCCGTAACCTCGCCTTCGCCGTTCAGGATGCTAGTCGTCTTCGCGCTCTGATGAAGCAGGCTCAGCGCGCGCGCCTCAAACTCGGCTTCGGTCGGGGACTCAGCCTCCAAGAATTCCATATGGGGCACGTTGGAAGACGAAAGGTCGATCAAACAAAAGTAAGCCACGGGCAACTCCCAAGCCGTTCAGGCGGGAGTGTTCGGCGTGCGCTACCGATCTCTACCAGTCGCAGACGGCCAGATGAACTTAGCCTACGATGGCGAGACCCTACACGCTGGTTAGCGGTTAAGCCTAATTCAGCGGCTTATGGCGACGCGAGCTTTGAAGCCGTCGCGTCCATCCTCCGAGCCGACAACGGAGGAGGCCGCTTCTCGTCGAGCTGTCGCTTGTCGGGCGTCGCCGTGTTCTCTTCGCTTGGAACGGTTCTTCGCGGCCTCGCCTTTATGGGCCTGTTCAGGAGGTCGATCATGGTCATCAGTTCACGCGCTACTCTGCGCGATCAGGCGGGGGTGAAGCTGGTTCGAATAGAGCGTTTGGCCAAGCAGCAGCGCCTGATTTCCTTTCAGCTTTCATCGCATCGGAACGGCAGTCAGCGCCTGATCACGGATGAAGCTGAGGCTCATCGAGCGTTTGCCCGCGAGGTCGCCGCGTCTCTGCAAGACCCAGTAGTCGTGGGTCTGCTCGAGCGGGGCGTCCTAGATAATTGAAGACCCCTCGCCAGGCGCTCAGACGTCTAGCGAGGGGCTCCGCGGTTCAACAGAGGGCAGCCCTAGATGGGTTGGGGCGGGCTGCGACGGGCTAACTGTATGCGCGGGAAGTGGTTCCAAACGGCAGAAAGCGCCCCAGTAAACCGGGGGGAGTGCTTTAGTTGATCCCGATGAAGCTCTGTCGCTGGGGTTAAAACGAAGCGGGAGGATGAGCGGTCGTTCTGTGCGGGCGGCGGACATGGATCGCAGCGCCAGACCATCGCCCCGGCCTGCAACCAAATCCAGCATGGCCGGTTGGCTCCATATGGCTGGACTTGGTGGATACCTACTCGCTGCGCTCGACAACCTCTTTAAGCGCATGACCGGGAATGAGCGTCTGCTTTAGCGGTTTCTTGGCTGCGGCCGGAGATGGTGGCTCCTGCCGCACCGCCAGACGATCAGCGGTCGAACATCTTACAGAGCGGGCGTTCGGCCATTTCTTCTAAATAAAGCGGCCGTGGAGACTCAGCTTTGCGGGATCCGCGAGGCGCCGCCGGTGATCTTGCAGACGTAGTCGGTCTGCGGACGACCCGTCTGGCGGCCGGTGGGCGAGATGATGCCGCCGCGCTCGCGGCATTCGGCGTCCAGCTTGTCCATTTCCTGCTGATAGGTCGGCAGCGGATGGGTCGAAGCGCAGGCGGCGAGCGCTAGCGGCGCGACAATGATGGCGACGAGGAACAGGGGGGCGCGCATGGGAGTCTCCTTCAACCGGTGAACGAGCGGCGAGACGGAATGATCCCCCTGAAACCGTCTCGGAGCAAGGCTAGGCTTTCGGCGTCTCGTCAGCCCGCCAGAACGCCCAGATGCTCCAGCAGGATCTTCAGGCCCAGCGCGATCAGGGCCACGCCGCCGACCAGCTCGACGATCTTGCCCAGCCGCGCGCCCGCCGCCTTGCCGACCAGAAGACCCAGGGTCGCCAGGGCGAAGGTGGTGAAGCCGATGCAGGCGGCGATCAGCCAGATGTTCGCGTCCAGCAGGGCCAGGCCGACCCCGACCGCGCCGGCGTCGATCGAGGTGCCGACGGCGGTGGCGACCAGGGCCAGCAGGCCGCGCGACGCGGCCTTGCCGCCGGCGTCAGCCGCCTCGACCTCTGCTTCGTCGCGCTTCAGCGCCTCCCAGATCATCTTGGCTCCGACCGCGCCCAGCAGGCCGAAGGCGATCCAGTGGTCGATCGCCGCGACGAAGCCGGCGGCGGCCACGCCTAGGGCGAAGCCGATCAGGGGGGTGATGGCTTCGATCACGCCGAACACCAGGCCCGAGCGCAGGGCCTGGGGCACTGTCGGTCGGTGCTGGGCGCCGCGCCCGATGGCGGCGGCGAAGGCGTCGGCGGACATGCTGACGGACAGGACGGCGATGGCGACAGGGGACATCATGGGAAAACACACTCGGCCGGACGCATGACAGCACGCTCCACGCACGGGCCGGCCCCGCAGGTGCAGCATGCTGGTCTCGCTAGGCGGAGGTGATCCGCTGATCGCGCCATGCTCCTGACGACAGGAGCAAGTGTGTTGACGCGACCCCGGCTGGGATATGCCGGAAGCTACTCCCCAACGGCCGCCCCTCTAACGCCTCGTTCCGAGTCTATCAACCCGCGCATGGCCAAAGGCGACAAGACGCCCCATCTGTGCTAGACGCCGCCGCTTCACTCTTCGCCGCAGGACATCCGCCCTTGAGCATTTCGCTCGATCTCTCGCGCGCCAGCGCCCCGGTAAAGACGCCCGTCAACCTCAGCGGTCTGACGCGCGACGAACTGCGCCAGGCCCTGATCGACGCCGAAATCTGTCCGCCCGAAAAGGCCAAGATGCGCGCCTCCCAGGTGTGGCGCTGGATCCACCACTACGGCGTGACCGACTTCGCCCTGATGAGCGATGTGGCCAAGGACACCCGCGCCAAACTGGCCGAGGCCTTCACCCTGGCCCGCCCCGAGATCGTCGAGCGTCAGGTGTCCAAGGACGGCACCCGCAAATGGCTGATCCGCACGGCGCCGGGCATCGAGATCGAGACCGTCTACATCCCCGACGTGGGCCGGGCGGGCGCCCTGTGCGTTTCGTCCCAGGTGGGCTGCACCCTGAACTGCACCTTCTGCCACACCGGCACGCAGAAGCTGGTCCGCAACCTGACCACGGCCGAGATCGTGGCCCAGGTCCAGGTGGCCCGCGACGACCTGGACGAGTGGCCCTCGCCCAAGGAAGACCGCCGCCTGTCCAACATCGTCTTCATGGGCATGGGCGAGCCGCTCTACAATCTGGACCACGTCGCCAACGCCATCGACATCATTTCCGACAACGAAGGCATCGCCCTGTCGCGGCGCCGGATCACCGTATCGACCTCGGGCGTGGTGCCGCAGCTGAACGCCCTGGGCGAGCGCACGGCGGCCATGCTGGCCATCAGCCTGCACGCCACCAACGACCCGCTGCGCGACCAGCTGGTGCCGCTGAACAAGAAGTATCCGCTGGATCAGCTGATGGCCGCCATCCGCGCCTATCCCGGCCTGTCCAACGCACGCCGGGTGACGTTCGAATACGTCATGCTGAAGGGCGTCAACGACAGCCCGGCCGAGGCGCGCGCCCTGATCAAGCTGATCGAGGGCATTCCGTCCAAGGTCAACCTGATCCCGTTCAACCCCTGGCCCGGCACCGATTATCAGTGCTCGGACTGGAAGACGATCGAGACCTTCGCCGCCATCCTGAACAAGGCCGGCTACGCCTCGCCCATCCGCACCCCGCGCGGCCGCGACATCCTGGCCGCCTGCGGCCAGCTGAAGTCCGAGAGCGAAAAGCTGCGGGCCTCGGCGCGTCTGAAGGCCGAGCGCGAAGAGGCGGACGCAGCCTGAGGTCCGACCGTCCGTCTGGACGCTTTGTCCGTCGACTGTGGCGCGGGCGCCCTAGCGGAATGGTCAGGCTTTCGGGCAAGGGTGTTTTGGTTTCGTTCCCCTTCAGGCTGGGAGGCTAGGGTTCGTCGTCATGGAGACCTCGTCGTTGCCGGGCGTTCTGTCGACTCCTGAACTCCAGGCGTTCGCGACGGGCTTTCCGATCCTGATGCTGCATCTGGCCGTGACCTTCGGCCTGCTGGCGGCGGGGGCGGCGGTCTATGCCCTGCTGACGCCGTGGCGCGAAATCGCCCTGATCCGCCAGGGCAATCCGGCCGCCGCCGTGGCCTTTTCCGGGGTGCTGGTGGGCCTGGCCATTCCGCTGGCGGTGTCCCTGTCGGTGTCGACCTCGATCCGCGACATCGCCATCTGGGGCGTGGCGACGGTGGTGCTGCAATTGCTGGCCTTCCGCGTCGTCGACTTCCTGCTGCACGGCCTGCCGCAACGGATAGAGAAGGGCGAGACCTCCGCCGCCGTGGTCCTGGCTGGGGCCAAGCTGTCGACCGCCTTGATCCTGGCGGCCGCCCTGACGGGTTGAGGGGGCGGCCTTGCGCTTTCCCCATCTTCCCGACTGGACCATCTACGCCGCCGTCATCGGCGTGATCCTGGTTGCGTCGCTGAATCGGGGCGAGCGGGCTGATGCGCCGCACGACTTCCATGCCGAAGAGCCGACAGGACCGTTGCTGGGGCCGATCACCCCCTTTGATCCGTCCGTCACCGTCGACACTTCGGACGAGCACGAGCCGGTGTCGGGCACGGCCTTCTCCATCGCCGGGGACGGCCGCTGGATCACCGCCCGCCATGTGGTCGAGGGCTGTCGCAAGCCGGCCCTGGTGATCGACAAGACCCGCGCCCTGGCCGCCGACGTGCGCCTGGCCGCGCGGGCGGACGTGGCCCTGCTGCTGACCGACGGCGGGCCGCCCGCCCTGCCGATCGCGCCCGAAGCGCCGCTCTACAAGGGCCAGCGCGCCTTCCATCCCGGCTTCCCCCAGGGACGGCCGGGCGAGGTGGCCTCGCGCCTGATCGGCCGCGAGACGCTGAAGATCAGGGGCCACCGCTCCTATGACGAGCCGGTGCTGGCCTGGGCCGAGGCCGGACGCACACGGGGGCTGAAGGGCACGCTGTCGGGCCTGTCCGGGGCGCCGGTGCTGGATCGTCGCGGACGGGTGCTGGGCGTGACCATCGCCGAGTCGCCCCGGCGCGGCCGCATCTACACCACGGCGCCCGACACCTTCGTGCCCACCGTCGGCGCCCAGCAGCGCGCCGACGAAGCGGCGCTCGGCCAGGCGGTGACGACCCAGAACTACGGCGCCGTCTCCGATCGCCTGCGTCAGGATCTGCGCGTCGCCCAGGTGGTCTGCCTGACGACGTGAGCGAATGATTTTCCTCCCCGTTCGCGAAGCGGACGGGGAGGTGGATCGGCGGCGTAGCCGGCGAGACGGAGGGGCCGCTTGGTTCCGCCGTCCTAGCCCCTCCACCGCTTTCGCGGTCCCCCTCCCCATTTGCATGGGGAGGAAAAGATCGCCCGGCGCCCTACTTCAGCGTCGCGCTGTCCAGATTGAGTTCGGTCAGCGGAATGACCTCGACGTTCGGATACTTGGCCCGCAGGCCGTCGATGAACTTCGAGGCGTCGCCGACCACGACCAGGCTGGCCCGGTCGGTCGGCAGGTGTTCGGCGAAGGCGGCTTCGACCTGCTGCGGCGTGACCGCGCGGACGCGCCCGGCGTAGTCGGCCAGGTCGCTCATCGGCAGGTCGTAGAGGGCCAGGTTGGCGACCAGTCCGCCCAGGCCGTCGACCGTCTCCAGCGAGCGGCCGAAAGCGCCGATCAGGGTGGCGCGGCGCGGGGCCAGTTCGGCCTCGGTCGCCGGGGCGTCGCCCAGCTTGCCGATCTCGGCCAGCATCAGCTCGACCACCTCGGTCGCCGACTCGTTCTTGGTCTGGGTCGAGGCGGTGAAGACGCCCGTTTCGGCCCGCGCGCCCAGCGCCGATCCAGCGCCGTAGGACAGGCCCTTCTCGATGCGGATCTTCTGGTTCAGCCGCGAGGAATAGCCGCCGCCCAGCAGGGTGTTGCCGACCGTCAGCGGGAAGAAGTCGGCGTCGGTGCGGCTGACGCCGCGGATGGCGGCGACGACCGCCGCCTGGCCGGCGCCCGGCTGGTCGATGACGACGACGCGCGGGGCCAGGGTCTGGCCCGCCTTGTCGATGGCGGCCGGCGCCGGACCGGCGTCGCGCCAGTCGCCGAAGGCTTCATCCGCCAGGGCGCGGGCCTCGGCCGGGGTCACGTCGCCCGAGAAGACCAGGGTCGCCTGCGACGGGCGGAAGCGGTCGGAGTGGAACACCGCCACGTCGTCGCGCGTCAGGGCGGGGATGCTGTTCACCGTGCCCGAGCCCGGCGCGCCGTAGGGGGCGTCGCCGTAGATCACGCGGCCCACCGACTGGGAGGCGATGGAGCCCGGCTGGCTCAGCGCCACGCGCAGGCCGTCCAGGGTCTGGGACTGCTGACGCTCCAACTCCTCGGCGGCGAAGGTCGGGTTGCGCACCAGATCGGCCATCAGGGTCAGGGTCCGGCCGAACACGTCCTTGGGCGCATTGGCGTAGACATTGGTGAAGTCGGCGCCCGCGCCCGCGCCGATGCTGGCGCCCAG
This sequence comes from Brevundimonas sp. RM1, assembly GCF_052907225.1. NCBI lineage: Bacteria > Pseudomonadati > Pseudomonadota > Alphaproteobacteria > Caulobacterales > Caulobacteraceae > Brevundimonas > Brevundimonas sp. RM1. Next base: position 22,168 of record NZ_JBRERY010000003.1, read on the forward strand.
CTGTTCGATGGCGGTGGCGATTTCCGGGGCCGCCTTGGTCGTCGTGCCCTGGGTCAGCAGGGCGGCGGTCATGGAGGCGACGCCCGGCTTGCCCGCCGGATCGTGGGCCGAACCGGCGTTGAAGTTCAGCCGCGCCGAGACCAGCGGCAGGCCCTGCGTCGGGGCGACCAGAACGCGCAGGCCGTTGTCCAGACGGAAGTCGGCGATGGCCGGGGTGGCGGGCGACACTTCCGGCCCCGGCTGGGGCAGGCGGGCGCGCTCGGCCTCCGGCAGCAGGACGGCGACCGGACCGGCCGGAGCCAGGGACGCGACCGTGACGGGGGCGTCGACGTTCTTCTTCTGCTCGCTGGGCGCATTGGCGTCGTCGGCGGGCAGGTAGTTGATGGTGATCTGGCGCTGCGGCGTCAGATAGCGGCGGGCCACGCGCTGCACGTCGGCGGCGGTGACGGCCTGGATCTCTGCGATCTCGCGGTCGGCGGCGGTCGCGTCGCCGGTCATGATCAGCGCCATGCCCAGGGTGGTGGCGCGGTCGTCGATGCTTTCACGGCTGCGCAGGGCGTCGGCGACCAGCTCGTTCTTGGCCTCGGCCAGTTCGGCGGCGGTGACGGGCTCGTCGCGCAGGCGCGCGATCTCGGCCTCCAGCGCGGCCTTGCCGGTCTCGACCGTCTGGCCGCCCGCCATGATGGCGTAGGCGGCCAGATTGCCCGCCTGCTGGGCGAAGTCGGGGTTGGAGCCCGCCGAGGCGGCGATTTGCTTGTCATAGACCAGCGAGCGGTACAGGCGGCTGCTTTCCCCGGTCGACAGGATGCCGTCCAGCACCGTCAGGGCCGCGCGGTCGGCGTCCTTGTAGGCCACGGTGTTCCAGGCCAGGGCGACGGCGGGCAGGGGCACGTTCGGCGCGTAGTAGGTGGCGGTGCGCGGGCCGGTCGGCTCGGGCTCCTTCACATCATTGGCGGGCATGGGCGTCGCCGGACGCTTCAGCGGGGCGAAATATTCGTCGACCCAGCCGTCCAGCTGCGCCTGATCGAAATTGCCCGCCACGATCAGCATGGCGTTGTCCGGCCGGTAGTAGGTGGCGTGGAAGCGCAGCACGTCGTCCAGGGTCGCGGCGTCCAGCTCCTCGATCGAGCCGATGCCCGGACGGCGATAGGGGTGGTCCTGATAGATGGTCTCGGGCGTGAACAGGCCGAACAGACGGCCATAGGGGCTGGCCAGGATGCGCTGGCGGTATTCCTCCTTCACCACGTCGCGCTCGGAGGCGAAGTTCGCCTCGTCGACGACCAGCGAGCCCATGCGGTCGGCCTCGGCGAACAGGATGCGCTGCAGGTGGTTGGCCGGGACGACCTCGTAATAGGCGGTCACGTCGTCGGCGGTGAAGGCGTTGTTGAAGCCGCCGACGTCCTCGGTCAGACGATCGAACGTCTCGGACGGCATGTTCTTCGTCGCCTTGAACAGCAGGTGCTCGAACAGGTGGGCGAAGCCCGAACGGCCCGCCGGATCATCCTTCGACCCCACGCGATACCAGACCTGGACCGTGACGTTGGAGGTCGAGGCGTCGCGCGCCGTATAGACCTCCATGCCGTTGGCCAGCACCCGCTTGGCGAAGCCCAGCGGCGGCACCTCGACCCCGCCCTGGGCGGCAGACGCGACGGCGGGCGGCGCCTTGGCCCAGGCCGGGGCGGCGGCGGGCAGGCCGAGCAGCAGCGCCGAGGCGCAGGCGGTCAGGATCAGGCGATTCTTCATGAGGGGCGGCTTTCCAACGCCCGCAATCGAAGAAACGGGCGCCGAAAGCCTAGCAGGGCGAAGAGCCGCCGCGCACCTTACGGAGCTGTAATGAAAGGGGCGGAGCTCTACCGCCCGAACACCTCGACGCTGACGCCGCCGTCGGTCGCCAGCCAGGCGCGCTTCATGCCCTGGCTGTTGTAGGGGGCGGCGATGTTGCCCTCGCGGTCCAGGGCGATCAGGCCGCCGTCGCCGCCCAGGGCGCCGATGCGGTCGATGACGGCTTGCGACGCCTCGGCCAGAGACTGACCGGCGGCGACGCCGAAGGCGGTGCGCGCGGCGGCGGCGACGCGGATGAAGTATTCGCCCTGGCCGGTGCAGGAGACGGCGGCGTGTTCGTCGGCCCAGGTGCCGGCGGCGGGGATGGGGGTGTCGCCGACGCGGCCCGGCATCTTGCCGAACACGCCCGCCGTCGAGGTGGCGGCGGCCAGGCGGCCCTGGCTGTCCAGCACGCAGCAGCCGACGGTGCCGTGGCTCAGGCCGCCGGGCGGATGGTTGTCCTCGCCCTGACCGGCGCGGGTGTACCAGGCCTCGGGATCTTCGACGCGCGCCAGACCCTGTTCGGCGGCGAAACGGGCGGCGCCGTTTCCGGCCAGCATGACGTGGGGGGTGCGGTCCATCACCGCGCGGGCGGCGACGACCGGGTTGCGGAACCCTTGCAGGGCGGCGACGGCCCCGGCCTTGCCCGAGGCGCCGTCCATGAGGCTGGCGTCCAACTCATAGTCGCCCGCCAGATTGGGCGACGCCCCGCGCCCGGCGACGTAGAGGCCGGAATCCTCCAGCATGACGACCGCCTCGACCGCCACGTCCAGGGCCGACGCCCCGGCGTCCAGCCGCGCCTTCATCGCCTCGACGACCTCGCGCATGTGCACGACCTCGGCGTCGTAGTTGCGCTCGCGCCGGGCGCCGGCGCCGCCGTGAAGAATGAGGGCGGGTTTCGCCATGATCGTCTCCTCAGAACCTATTCGACCTCTTTGCATCGGGCCGCAGGCTGATTAGCGTCGCCGGCGTGTCGGCGCCATGGCCGATGGGGGAAAGCTGAAAAGAGTTCCTATGCGTGCAGTCCTGTCCAAGGCCCCCGGCGGCCCGGAATCGCTTGTCGTCGAGGAGGTCATGGACCCCACGCCCGGTCCGGGCGAGGTGGTGATCGAGGTCAAGGCCGTGGGCGTCAACTATCCCGACGCCCTGATCATCGCCGACAAATACCAGTTCAAGCCCGAGCGCCCCTTCGCGCCGGGGGCCGAGGTCGCGGGCGTGATCGACGCCGTCGGCGAGGGGGTGAAGGGCGTGTTCCGGGGCGACCGCGTCGTCGCCGTGCCCGGCTGGGGCGGCATGGTAGAGCGGCTGAAGGTCAAGGCCGACAGCCTGATCCCCATTCCAGAGGGCATGGACTATGAGACCGCCGCCGCCTTCATCATGACCTACGGCACCAGCTACTACGCCCTGAAGGACCGGGCGCAGCTGCAGCCGGGCGAGACCCTGCTGGTGCTGGGCGCGGCGGGCGGCGTCGGCGCCGCTGCGGTCGAACTGGGCAAGGCGATGGGCGCGCGCGTGGTCGCCGCCGCCTCGACCAACGACAAGGTCGAGTTCGCGCTGGAGCTGGGCGCGGACAACGGCCTGATCTACCCCTCCGGCCCGATGGACAAGGCGGCCCAGAAGGAGCTGTCGGGCGAGTTCAAGCTGTCGACCGGCCGCGACGGCGCCGATGTGGTGTTCGACGGGGTGGGCGGCGACTACGCCGAGCCGGCCCTGCGCGCGATGGACTGGAACGGCCGCTATCTGGTGGTCGGCTTCCCGGCGGGGATTCCGACCCTGCCGCTGAACCTGACCTTGCTGAAGTCGGTGTCGGTGGTCGGCGTCTTCTGGGGCGCCGCCGTCGCCCGCGATCCCAAGGCCCACGCCGCCAACATGGCCGAGCTGATGCAGCTCTACGCCGAGGGCAAGATCAAGCCGCGCGTCAGCCGCACCTTCCCGCTGGAGCGCGCCCATGAGGCCATCCAGGCCCTCAGCGACCGCTCGGCCGTCGGCAAGATCGTGGTGAAGGTGGAGGATTGATCGTTGCTTCCTTCTCCCCTTGCGGGAGAAGGTGGCAGGCGAAGCCTGACGGATGAGGGGTTGCGGGACCTCGGCCTCGCAGCCTTCATCCGATTTCGGAGAGATCCCTCATCCGAGCGCCTTCGGCGCCCACCTTCTCCCGCAAGGGGAGAAGGGTTTATTCCTCGTCCTCCCGCAACCGCTTCAACGCCTGCGCCGCCTGATCGTGGTGGCGGGGCTTGAGGTGGGCGCCCAGGGTCGCCAGCACCGCGGCGATCACGGCCGCGTCGTCGGTGAAGCCGATGCCGGCGAAGATGTCGGGAATGGCGTCCACCGGCATGACGAAATAGGCCAGCGCCCCCAGGATCAGCCCCTTGGCCGCCAGCGGCGTCTTGGGATCCTGGGCGGCGTACCAGGCGGCCATGGCCTGTCCGGCGAAGGGGATGCGGGCGGCGGTGCGCCGCATCTTGGGCCAGAAGCCCTTGCGCACGCGCATCTCGTTCACCTTCTGCACGGCGGGAACCAGGGCCTTTTCAGGATTGATGGCGTCATCAGGCGACACCCCGTTGGTCTTTGCGGTCATGGCCGCTAAATCCTCGCACGAGCACTCGGTTCAATCGAATATAGGACGACTTTCATGAAACTCGACGCTTCGATCGCGGCAGTGGTGACGGGCGGGGCTTCGGGCCTCGGCGAAGGCACGGCGCGCGCCCTGGCGGCCAAGGGCGTCAAGGTCGCCCTGTTCGACCTGAACGAAGAGCGCGGCGAGGTCATCGCCCAGGAGATCGGCGGCGTTTTCTGCAAGGTGGACGTGACCTCGGACGACAGCGTCGCCGCCGGCTTCGCCAAGGCTCGCGCCGCCCACGGCCAGGAGCGCCTGACCGTCAACTGCGCCGGGATCGCCACCGGCCAGAAGACCGTCAGCCGCAAGAAGGACACCGGCGAGATCCGCGCCCACGACATGGCCCAGTTCGAGCGCACCGTCTCGATCAACCTGTTCGGCACCTTCCGCGTCCTGTCGCAGTCGGCGGCGGGCATGGTGACGCTGGAGCCGATGGACGACGGCGAGCGCGGCCTGATCATCAACACCGCCTCGGTGGCGGCTCAGGACGGCCAGATCGGCCAGGCGGCCTATTCGGCGTCCAAGGGCGGCGTCTACGCCATGACCCTGCCCGTCGCGCGCGACCTGATGAACGAGGGCGTGCGGGTCAACACCATCCTGCCGGGCATCATGTGGACGCCGATGATGGCGGGCATGGACCAGAAGGTGCAAGACGCCCTGGCAGCCATGATCCCCTTCCCCAAGCGCCTGGGCACGCCGGCCGACTACGCCGCCCTGGCCCTGCATCTGGCCGAGAACACCTACATCAACGGCGAGTGCATCCGTCTGGACGGGGCGATCCGTCTCGCGCCTCGCTAAGGCGATGAGCGGCAAGGCCGCTAACGCTCGCCGCGCGGCGGCTCGCTGCTTGAGCGGGCAGGGCGCGTAGCGGCGGCAGCAGCTGCGCTTTGAAGCGGCCTCCGAGGCGTCCTTGCGGGCGTTTCGGGGGCCGTTTTCGTGTGAAGTTTCAGGGCTATTCGAAAAAAATCGGCGGATTGGCCGAAAATCGAAAAAGGGGCTTGCGCGATCCGAAGTCGGTCCGCTATACGCCCCTTCCTCGACGGGGAGCAGCACATCGCTCCCAACGGAGTGCGGGCGTAGCTCAGGGGTAGAGCATCACCTTGCCAAGGTGAGGGTCGGGCGTTCGAATCGCCTCGCCCGCTCCAGTCGAAAGGGAAAACGGGGTCCGGCCGCAAGGTCGGGCCCCGTTTCCTTTTGCGCCCTGTCCATCGCCGCACATGAAAAAGGCCCGACGATCCCGTCAGGCCTTTTCGCGTTCCCTCCTCCGACCTTACAGCCCCAGCGCGGCGCGGATGTCGCGCCAGTCGACGTATTTGAAGTTCTGGGTTCCGGTGTCGTTGACGTCGTCCTGGATGACCACCAGGCCCTCGGGGAAGGGTCCGACCGGACCGCCCAGGGCGGCCAGGCCGTCGGTGCCCGTCACCCCGTCGACCGTCCCGTCCACGACCACGAAGCGGCCCTTGAACTGCGGCTCTGCGCCGTCGATGCGCCAGACGGGGAAGGTCGAGTCGCCCTGGCTGGAGGCGATCAGATAGCGCGCTTCGCCGTCCGTCAGCGTCGTCAGCCCCTCGGCGTCGGCGACCAGCAGCCCCGGCGCGACCGGCTGGACCAGGGTGCGCGTCCCGCCCGAGGCCGGGTCGAGGGCGTAGCGCCACAGGCCGACGTTCTCCTCGGCGATATAGAGGGCGTCGGTCGCCGGATCGGCGGCGCAGCCTTCGGAGATGGAGCCGATCTCGGCGCGGCGGACCAGTTGCGCGGAGGGGCGGCCGTCGGGTCCGGCGGCGACGATGAACTGACGCAGCTCGCCTTCATGGCCGACCAGGACGGCGTGCACCTCCTCGCCGCGCCGGGCGAAGCAGAAGCCGTAGGGCTCGACCACGTCGGTGGCGATGGAGCCCCAGTAGCGCACCTTGTTGTCGCCGGTCCCGGCCGGGTCGAACAGATAGAGGGCGACGCCGGTGCGGCCCGGCGTGCGGTCGCTGGCTCCGATCAGCAACTGCGGGCGGCCGTCGAGGCTCAGGCCCTCGACCACGTCGACGTTGTTCAGCAGCCCCTCGGGCATGAACTGCAGAATGGCCCCGTCGAAGCCGTAGACGTAGAGGCCCGCCTTCTTGTCGGTGCCGACGACGAAGCCGGGGGTCTGGACGTCGCCGATGGTCACGGGGGTCTTGGAAGCCCAGACGGCGGGATCGTCGGCCGCGTCGTCGCCGACGGTGCCGACCGAGGGCGTCTCCAGCACGGCGCGCACGGGCGCGCCCTGGCCGACGAAGCCGCCGCCCTCGCCCTGATAGTCCGCCTCATGCCCGGCGCAGGCGGCCAGTAGCAGGGCGGGGGCCAGAAGGCCGGCGAGCGAACGCAGGGGCAGGGAGGCGGGCATGAGCGGAGCTTTCCGTCCGAATGAGGAATGCCCGCCCGAAACACGCGCGCGAAAGGACGGTCAACGGCGCTGCCGCGACGGTTCGGCGATGGTTCGACAACGGATGATCCGGGTCGGGATGAACTGTCGTCATCCCGTGTTCCGCTCGCAGATTCCTTTTCGTGAAACCGTCGCGGCCGCGTCGTCGCGGCGCATTAGCCATCCCGCCGGAACCGGGCCGCCAGAAGCGGCGCCGGCCTTCGGGGATATGGACATGAAGCTCGGACTTCTTCTCAGCGCGGCGAGCCTGCCGCTGGTTTTCGCTGTCGCCGCCCAAGCTGCTGACGCCAGGGCTGTCGACGTCGCGGTTGACGCCGCTCCGGCCGTTGCGGCCGCCCCGGCGGGCGACGGCCTGATCGGTCGCGTCGTCAACGCCGACGGCTCGCCCCTGCCGGGCGCCGAGATCATCGACCGCGTCAGCGGCCGCCGCGCCGTCAGCAACAGCCAGGGCGAGTTCAACCTGGGCGGCGTCTCGGGCCAGGTGACGCTGGAGGCCCGCTACATCGGCCTGCCGACCGCGACCCAGACGGTCGCCGCCGCGCCGGGCCGCCTGACCTCGGTCACCGTCATGATGGGCTCGGGCGACGCGGTCGCCGTGGCCGACGTCATCGTCAACGGCGTTATCACCGAGGGCGTGGCCCGCTCGCTGAACCAGCAGAAGAACGCCGACGGCACCATCAACGTCCTGTCGGCCGACGCCATCGGCCGCTACCCTGACCCGAACGTGGCGGAATCGCTGCAGCGCGTGCCGGGCATCGCCATCCAGCGCGACCAGGGCGAGGGCCGCTACATCAACGTGCGCGGCGCGCCGTCGGCCTTCACCGCCGTGTCGGTGGACGGGGTGACGGTTCCGGCCGTCGATCCGGGCACGCGCGCGGTCGACCTGGACACCCTGCCCAGCGACATCGTCTCCAACATCGAGATCTCCAAGACCCTGCTGCCGAGCCAGGACGCCGATTCCATCGCCGGCGCCGTCAACATCAAGACCCGCTCGCCCTTCGACCAGCGTCGCCTGGCCGTCAGCGGCTATGCCGGCGGCAGCTACAACGACTACGGCGGCGAGGACATCCGCGCGGGCGCCACGGCGTCGAACGTCTTCGGCGCGGACCAGACCTTCGGCGGCCTGCTGTCCTACTCCTACTCCAAGACCAACCGCCGCCCCGACAACGTCGAGTCCGGCTGGACCAAGATGAAGACGCCGGAAGGCGGCGAGGTGTTCGCCCTCGAGGAAAGCCTGTTCAAGGATTACGACACCGAGCGCACGCGCCAGTCGATCAACGGCTCGCTGGAGTTCCGACCGTCGGACGCCTATCGCGCCTGGGTGCGCGGCTCGTTCGCCCAGTTCGAGGACGACGAATACCGCAACCAGCTGCTGCTGACCTATGACGAAGGAAAGCTTCAGGCCGGCGCCACCGACCGCAAGGCGACCTTCAATGACGTGACGGTCGAGCGCCAGCTGCGTCACCGCACCCAGAAGAACGAAATCCTGACCCTGACGACCGGCGCCGAGCGCATCTTCGGCAACGGCGCTGTGTGGGACGCGAACATCTCGTGGGCCAGCAGCGAGCAGACCTATCCGAACCGCAACGAGCTGCTGTTCCGGTCGCGGGCCAAGCCGTCGGTCACCTATGACTTCACCGGCGATCACTACCAGCCGACCTATTCGATCTTCACGACCGGCGAACACATGGATGCGGCGCAATACCGCTTCCGCGAGAACGCCTTCCGTTCCAGCACGACCGAGCAGGACGAACTGACCTTCCAGACCAATTTCGAGTTGCCTTCGGTCATCGGCGGCCGCGAGATCACCTGGAAATTCGGCGGCAAATACCGCACCCGCGACATCTCGGCCGACGAGGACCGCTTCCGCAGCCGTGACGCCGCCCATGCGCCGTCGCAGTCCTACGCCGACCTGCTGACGGGCTCGGACTCGCGCAACTACGACTATCTGTTGGGCAAGAAGTTCAACAACGGCCTGGTGGACGACTACTTCGGCCAGATGCGCCCGCTGTCGCCGATCCGTCCGGCGGATTCCATCGCGGCGGACTATACGGCCAAGGAAGACATTCTGTCGGCCTACGCCCAGGGCCGCCTGGACATCGGCGCGACCAACATCATCTTCGGCCTGCGCGTAGAGAACACCAAGTTCGAGGGCGAGGCCGCCAGCCTGATCGATAACGACGGCACCAAGCCCTATGACATGGCGCGGGTCGATCGCGACGACACCGAGTTCTTCCCCAACCTGACGGTCCGCCACAGCTTCTCGGACAATCTGATCGGCCGCTTCGCCCTGACGCGCTCGATCTCGCGCCCCGAGTTCAACCAGATCGTCCCGCGTCGTATCGAAGAGACCGACGGCACGGACATCTCGTATGAGATCGGCAACCCGGACCTGCAGCCGACGCTGTCGAACAACGTCGACTTCGGGCTGGAGTACTACTTCGCCTCGCTGGGCGTGGTGTCGGCCAACGCCTTCTACAAGGATCTGACCGACTACCGTTACATCCTCAAATACGAGGACAAGGTGACGATCGACGGGACCGAGTTCGACGCCGAGTTCGAGACCCCCATCAACGCCCCGAACGGCCACCTGATGGGCCTAGAGCTGAACTGGCAGCAGAAGTTCAGCTTCCTGCCCGGCTGGGCCTCGGGCTTCGGCGTCTTCGCCAACTACACCTGGACCGACGCCGAGATCGAAACGGCCCAGGCCTATGGCGGCCGCAACAAGTTCTCGCTGCCGGGTCAGTCGGAGAACAACTACAACCTGGCCCTCTTCTACGAGATGGCCGGCTTCAGCGCCCGCCTCAGCTACACCAAGCGCAGCGACTATCTGGAAGAGATCAACGCCGACGACCCCGACTTCGACCTGTTCGTCGAAGGCCGCGAGCAGTTGGACTTCACCGCCTCCTACGACTTCGGCAACGGGGTCGAGGTGTTCGGCGAGGCTAAGAACCTGACCGACTCGGCGGGCGTTCGCTACTACGGCTCGCGCGAGCGGACCTATGAGTACGAGAAGTTCGGCTACAACGTCTTCATGGGCGTGCGCTTCAAATACTGATCGGTCCATAGCGGCTGAAAACGGAAGGCCGGGCGGCGACGCCCGGCCTTTTGCTTTCGTCGGCCCCTCCTTTAGTCTTTCTCGGCATGGTCCCCGACGCGATCCGGGCCTATATGGACCGTGGCGGTTGACCCCGCCGGGGTCGGCGCTAGTGTCCGCGCCGCTCTCTTCCCCAGCGCCTGAACGATCAGAGGACCATATGGCCGACGCCGCTTCCCAGACCTACGACGTGGTGATCATCGGGGGCGGGCCGGGCGGCTACAACGCCGCCATCCGCGCCGGACAACTGGGGCTGAAGACCGCCCTGATCGAAAAGCGCGCGACCCTGGGCGGCACCTGCCTGAACGTCGGCTGCATGCCGTCGAAGGCCCTGCTGCACGCCTCGGAACTGTATGAGGCCGCCAACATCGAATTCGCCGGCATCGGCATCGAGGTGAAGCCCAAGCTGAACCTGGCCCAGATGCACAAGGCCAAGGACGACAGCGTCGAGGCCCTGACCAAGGGCATCGAATTCCTGATGAAGAAGAACAAGGTCGACGTGGTGAAGGGCTTCGGCCGCATCGTCGGCGCCGGCAAGGTCGAGGTCGAAGCCGAGGGCGGCGCCAAGACCACGCTCGAGACCAAGAACATCGTCATCGCCACCGGCTCCGAGCCGACCCCCCTGCCGGGCGTCGCCTTCGAGGACGGCAAGGTCATCGACTCGACCGGCGCCCTGTTCCTGCCCAAGGTGCCCAAGCATCTGATCGTCATCGGCGCGGGCGTCATCGGCCTTGAGCTCGGCTCGGTCTGGCGCCGTCTGGGCGCCCAGGTCACGGTCGTGGAGTTCCTCGACAAGGTTGGCGCGGGCATGGACGGCGAAGTCGCCACCGCCTTCCAGCGCGGCCTGACCAAGCAGGGCATGACCTTCCGCATGGGCACGAAGGTCACCGGCGCCAAGACGTCCAAGGACGGCGTGGAGCTGACCCTCGAACCGGCCAAGGGCGGCGAGGCGGAAACCCTGAAGGGCGACGTGGTGCTGGTCGCCATCGGCCGCCGTCCCTACACCGAAGGCCTGGGGCTGGAGACGGTCGGCGTCACGCCGGATCAGCGCGGCTTCATCGCCAACGACCACTTCAAGACCTCGGCGCCGGGCGTTTGGGTCATCGGCGACGTGACGCACGGCCCGATGCTGGCCCACAAGGCCGAGGAAGACGCCGTGGCCGTGATCGAACTGATCGCGGGCAAGCCGGGCCACGTCGACTACGACCTCGTGCCGTCGGTCATCTACACCGGCCCGGAAGTGGCCTGGGTCGGCAAGACCGAAGAGGCGCTGAAGGCGGCGGGCGTCAACTACAAGAAGGGCAAATTCCCCTTCGCCGCCAACAGCCGCGCCAAGATCAACCATGAGACCGAGGGCTTCGTGAAGGTTCTGGCCGACGCCGCGACCGACAAGGTTCTGGGCGTCCACATCTATGGCCCGCAGGCGGGCGAGCTGATCGGCGAGGCCTGCATGACCATGGCTTTCGGCGGCGCCTCGGAAGACGTGGCTCGCACCTGCCACCCCCACCCGACCCGCTCGGAAGCCTTCCGTCAGGCCGCCATGGGCGTCGAAGGCTGGACGATGCAGGCGTAAGCCTCACCGGTTTTCAGACCGCGATCTGAACGGCGCGCTCCGCACGGGGCGCGCCGTTTTTCGTTGCCGAAACTTAACTTGCTGGCCTCGGCGGCCGTCTTCAGTTTCACCGCGAAACGGCGGGAGCGAGGGTGAAGCGATGCGTTTGGCGATTGGATTGGCGGCGGCGGCCTGGGCGGTGATCGGTTCTGTCGCCTCGGCGCAGGACTATCGACCCACGTTTCACCCTGACCAGTTGAAAGGCCCTCCAGCAGGCGCGTTCAATGAGGTTCTGGTGCTGGGCTCGCCGCACCTTTCCGCCCTGCCGGACAGCTTCCGGCCCGAGCTGTTGGAGCCCTTGCTTGATCGGTTGGCGACTTGGCGACCGACGGCGATTGCGGTCGAGAACCTTTCGGGTCTGCAGTGCGATGCTATGAAACGCCAGCCGACACGCTATGCCTCGACGATTAGAAGTTATTGCTATGATCCGGCCAAGGCCGGTGAAGCCGCTGCATTGGATGTTCCGGGCGCCAATGTCGAAGTCGAGCGCGTTCTGGCGGACTGGCCGGAGACGCCTTCGTCAACACAGAGGCGACAGCTCGCCCTACTTTTTCTGGCCGCCGGAGAAGCACCGTCCGCCGTGGTCCAGTGGCTGCGCCTGCCTGAAAGCGAGCGGTTGGCCCAGGACGGGCTGACGGAGGAGTTGGTTGCCGAACTGAACCGTCGGATGACGCGTCGCAATGAGACCGAGCTGATCGCCGCGGCTCTGGCGGCGCGTCTGGGCCTGGAGAGGTTGTGGGCCGTTGATGACCACACGGCTTCTTCCGACATTCGACCGGACGAGCAGGAGGGCTATCGCCAGGCCATCATGGGATCTTGGGACAACCCGAATTCAAAGGCGCGAAAGGAAGCCTCAGCGGTGTTGGGCGCTGGTCTGGAGCGTCCAGGCGGCTTGTTGGCGATGTATCGGGCCTACAATGATCCGGCTGAAGCCGTAGCGGCCTATCGCTCCGACTTCGGCGCGACCCATGTGGAGCCGTCGCCCGAGGCGTTCGGGCGACGCTACCTGGGCTATTGGGAGACCCGCAACCTGCGCATGGTCGCCAACATCCGCGACGTGCTGGGGCGCTATCCGGGCACGCGGATGCTGACCATCGTCGGCGCCTCGCACAAAGGCTACTACGAGGCCTATCTGAACCAGATGCACGACGTGCGGCTGGTCAGTTCCGACGCGGTTCTGCGTTAGCGGCCCATTCTGCGGCCAGCACGGCGTAGATGAATTCGTCGCCCCAGACGCCGTTGAAACGGTCGTTCTGGATCAGGTGCGCCTCACGCCGGAAGCGCAGCCGCTCGACCAGGCCGATGGAGCCCTGGTTGTCCGTGTCGAGGCGGGCGTAGAGGCGATGCAGGCCGAGGCGGGAGAAGCAGACGCCGACCAGGGCGCGCACCGCCTCGGCGGCGTAGCCCTGGCCGGCGAAGGCCGGGTTGAAGATGTAGCCGATCTCGGCCTGCAGGGCCGCCTTGCTGGCCAGCCTAAGGAAAAGCTCGCCCAGCAGGGCTCCATCCGCGCGTCGCGTCACCGCAAGCCGTGCGACGTCGCCGTCCTCGGTGAAGGCGTTCGCTGTTTGCAGGGTTTTGCGCGCTTCTTCGGCGCTCGGCGGCGCGGCGTAGAGGTAGCGATAGACCTCGGGCAGGGCGTGGTAGGCGTAATAGGCGTCAAAATCGTCCGGGCGGAAGGCGCGCAGCGACAGGCGTTCGGTTTCGATGGGCAGGACGGGAAGCGACATGGCGGCCTTGTCTGGACGAGAGGGCCACGTACATGTGGAGCCTTGGGTGTTTCGCAACAGGAGCCTCGCATGGATCTTCAACTCACCGGCAAGCGCGCCCTGGTCTGCGGCGGCTCCAGCGGCCTGGGGCGAGCGGTGGCGACGGCGCTTGTGGCCGAGGGCGCGCACGTGGCCCTGCTGTCGCGCGATGCGGCCAGGCTTCAGGCCGTGGCCGACGAACTGAACGCCATGGGGCCGGGCCGGGCGGTCATCGCCCCGGCCGATCTGGCCGATCACGAGGCCCTGCTGAAGGCGGTGGACGTCGCTGAGGCCGGGCTGGGCGGGCCGATCCAGATCCTGTTGAACAACACGGGCGGGCCGCCGCCGTCGGGCGTGGCGGGGCTGGACCCGGCGCTGTGGCGCGAGCAGTTCGAGGCCATGGTGCTGTCGGTCTTCCGCCTGACCGACCGGGTCATGCCGGGGATGCGGGCCATGGGCTGGGGGCGGGTGCTGAACGTCGCCTCGACCAGCGTGATCGAGCCGATCGGGACGCTGGGCGTGTCCAACACCCTGCGCGCCTCGGTGGCGGCCTGGGCCAAGACCCTGGCGGGCGAGGTGGCGGCCAATGGGGTGACGGTCAACACCCTTCTGCCCGGCCGGATCGACACCCCGCGCATCGAGCGGCTGGACGCTGCCCGCGCCGCAGCGACTGGCGTCGAACCCGCCGAGGCCCGTGCGGAATCGGTCAAGTCCATCCCCGCCGGACGCATCGGCGCGACCGAGGAGTTCGGCGCCGTCGCCGCCTTTCTGGCCAGTCCGCTGGCGGGCTATGTCACCGGTTCGCTGATCCGCATCGACGGCGGGGCGGTTCGGGCGATCTGATCGGCCTAGGACCGAGGCGCGGCCTGCGGCGTCGGACGACGGGCCAGGCCGCCGAGGGCGATGCGGCCCCGGCCATAGTCCAGCATCACCTGGCTGAACCGGGTCAGGACGTCGGCGCCCAGCAACAGGGCGGGGCGGTCGATCAGGTTCAGAATGCGAAAGGCGTGCAGATCGCCGAACAACAGAGGCGTCGGCCCCAGATCGCGCCGCGCCAGGCGCAGATCAGCCAGTTCGCCGGACCGCACCAGCAAGGACTGGCCGATCACGCCATAGACGCGCACCAAGGGACGCTCGACCCGGCCCAGGCGCGAATCCAGCGCCCGCATAAGGGCGCTGTTGCCGATCGAATATTGGGCGCCGCTGTCGATGAAGGCGACGGCCGGGACGCCGTCGGCCGCGACCTGGGTCAGGATCAACTGGCTGAAACGCCCCGAGCGGACATCGGTGATGTCCAGACCCACCCGGCTGGCGCGTCCGCCGAAGGACAGGCCGCGCCGCACGACGTCGACGCCCGAGGCCGCGATCATGACCCGGCGGCGCCGCAGATCCAGGGTCAGCCGGAAGCGCGACAGCACGTCCAGCCCCAGAAGACCGTCGGCCCCCAGCAGCCCATAGGGAAAGACCGGCAGGACCAGGTCGGCGAACCGTCGCTCGGAAAAGGCCAGATGGGGCAGGCGCACGGTCGGCGTCATCTGGGCGGTGGTGATGCCGTGCACCAGGACGGGCGGGCCGGGCGGCAGGTCCAGCGCCTGCGCCAGCCGGTCGGAGATCGCGCTGCGCTCTGCGCCCGTGTCGATGACGAACAGCGCCTTGCGCCCGTCCAGATCGACCTCGACCCCGATGCGGGTCAGCAGGTTCGCCAGCAGGCGGGCCTCGGCGTCGGGCGAAGCGGGAGGCGTCTGGTTCGTCGCATCCTGCGCCCAGGCGGGGGCGGCCAGAACAAGTCCGGTCTGGGCCAGCAGGCTCAGGGCCATGCGGCGGCTGGGGGCGAGGCGATCGGTCTCAGAAACGAGAATCGGCCTGTGCACGCGCGTGAACTCCCGTTCCGCGATCCCCAGGCCGGAATTCTGGCGCCTTTTCGAGGTGCTGAAAAGTCCGTTTGCGGAGGGTCAGCCGCGCGGATGGGCCTGGGCGTAGGCGGCCAGCAGGCGGGCGGCGTCGACCTGGGTGTATTTCTGCGTCGTCGACAGGCTGGCGTGGCCCAGCAGCTCCTGGATCGAGCGCAGGTCGGCGCCGGCGCCCAGCAGGTGGGTGGCGAAGCTGTGGCGCAGGGCGTGGGGCGTGGCCGAGACGGGCAGGCCGAGGCGCCCGCGCAGCCGCTGCACGGCCGCCTGCACATGACGGGCGCTCAAAGGGCCGCCGCGCCGAGCCCGGAACAGGGCCTGATCCGCGTCGATGACGAAGGGCTGCAGCGCCAGATAGGCCTGCGTCGCCTCGCGCACCTGGGGCAGTACGGGGACCATGCGCGTCTTGTCGCCCTTGCCGGTGATGCGCAAGGATTCGGGCAGTGGGGCGTCCGACCGCTTCAGCGACAGAGCCTCCGAAATCCGCAGGCCGCAGCCGTAGAGCAGGGTCAGGACGGCGCGGTCGCGCGCGGCCTCCCACGGCTCCATGTCGGGGTCGGCCTCGGGTTCGTGCAGCAGGCCCTTCGCCTGATCCTCGCTGACCGGGCGGGGCAGGGAGGCCTTGACCTTGGGCCCCCGCACCAGAGCTAGCTGCGGCGCCGCTACGCCGAGGCGTCGGTCAAGAAAGGCGTGAAAGCCCCGGATGGCGGCCAGGGTCTGGCTGAGCGAGCGGGCGTTCAGCGGGCGATCTCCGTTGCGGCGCTCGGCCATATGGGCGCGCGCCTCGGCCGCTGTGACGGAGCCCAGGTCCGCCGCGCTTTGGGGGCCGCCGCGATGGCGCTCCAGAAAGGCCAGATACAGCCGGCCGATGTGGCCATAGGCCTCCAGCGTGCGCGGCGACAGGCGGCGCTCATGGGCCAGATGCTCCAGCCAGGCGGCCAGAGCGTCCTGCGAAGTCATGGAGGGGGCGCTCAGGCGTCCAGCGGCCATCGCTCGGCCATGCGTTCGACCACGCGGGCGACGAAGGCCACCAGTTCGCAGCCCATGGCGGGGGTGAAGCCGTCTTCCTCGCCCGAGCCGAAGGCGCACAGGGCGGCGCGGGGCGCGGCGGCGCCCGGCAGGCGCAGGTTCATCCGCACCAGGGCGACCGAGGCGACCTCGCCCTCGGCCGGGCCGAACAGGCTGAGGCCGGTGAAGTTGGGGCCGAGCCAGTGCAGGCCGTCCTCGCCCAGCAGGGCGTCGACGCGGCCCGGCTCCAGCGCCTTCCAGCCGAAGGGGACGGCGCCCGGCTTCTCGATCGCCACGGCGGCGCCGGCCAGGCCGAAACGCCCCTGCGTCACGGCGTCGAGGCAGCGCGCCAGTTCGGCGTGGGTCTGGGCCTCCATCAGGTCCAGGGCGGCGACGTGGGTCTGGGTCTGGGCGGCGAAGTTGGCGCGGGCGATCTCTTCGATCAGCTTGCGCGCCCCGGCTTCGCGCTGGGCGACGGCCTCCAGCCGCGCCAGGGCGGCGCGGCCGAAGTCGACGACGTTACGCCCGGTGGCGGTCAGGCCCAGCTCTTCCAGCAGGGCGCGGTCATCCAGCAGGTGTTCGGCGTGATCTTCCAGCCAGGCGCGCACCTGCGGCCAGTGCAGGCCCGCCGCCGGGTCGGAAGAGAGGTCCAGGGAAGTGCTCAAGCGGACCTCTCGTCGGGTCGGAAACTACAGAATGGACTGGCCGGTCTTGCCCCAGTCGGCCAGGAAGGCATCCAACCCCTTGTCGGTTAACGGGTGCTTTACCAGGGCCTTGAAAACGTCGGCCGGAATGGTCGAGGCGTCGGCGCCGGCCAGGGCGGCGGCGGTCACATGGTCCGCATTGCGCACCGAGGCGGCCAGGATTTCCGTGCTGAAGTCGTGGATGTCATACAGGGTGCGGATGTCTTCCAGCAGGCCCACGCCATCGGCGCCGACATCGTCCAGACGACCGACGAAGGGCGAGATGAAGGTCGCGCCCGCCTTGGCCGCCAGCATGGCCTGGGCCGCCGAGAAGCACAGGGTGACGTTGGTCTTGATCCCCTTGTCGGCGAAGGCGCGGGTGGCGCGCAGGCCGTCCCACGTCAGCGGCAGCTTGACCACGACGTTGGGGGCGATGGAGGCCAGCTTGTCGCCCTCCTTGACCATGGTCTCGAAATCGGTGGCCACGGCCTCGGCCGAGATCGGCCCCTCGACCAGGGCGCAGATTTCGGCGATGACCTCGGCGATGTTGCGACCCGACTTGGCGATCAGGCTAGGATTGGTGGTGACGCCGTCCACCATCCCGGTGGGCAGCAAGTCCTTGATGACGGCGACGTCGGCGGTGTCGAGAAAGAGTTTCATGGAGAAGAGTTCTAACCCTGACCAACGCGAAGGGCGACTCTCATTCTTTTCCTCCCCACTCTGTGGGGAGGGGGACCACGTAGTGGTGGAGGGGCTTCTGTCAGCAGAACCAGGCAGCCCCTCCGTCACGGTCGCTGCGCGACCGCGCCACCTCCCCATGAAATGGGGAGGAGAAGCCGCGTGAAGGTCGCCTCCGTCCTCATTCCCCTGCCGGTGCCGGAAGCCTTCGACTATGCGGTTCCCGAGGCGCTGTCGGTCGCGCGCGGCGATCAGGTCGCCGTGCCGCTGGGCCCGCGCCTGATCCGGGGCGTGGTGGCCGAGGTGTTCGAGACGACCGGCTCCAACCGGCGCCTCAAGGCGGTCGAGCAGGTGCTGGACGATCCGCGTCTGCCGGAGCGCACGCTGGACTTCGTCGAATGGGCGGCGCGCTGGACCCTCAGCCCGCCCGGCGAGATGGCGGCGACGGCGTTGAAGGGTCTGCGCGCGCCTCGGCCCCGCCCCGAGCGGCGGGTGCGGCGCGTCGAGGGGCGCAGTCCCGCTCGCCCCACGGCGGCGCGGACGGCGGTGCTGGAGGCGCTGGGCGCGCGATCCATGCCCGGCCCCGATCTGGCGCGGGCGGCGGGCGTCTCGTCCGGCGTGGTCAAGGGGCTGGTCGACGAAAGCGTGCTGGAGGCGTTCGAAATCGAGGCCGTCGCCGCCTTCGATCCGCCCGATCCCGACCATGCGCCCGCGACCCTGAACCCCGATCAAGCGGCGTCTGCGGCGGCCATCGCCGAGGCGACAGCGGCGGGCGGTTTCGCCCCCTTCCTGCTGGACGGGGTGACGGGCTCGGGCAAGACGGAGGCCTATCTGGAGGCGGCGGCGCGGGCGCTGCGGGCCGACCCGACGGCGCAGGTGCTGATCCTGCTGCCCGAGATCGCCCTGACCCAGGCGGTGATCGAGCGCATCACCGCCCGCTTCGGCGTCGCCCCGGCCGAGTGGCATTCCGGCGTCGCCCCGCCGCGCCGGCGACAGGCGTGGGAGGCGGTGGTCGCCGGGCGCTGCAACATCGTGGTCGGCGCGCGCTCGGCCCTGTTCCTGCCCTACGCCAACCTGCGCCTGATCGTGGTGGACGAGGAGCACGACGGCTCGTTCAAGCAGGAAGAGGGGCTGGTCTATCACGGCCGCGACCTGGCCGTGGCGCGGGCGCGCATCGAGGGGGCGGCGGTGGTGCTGGCCTCGGCCACCCCGTCGCTGGAGACGCTGTGGAACGCCCATCAGGGACGGTATCGCTGGCTGAAGCTGGCGGCGCGGCATGGGGCGGCGGTGCTGCCCGAGATTGGCCTGATCGACCTGCGCGAATGTCCGCCCGACCCGCAGACCTGGCTGTCCGCACCTTTACGCGAAGCCATCGGCGAGACGCTGGCGCGGGGCGAGCAGAGCCTGCTGTTCCTCAACCGGCGCGGCTATGCGCCGGTGGTGCTGTGCCGGTCGTGCGGGCACCGGCTGACGGCGCCGGATACGGATTCCTGGCTGGTCGAGCATCGCTACACCGGGCGGCTGGTCTGTCACCTGACCGGCTTCTCCATGCCTAAGCCCAAGGCCTGCCCGTCATGCGGGGCCGAGGATTCGCTGGTCCCGGTCGGGCCGGGCGTCGAGCGAGTCGAGGAGGAGGTGCGCCAGCTCTTCCCCCAGGCGCGCACCGCCGTCTTCAGCTCGGACACCGTCCCGGACGGCAAATCGGCCCGCGCCCTGATCCAATCCATGGCCGACGGCGAGATCGACATCCTGGTCGCCACCCAGGCTGCGGCGAAAGGCCACAACTTCCCGCGCCTGACGCTGGTCGGGGTGGTGGACGCGGACTTAGGGCTTCGCGGCGGCGACCTGCGCGCGGCCGAGCGCACCTATCAGCTGCTGGCCCAGGCCACGGGCCGGGCGGGGCGGGCGGACAAGCCGGGCCGCGCCCTGCTGCAGACCTGGACGCCCGAGCATCCGGTGCTGCAGGCCCTGGCGGCGGGCGATCGCGACGCCTTCGTCGAGGCGGAGATGGCTGAGCGCGAGGCGGCGTCCCTGCCGCCGCACGGCCGTCTGGCGGCGCTGATCCTGTCCAGCGAGAACGCGATGGCGGTCGAGAAGGTCGCCCGCGACCTGGCCGAGGCCATCCCCAACGCCGAACGGCTGGAGGTCTATGGCCCCGCCGACGCGCCTTTGGCGCTGGTGCGCGGGCGGCGGAGGAAGCGGCTGCTGGTGCGGGCCGACCGCGACGTGAACCTGCAGGCCTTCCTGCGCGCCTGGCTGGCGCGGGTGAAGGTTCCGGCCTCGGTGCGGCTGACGGTGGACGTGGATCCTTATAGTTTCCTGTAAGGCGTGCTGGCGCCTACCCACTCTCCGTCATCCTCGGGCTTGACCCGAGGATCGGTCCATCCGCCTCCGCGACTTTGGAGAGGGCGAGCGCGCCCCCCGCTCGATCCTCGGGTCAAGCCCGAGGATGACGGTGGAGTGAGGGGTAAGGGCGAGAGCCGCGCCTACCTCGGCCCGGTCAGCCTGATCTCGAACAGGCTGGGCCAATTCTTGCCGGTGACGAACAGGCGGCGGTTCTGCGCGTCCCAGGCGATGCCGTTCAGCACGTCGTCGACCGGATCCTTCACCTGATCCTTGGGCAGCAGGCCGCTGAGGTCGATGACGCCCACCACGCGGCCGGACTCTGGGTCGATGCGGAGGATGTAGTCGGTCCGCCAGACGTTGGCCCAGACCTCGCCGTCGATCCATTCCAGTTCGTTCAACTGGCGCACCGGGCGGCCGTTCAGGGTGACGGAGACGCGGCCGGTCTCGGCCTGGGTGTCGGGGTCGAGGAAGCGCAGGGCCGCCGATCCGTCCGACAGGATCAGGCGCGTTCCGTCGTGCGTCAGGCCCCAGCCCTCGCCCGCGTAGGCGAAGCGGGAGACGGGCTTCAGGTCGTCCGCATTCCAGATGAAGCCGACGCCGTTGATCCACGACAGGGAGAAGACGCGGCCGTCTTTCTCGGTCAGGCCTTCGCCGAAGAACTCGGGCTCGAGTTCGCGCTTCTGCAGCACGACGCCGTCCTCCAGCCGCACGCGCCGCACGCTGGAGGGGTTGCGGCCGGTGCTTTCGATCAGCACGCCGTCGCGAATGACCAGCCCCTGGGTGAAGGCGGTCGGGTCGTGGGGGAAGGTCCGCACCACCTCATAGCCATAGACCGGAACGCGGGCCGGCGCGGGCTGAGGGGAAGAAGAAGGGGCCGGCCCCGGCGCTTGCGCCGCCGCCGACGCGGGAAGCGCCAGCAGAAGCGTCGCCAGGACCGGCCCGATACGCACGTTTAGACGCCGGGCTCGGCGGTTTCGGCCTTGTTGAGGGCGGCCTGGGCGGCTTCCTCGGCCTGGTTCTTTCTGATCTGGGCGTTGCGCGACCACATGTTCAGGCCCTCGACCAGGGCCGAGAAGGCCATGGCGGCGTAGATATAGCCCTTGGGCACGTGGACGCCGAAGCCGTCGGCGATCAGCACGGCGCCGATCATCAGCAGGAAGCCCAGGGCCAGCATGACCACGGTCGGGTTCTTGTCGATGAAGTTCGCCAGCGGGTCGGCCGCCAGAAGCATGGTCAGAACGGCGATGACCACGGCGATCATCATGATCGGCACGTGATCGGTCATGCCGACCGCCGTCAGGATGGAGTCGACCGAGAACACCAGGTCCAGCAGGATGATCTGGAAGATGGCCGAACCGACGTTGTTGATGACGACGTCCTTCTTGTCCTTTTCAAGCAGGTGGTCGTTCGACGGCGTGGTGTCGACGGCGTGGTGGATTTCCTTCGTCGCCTTCCAGACCAGGAAGAGGCCGCCGGCGATCAGGATCAGATCGCGCCAGGAGAAGGCGGTGTCGAAGGTCTCGCCGTGGATGCCCAGGTCGAAGACCGGCTGGGTCAGGCCGACGATCCAGCCGATGGCGGCCAGAAGGCCCAGGCGCATGACCAGGGCCAGGCCGATGCCGATACGGCGCGTGCGCTGGCGGTGCTCGGGCGGGAGCTTGTTCGAGAGGATCGAGATGAAGATCAGGTTGTCGATCCCCAGCACCACCTCCATGACCACGAGGGTCACAAGGGCCGCCCAGGCGGCGGGATCGGTCAACAGCGGGGTTATGCTTTCGAGCATCGGGTGTCCTGATGGGTGTTGGAAGGTTTTCGGTAACGGGAGCGTGAGCGCGCATCAAGCGTCGGATGGCGTCGTCGTCGTCGCAGGCCCTCCTGTCGAACCCAGCTTGACCGGTCCTATTCGACCAAAGAGAGCGCGGGTGCGGCGTTATCGTTCCGCGCCCCTCGGTTGCGAGGCGAGGCCTTGCATGGTATCAGCCGCGCGGCTTTAGCGAAGGGCGTATCGAAAGATGCGTCCCCAGCGTGCTTTCTACAAGCATTTCAGGCCCTTGGCTGGCGCAGGCGACTGCGGCCGGTCTTGATCCAAACGCTTCAGACGCGGACCAAATATAAGTGGCGGACGATTTCAGGACGACGGAAGTCGGCGGACGGTATGCACAGGCGCTGTTCGACCTCGCGGACGAGACGGGGGCGCTGGACGCCGTGCGCGCCGATCTGGCTGCGCTAAAGGCGGCCTGGCTGGACAGCGCGGATCTGCGCCGTCTCGCCACCTCGCCTATCGTGGCGTCGGCTGATCAGGCCAAGGGCCTGGCCGCCATCGCGGACAAGGCCAAGTTCAATGCGACGACGCGCAACTTCCTGGGCCTGTTGGGCCAGAACGGCCGCGCGTCGGACCTGCCGGGCGTGATCGCCGGCTTCGAGGCGCTGTACGCCAAGAAGACGGGCGTCGTGGCCGCCGAGGTGGTTTCGGCCGTGGCGCTGAGCGCCGCCCAGACCAAGAAGATCCAGGCCGAGCTGCGCGCCGCCCTGGGCCGCGATCCCGAACTGACCGCTCGCGTCGATCCGACGATCCTGGGCGGCCTGAAGGTCAAGGTGGGCTCGAAGCTGTTCGACGCCTCGCTGAAGACCAAGCTCGACCAGATGACTTTTGCGCTGAAGCGCGCCTAAGCCCCGAATTCCAGATCAAGCCGGGCCAGCGGGCCCGCACCGAAGACGAAAGCCGAAAGAGCCAATCATGGATATCCGCGCCGCCGAAATCTCGGCCATCCTCAAGTCGCAGATCGCCAACTTCGGCGTGGAAGCCGACGTCTCGGACGTCGGTCAGGTGCTGTCGGTCGGCGACGGCATCGCGCGCATTCACGGTCTGGACAACGTCCAGGCCGGTGAAATGGTCGAGTTCACCAAGGCCGGCGTGAAGGGCATGGCCCTGAACCTGGAACGCGACAACGTCGGCGCCGTGATCTTCGGCGCGGACGCCGCCATCGCCGAAGGCGACGACGTGCGCCGCCTGGGCGAGATCGTGGACGTGCCGGTCGGCAAGGGCCTGCTGGGCCGCGTCGTCAACCCGCTGGGCGAGCCGATCGACGGCAAGGGCCCGATCCAGTTCACCGAGCGTCGCCGCGTCGACGTGAAGGCCCCCGGCATCATCCCGCGCAAATCGGTTCACGAGCCGATGCAGACGGGCATGAAGGCGATCGACACCCTGATCCCGGTCGGCCGCGGCCAGCGCGAGCTGATCATCGGCGACCGTCAGGTCGGCAAGACCGCCGTCGCCATCGACACCATCCTGAACCAGAAGGCCGTCAACAAGTCGGACGACGAGTCGGCCAAGCTGTACTGCATCTACGTCGCCATCGGTCAGAAGCGCTCGACCGTGGCCCAGATCGTCAAGACCCTCGAAGAGTCGGGCGCGCTGGAATACACCATCGTCGTGGCCGCCACGGCGTCGGAGCCGGCCCCGCTGCAGTTCCTGGCCCCGTTCGCCGGCACCGCCATGGGCGAGTATTTCCGCGACAACGGCATGCACGGCCTGATCATCTATGACGATCTGTCGAAGCAAGCTGTTGCCTACCGCCAGATGTCGCTGCTGCTGCGCCGTCCGCCGGGCCGTGAAGCCTATCCGGGCGACGTCTTCTACCTGCACAGCCGCCTGCTGGAGCGTTCGGCCAAGCTGAACGAGGACTACGGCTCGGGCTCGCTGACCGCCCTGCCGATCATCGAAACCCAGGCCAACGACGTGTCGGCCTACATCCCGACCAACGTGATCTCGATCACCGACGGCCAGATCTTCCTGGAATCGGACCTGTTCTATCAGGGCATCCGTCCGGCCGTGAACGTCGGCATCTCGGTGTCGCGCGTGGGCTCCTCGGCCCAGATCAAGGCCATGAAGCAGGTCGCCGGTTCGATTAAGGGCGAGCTGGCCCAGTATCGTGAAATGGCCGCCTTCGCGAAGTTCGGCTCGGATCTGGACGTCTCGACCCAGCGCCTGCTGGCCCGCGGCGCCCGCCTGACCGAGCTGCTGAAGCAGCCGCAGTACTCGCCGCTGGCCGTCGAAGAGCAGGTCGTGTCGATCTACGCCGGCACGCGCGGCTATCTGGACGGCATCGAAGTGGCTCAGGTCGGCCGTTTCGAGAGCGAGCTGCTGGCCCGCATTCACGCCAACCACGCCTCGCTGCTGGACGGCATCCGCACCAAGAAGGCCCTGACGCCCGAGCTGGAAGCCGAGCTGAAGGACATCCTGGCGGCCTTCGCCAAGACCTTCGCCTGATCGTTCGGCCCTGTAGTCAAAGGAAGAGCAGAGCCGGATGGCTAGCCTCAAGGAAATGCGCGATCGGATCGGAAGCGTCAAAGCGACGCAGAAGATCACGAAAGCCATGCAGATGGTCGCCGCGGCCAAGCTGAAGCGCGCCCAGGACCAGGCCGAAAGCGCCCGGCCCTATGCGCAGCGGATGGCCTCGGTCATCGCCAACCTGGCGGCCGGCGTCGGCGACGACGGCCCGCGCCTGATGACCGGGACCGGCGCCGACCAGAAGCATCTGGTCGTCGTCGCCACGGCCGACAAGGGCCTGGCGGGCGGGTTCTCGACCAACGTCATCCGCGCTGCGCGGGATCACATCAACAGCCTGATCGCCAACGGCAAGACCGTCGAGATCGTGGCCGTCGGCCGCAAGTCGCGCGACCAGCTGACCCGCCTGTTCGGCGACAAGGTCGTCAAGACCTTCGAGCTGAGCGAGCACAAGACGGTGGGCCTGCATTCGGCCCAGCCGATCGCCGAACTGCTGGCCGAGAAGTTTGAAGCGGGCGAGGCCGACAAGGTCACCCTCTTCTACAGCCAGTTCAAGTCGGTGATCTCTCAGGTTCCGTCGTCGCGTCAGCTGGCCCCGGCCGAAGTCGACGCGGACGCCTCGGCCGACGCCGGCGCGCTCTATGAATATGAGCCGTCGGAAGAGGAAATCCTCGAGACCCTGCTGCCGCGCAACCTGACGACGCAGATCCTGGCCGCCCTGCTGGAGAACCAGGCCGGCTTCTTCGGCGCCCAGATGGCCGCGATGGACAACGCCACGCGCAACGCGGGCGACCTCATCAGCGCCCTGACGCTGCAGTACAACCGTTCCCGCCAGGCTCAGATCACCACCGAGCTGATCGAGATCATCGCCGGCGCTGAAGCGCTCTGATCCCGACACAGCTGACATTCGACACGGACAAAACCCGATGACCGACACCACCGCCGCCAAGAAACCCGCCGCCAAGAAGCCGGCCGCTCCCAAGAAGGCCGCCGCTCCGAAGGCCGCCGTCGCGACCGTCGCGGGCCAGGGCAAGATCGCCCAGGTCATCGGCGCCGTCGTCGACGTCGAGTTTGAAGGCCACCTGCCGGCGATCCTGAGCGCCCTGGAGACCCAGAACGTCGACCAGAAGACGGGCGAGCCCTTCACCCTGGTCCTGGAAGTCGCCCAGCACCTGGGTGAGAACATGGTCCGCGCCATCGCCATGGACACGACCGAAGGCCTGACCCGCGGTCAGCCCGTCGTCGACACCGGCAAGTCGATCATGGCCCCGGTCGGCCCCGGCACGCTCGGCCGCATCATGAACGTCGTCGGCCAGCCGATCGACGAAGCCGGTCCGATCCTGACCACTGAATACCGTCCGATCCACAAGGAAGCCCCGACCTTCGACGAACAGTCGACCTCGGCGGAAATCCTGGTCACCGGCATCAAGGTCATCGACCTGATCTGCCCCTACACCAAGGGCGGCAAGACCGGCCTGTTCGGCGGCGCCGGCGTGGGCAAGACCGTGACCATGCAGGAACTGATCAACAACATCGCCAAGGCTTACGGCGGTTACTCGGTTCTGGCCGGCGTGGGCGAACGCACCCGCGAAGGCAACGACCTGTATCACGAGATGATCGAGTCCAACGTCAACGTGGACCCGGCCAAGAACAACGGCTCGACCGAAGGCTCCAAGTGCGCCCTGGTCTACGGCCAGATGAACGAGCCGCCGGGCGCCCGCGCCCGCGTCGCCCTGACCGGCCTGTCGATCGCGGAATACTTCCGTGACGAGGAAGGCAAGGACGTGCTGCTGTTCGTCGACAACATCTTCCGCTTCACCCAGGCCGGTTCGGAAGTGTCGGCTCTGCTGGGCCGCATCCCCTCGGCCGTGGGCTATCAGCCGACGCTGGCGACCGAGATGGGCAACCTGCAGGAGCGCATCACCTCGACCAAGAAGGGCTCGATCACCTCGGTCCAGGCCATCTACGTCCCCGCCGACGACCTGACCGACCCGGCCCCGGCCGCTTCGTTCGCCCACTTGGACGCCACGACCGTTCTGTCGCGCGACATCGCCGCCCAGGCCATCTTCCCGGCCGTGGACCCGCTGGACTCCACCTCGCGGATCATGGACCCGCTGGTCATCGGCGAGGAGCACTATCAGGTCGCTCGCCGCGTCCAGGAAATCCTGCAGCAGTACAAGGCGCTGAAGGACATCATCGCCATCCTGGGCATGGACGAGCTGTCGGAAGACGACAAGCTGGTCGTGTCGCGCGCCCGCAAGATCCAGCGCTTCCTGTCGCAGCCCTTCTTCGTGGCTGAGCAGTTCACCGGCTCGCCGGGCAAGTTCGTCGAGCTGGCCGACACCATCCGCTCGTTCAAGGCGATCTGCGACGGCGAATACGACCACCTGCCGGAAGCCGCCTTCTACATGGTCGGCGCCATCGAAGAGGCCGTCGAGAAGGCCGCCAAGATGGCTGCGGAAGCCTAAGTCATGGCCGGTAAGCTGAACTTCTCCCTCGTCGCCCCGGAACGCGAAGTCTTCGCCGGTTCGGTCGATCAGGTCGATGCGCCGGGCGTCGAGGGCGACTTCGGCGTCCTGCCGGGCCACGCGCCCTTCATGACCACCCTGCGCGAAGGCGTGGTGACGGTCTATGACGGCGCCCAGCGCCGCCGCTTCGAGGTCAAGGGCGGCTTCGCCGACGTCAACGGCGAAGGCCTGACCATCCTGGCCGAAGAGGCTTCGGAGCTGGTCGCGAACTAAGCTTTCGCGACGCTGAAACGATCAAAGGCCCCTCGCTTGCGGCGAGGGGCCTTTTTCGTGCGCGATGTCCGACGCCAACTCCGACGCCAACTCCGCCGTCATCGCACCTCACGCCGTCATCCATTATCTCCGCCGTCATCCTCGGGCTTGACCCGAGGATCCAGTGCGGCGCGCGCTCCACCTAGCCAAGGTTCCGCAGACGGACGGCTGGATCCTCGGGTCAAGCCCGAGGATGACGGCAGTGGGGTCCGAAGAGTGACGCTTGGTCTTTAGAGAAGCGTCAGAGCCTCAGGCGGCCCATTCCCCGAACACCCGCGCCACCTGCTCATAGACCGGGCGTTTGAACGGCACGATCAGGCTGGGCGCCTCTTCCAGCCGCCCCCAGCGCCAGGCGTCGAATTCCGGTTCGCCGTGGGCGTTCAGGTCGATCTCGTCCTCCTGGCCGGTCAGGCGGAAGGCGAACCACTGCTGGCGCTGGCCTTTCAGCCCCTTCCAGCTCTTGGGGCTCGGCAGGCCTTCGGGGAAGTCATAGGGAATCCACTCGCTCGTGCGGCCCAGCAGGGCGATGGAGCGCACGCCCGTCTCCTCGTGCAGTTCGCGGCGGGCGGCGGCTTCCAGGTCTTCGCCGTCGTCGACACCGCCCTGCGGGAACTGCCAGTTCCACGGCTCGGGCGTGTCGGCGCGGCGGCCGAACCAGACCTGGCCGGCCGGGTTGAACAGGACGACCCCGACGTTGGGGCGATAGAGGGACAGGTCGATGCTCATGCCCTTCGCATACGCCGCCGTCTCGTCGCGGGCTAGGCGTCAACGTCCGGGAAAGGCGTGCGCGGCTAGGGTGGCGTCATGGACAGACGTCATCTGATCGGCCTGACTTTGCATGGCGTGGCGCTCGGCGGCCTCGCGGCGGCCGGCGCCGCGCACGCTTCGCCTGAGAAGAGCGGCGGCGGCAAGGGGGGCTATCTGTCCCTGCCCACCGCCACGGCCACCGTGTTGAGGCGTGACGGACGACGCGGGGTGATGACGGTCGAGACGGGTCTCGACATCGCCGACGGCGCCCTGATGGAGCGGGCGCAGCTGTCCCAGCCGCGTCTCAGCGCCGCCTACAACGAGATCGTCCGCATCGCCGCCGCGCGGCTGCTGCCGGACGCCCCGCCCAATGTCGAATGGCTGGTGGTGGCGCTGCAGCACGCGACGGACGCCATTCTGGGCAAGCCGGGGGCCAAGCTGCTGCTCGGCACGGTGATGGTGGCGTGAAGGGGCTACGCCCCCTCCCTCAGTCCTGCGTCGGGTCGGGGCGGCTCGTGTCGCCGTAGGTCATGGCGAGGAAGACGTCTTCCAGGTCCGGGTCTTCGGTGGCGATGTCCTTGATGGTCACGCCCGCCGCGCGCACGGCGGCCAGCACCTGTTCGACGCTGGATTCACCCGTCCGGTAGGTGACGACGAAGGCGCCGTTGGCGCGCGGGGCGACCGCAAAGCCGTTCAGAGCGGGCAGGGTCTCGGGCGCCGTCTCGGGCGTCACCACGACGTTGCGGGTGTCCAGCCGCTTCAAGAGCTGTTCAGTCGGCTCGCAGGCCACGACCTCGCCGCGGTTGATGATGGCGATGGTGTCGCACAGCTCCTGCGCCTCTTCGAGGTAGTGGGTGGTCAGGATCACCGTCACCCCCTCCTCATTGATCTTGCGGACGTACTCCCACAGCTGGCGGCGCAGCTCGACGTCCACGCCCGCCGTCGGTTCGTCCAGGATCAGCACGGGCGGATTGTGCACCAGGGCCTTGGCCACCATCAGGCGCCGCTTCATGCCGCCGGATAGGGCGCGGACATAGGCGTTGGCCTTGTCCGACAGGCCCAGCGCCGCCAGCAGTTCGTCCGAGCGGCGTTCGTTGGCGGGCACGCCGTAGAAGCCGGCCTGGACCTCCAGCGCCTCGCGCGGGGTGAAGAAGACGTCGGCGACGATCTCCTGCGGCACCACGCCCAGCGCCGAGCGGGCGTCGCGCGCCTCATGGTCGATGTCGCGGTCCCAGATGCGGACCGTGCCCTCGGACTTGTTCACCACGCCCGCGATGATGTTGATGAGGGTCGATTTGCCCGCCCCATTGGGCCCTAGCAGTCCGAACATCGAGCCGCGCGGCACCGTCAGATCGACCCCGCGCAGGGCGGTTTTCGGCGGCGACTTGCGCGAGCCCTTGTAGGTCTTCTTCAGCCCCCTGACCTCGATGGCGTTGACGGGCAGGCGGGGCTCTTGGGTCATGGCGCGGACTTCAACTCGGGCAAGGCGGGGCGGACGGCATAGGTAGGGGGCGCGGGGCGGTTCGCCAAGCCGTCGCCGTGCGTACGGGGACAAGGTTGCGAGACGATATGTAAATGGTGCTTGACGTGTGCGGGTGATGTGTCTAGCTTGCTTGTCAGAAAGACAACTTCCCTTGGATGAGGACACGCCATGACCACCGCCGTCGCCACCCGCAAGCCGCTGACCCGCATTCGCCTGATCGGCTTCATCGCCATGGGGGTCTGCGCCATCGGCTACGCCGGTTTCGCCCTGGCCCTGCTGGCGGGCAAGCTGGACTATCTGCCCATGACCCAGGCGGCGATCATCGCCGCGGTCGCCGCTGTGATCGGCGAGATCGGCCTGTGGGTCGGGGCGGGCTGCCTGGGCCTGACCCTGTTCAAGAAGCGCAAGGCCCTGTTCGACAAGGTGATGGGCCGCAAGGCCGCGCCTTCGGAGGTTTGACCTGACGGTCCGGTCCGCCTAGGAACGGCGCAAAGCCTTTCCAGACCGGACCGGATCATGCCTCCCCGTCATCTCGAAGCCGTCATTCCTCCGCCCGAAGAGATCGTGGTCTCGACCAAGCGCGTCGCCTGCGACGGCGGCGGCGGGGCCCTGGGCCACCCGCTGGTCTACATGGACATGGGCGAGGACGACTTCATCGAGTGCGGCTATTGCGACCGCCGCTTCGTGCTGTCGGCCCATCCGCACCCCGAGAGCGAATACCTCGATCCGGCGGCCCGTCCGCCCGAGGCGCACTGAGTCCGATCATGCGCTATCTGCACGCCATGGTCCGGGTGAAGGATCTGGACGCTTCGATGCGTTTCTACTGCGATCTGCTGGGTCTGGTGGAGACGCGCCGCGCGGATTACGAGGCCGGGCGCTTCACCCTGGTCTATCTGGCCGCGCCGGCGGACAAGGCCCGCGCCGAGGCCGAGCAATCCCCCGAGGTCGAGCTGACCTATAACTGGGACGATCAGGACTACGACGGCGGCCGCAACTTCGGCCACCTGGCGTTTCAGGTCGACGACATCTACGCCGCCTGCCAGCGGCTGATGGACGGCGGCGTGGTCGTCAACCGTCCGCCGCGCGACGGCCACATGGCCTTCATCCGTTCGCCGGACGGGATTTCGATCGAGCTGCTGCAGTCGGGCGAGCGCCTGGCCCCGGCCGAGCCCTGGGCCTCCATGCCGAACGTGGGCGCCTGGTGAGCGTTTCGGCGCGGCTGATCCTGGGGCTGGCGGTCCTGAGCCTGGGCGCCTGCGCCTCGGTGACGGAGACCAATCCGTCGCGGACGGCCACGGACATGCTGCTGGTCAACCGCGCCGCCGACCGGGCGGTCGAGGGCCTGACCCTGCCGATCCCGCAGGGCGCGCGCGTCTTCGTCGACGAGACCTATTTCCAGGCCGAGAACGCCCGCTATGCGCTGAGCGCCATCCGCGCCGCCCTGTCGGAAGCCGGCTACGCCATCGTGCGCGAACGCGGCGAGGCCGACGCCATCTTCGAGGTGCGCGCCGGCGCCCTGTCGCTGGACCAACTGCGCCGGGTGGTGGGCATTCCCGACATGCGCGTGCCGATCAATGAGAGCCTGAACGTCGTTTCCCTGCCGGAGCTGTCGCTCTACTCCAACCGCGACCGCATGGGCGTGGCCGAGTTCTCGGGCTTCCTCTACGACGCCCGCACCGGGATGCCGCTGGGCGCCGTCACGCCGATGATCGGCCAGTACAAGATCCGCAGCCACAAGGCCTTCATGATGATCACCTGGGGCCAGCAGCTGGCCCAGCCGGGCGAACGTGATCCGGGCTCGAGCTGGAAGGAATTCTAGCGCGGTCGCTCGCTCCGTTCGCGGAGCGAGACAGGCGCTTCGGACCGTGTTAGGGCGCAGGTGAGCATAAGGCGTTGGCCGCGCTCACTCGTTCGCCGCCGCCGCAAGAGACGCCCTTGTCCTTCTTCCACGCCGGTCCCGCGCCGAAAGGCTCCGGTCTTCGCCGAGGCGCCCTGCGCGACGGGTTGGATCTGGCGCCGGGGATGAAGGTCGGCCTGTTCGGCGGCTCGTTCAATCCGGCTCACGACGGCCACGCCCATGTGGCGGCCACCGCCATGCAGCGGTTGGACCTGGACCGGGTGGTCTGGCTGGTCTCGCCGCAGAATCCGCTGAAATCCGAGCACGAGACCGCGCCCCTGGCCGAACGCATGGCCTCGGCGCGCGCCGTGGCGGCGAGCGTCGGCCCGGCCATGATCGTTTCGGATTTCGAGACGCGGGCGGGCACGCGCTGGACCGTCGACACCCTGCGCGCCGTCGTCGCCCGCCATCCCGGCGTGAATTTCGTCTGGCTGATGGGATCGGACAATCTGGCGGGATTTCATCGCTGGAGGGGCTGGACCGACATCATGCGGTTGATGCCGGTGGCGGTGATCGCCCGGCCGGGCAGCCTGCTGGACAGCCGCACGGCCCCGGCGGCGGCTCGGTTCGCCCGCTATCGCATTCCCGCCGCCCAGGCCGGATTGCTGCCCAATCTGGAGGCGCCGGCCTGGACCTATCTGACGGCGCCGCTGAACCACCGCTCATCCACCGCCATCCGCGCGACGCGCGCGGGGGGGTGAAGAGTCGTCGCAGGCCGGGTGACCTTTTGCGCCGGGCGTGCTATGATCGGCTTTTAGTAATCGCCTCGGAGCCCTCCGCTGACCCCCTCGACCGCGCACGATGCGCAAGACGCCGTTTCGAATGCGGCGCACGAAATGGACCTGATGGATTCCGTCCATTCCGAAGACGGTCAGGCCGAGGACGGCCCCAGTAGCGACGAGCGCCAGCCTCTGCCGGTCGGCGCGACCGAGCTGGAGCAGGCCATCCTCGCCAAACTCGACGACGATAAGGCTCAGGACATCGTCCTGATCGACCTGCGCGGCAAGAGCCCGATGACCGACGCCATGATCGTGGCTTCGGGCCGCTCGCACCGCCACGTCGGCGCCATCGCCGACCACCTGCTGCGCCTGTTCAAGGAACTGGGCCTGGGCAAGGTGAAGGTCGAGGGCCTGCCGCACTGCGACTGGGTGCTGCTGGATGCGGGCGACGTCGTCGTCCACCTGTTCCGCCCGGAAGTGCGCACCTTCTACAACATCGAGAAGATCTGGGCGGTCGACAGCGCCCACCGCGGCGGCCCCGCCCGGGACTGACCTCATGAAGCTGGCGATCGCGGCCATCGGCAAGCCGGGCCGCGGTCCCGAGGCCGCCCTGGCCGACGACTACGCCCGGCGGGCCACCCTGTCGGGGCGGCCCCTGGGCTTGGGGCCCCTCGAACTCATCGATCTTGAGCCGAAGAAACCCGGTAAGGCGCCGGAGGCCGAGCTGCTGCTGGCCGCCGCCGAGGGCGCGCACCTGATCGCCTGCGACGAGCGCGGACGCACCTATTCCTCGCGCGCCTTCGCCGACCATGTGGCGGCTCTGCGCGATCAGGGCGAGCGGCGGCTGGTCTTCGTCATCGGCGGCGCCGACGGTCTGGACGAAAGCGTGCGCCGCGCGGCCCGCTCGACCCTGGCCTTCGGGCCGCAGACCTGGCCCCACGCCCTGGCCCGCGCCATGCTGGCCGAGCAGATCTATCGGGCCGTGACCATCCTGGCCGGTTCGCCCTATCATCGCGACTGATGCGATCCGGGGCCGTTCTTCTTCTGACCTCCTCCAGCCTGCTGCTGGCCTTGGCCGGGCCGGCGGCCAGCCAGCGCGCGGCCCAGCCGAACTCCGAGCTGACCCGGCTTCAGGCCGAGTATCGGGACGAGACCGCCCGCGCCCGCCGCCTGCGCGCCGAGGCCGCCGCCGCCGCCGAGGAGATCGTCGACCTGGACCGCCAGCTGCGCGAGCTGCGCCGCGCCGAGGCTGAGGACGACGTGCAGATGGAGGCCCAGCGCGCCCGTCTGAAAGAGCTGGGCGATCGCGAGGCGGCCCTGCTGGCCGCCCTGTCGCGCGAGCGCGCGGCGCAGGGACGGCTGCTGTCCGCCCTGCAGATGATGAGCCGCGAGCCGCCGCCGCCCCTGCTGATCCCGGCGGACAAGGCGGTGGACACGGTGCGCGCCTCCATCCTGATCCGCGCCATCACGCCTGAGCTTCAGGACCGGGCCGAAACCCTGGTCGAGCGCCAGGCCGAGATCGGCCGCATCCGCCGCCTGGCCGCCCTGTCCAGCGAGCGGCTGTTCACCGTCGAAAGCGCCCAGAACGACCGTCGCGCCGAGATCGAGGGGCTGACGGCGCGCAAGACCGCCCTGCGGTCCGTCCTGCGGGCCGAGGCGGCGCGGGCCGAACGGGCCACCAAGGCGCTGGAGGCGCGCATCCGCGAACTGGGCGGCCAGACGCCTCGGATCGCCGAGGCGCCGGAAGAGGCCCCGGCCGCCCGCCTGCCTGCGGGCCGCAGCCGCCTGACCCCGCCCATCGCGGGGACGCCCTCTCAACGCTTCGGCGGCCGTTCAGCCGGGTGGAGCTGGCGCTCCAGCCATGAGGCGGTCGGCGCGCCGGCGGCGGGCCGCGTCGCCTACGCCGGGCCGCTGAAGGAGTGGGGCGAGGTGGTGATCCTCGACCTCGGCCCCGGCTGGCGCGCCGTGATTGCGGGCCTGGATCGTCTGGAGGTCGAGACCGGACAGCGCGTCGCCGACGGCCAGACCCTGGGCCGCACCGGCGAGGACGGCGAGGCCTATTTCGAACTGCGCCGCCAGGAACGGCCCATCGATCCCGCGCCCTGGCTGCAGTAGGCCGCCCTCCGAGGGCCAACCGCGCGAAATCCCTTTCAAATCGGCGCGGACGCTGTTTGTATCGCCGGAACTGTCGTGCGCGCCGTTCGTGGCGCCCGCGCCGCCCTGGACGACCGGAGCCGAAAGCGGATCCGATGGAAAGAGACCGAATGCGTAAACTGCTTCTCGTGGGCGCCGCCGCCCTGGCGCTGGGCGGATCGGCGGCGGCCGTGGCCAGCCAGACTCCGCGCAACGAGACCTTCCGCATGCTCGAGATGTTCGGCGACGTGCTGGGCATCGTCGAGCAGGCCTATGTCGTTCCGGTCGACAACAAGAAGCTGATCGAGGCCGCCCTGCAGGGCATGATGACGGCGCTCGACCCGCACTCCAACTATCTGCCGGCCAAGGCCTTCGGCGACCTGCGCGAGCGGACCTCGGGGGAATATTCCGGCGTCGGCCTGACCATCACCTCAGAGGGCGGGCTGGTGAAGGTCATCTCGCCGATGGACGACAGCCCGGCGGGCCGTGCGGGGGTTCAGGCGGGCGACGTCATCAGCGCCGTCAACGGCCAGAACGCGGCCGGTCTGACGGTGTCCGAGGTCTCGGACAAGCTGCGCGGCGCCACGGGCACCAGCGTCACCGTCACCTTCCTGCGCGACGGCGAGGAGCCGCGCGAGGTCGTGCTGACGCGCGAAGTCATCAAGGTCGAATCCGTCACCGGCCGTCTGGAAGGCGACTTCGGCTATCTGCGCATCTCGACCTTCAACGAGAACACCGGCCGCGAGCTGACCGAGACGATCGAGCGGCTGAAGCGCGAGAAGCCGGGCCTGAAGGGCTATGTGCTGGACCTGCGCAACAACGGCGGCGGCCTGCTGACGGCGGCCATCGACGTGTCGGACGCCTTCCTGGAGCGCGGCGAGATCGTCAGCCAGCGCGGCCGCAAGCCCGAGGACATCGAACGCTACGCCGCCAAGCCGGGCGACCTGACCGGCGGCCTGCCGGTGGTGGTGCTGATCAACTACGGCTCGGCCTCGGCGTCCGAGATCGTGGCCGGGGCCCTGAAGGATCAGGAGCGGGCGACGGTCGTCGGCCTGACCAGCTTCGGCAAGGGGTCGGTGCAGACGGTGATCCCGCTGCGCGGCGGCCAGGACGGCGCCCTGTCGATCACCACGGCGCGCTACTACACGCCGTCGGGCCGCTCGATCCAGAAGATCGGCATCGAGCCGGACCTGGAGGTCGCGCGCTCCGAGGCCGAGGCGCGCATCGTCTCGCGCTCCAGTTTCATCTATTCCGAGGCGGCCTATTCGACGGCGCTGGATTCCTCCATCGGGGCCGAGCGCAAGGGGCCGCACACACCGCGCGAAGCGCCGGGCGCCGACTACGCCAAGGACAAGGACTATCAGCTGGAGCGGGCGCTGGACGTGCTGCGCGCCGGCGGCGACCTGACCAAGCTGGCTGCTGCGCCCGAGGGGATCGTCATCACCGAGCCGGGCGAAGAGAAGGTCGAGACGGCGGAGGCCGAAACGCCGACGGAACGCCCGATGCTGCCGCCTGACATCACGCCAGAGAACAAGCCGAAGCCTGATTAAGAGCCTCTCGCCTTTCTTCGTCGCCCCGGGCTTGTCCCGGGGGATCGACATCGCGCTGTTCATAAGCCCGCGAATAAGGGCGGTTTAGGGCGGCTAAGAACGTGGTGAACGCGCCGTTAGGCTTTCTTAACCGACGCAGGGCTTAACTGAGGCTGAGGGGCGCCGCGTCTGTGCGGCGCCTGCAAGCCCGAGCCGCCGCCCTGACCATGTTCGCCAAGCGCCAGTCCGCCCTCGCCGCCGCCGCAGGCGCGCCGCCGGAGCCCCGGTCGCGCGTCGCCATGGAGCCGGTCCTGAACGCCCTGAAGAAGCCGCCCGTCGCGGCGGGCGCGGCCGGGGTCTTCGTCATCGGCGCCGCCGCCCTGTTCGTCGCCGTGCTGGGCGATCCGCGCGCGGGCGCGCCGACGGCCAGCGCCGTGCTGGAGCGGCCCGTCGCCGCCGACACGGCGCCGACCGGGGCGGAGGCCTTCGGTTTCAGCGGTCTGGACATCTATCAGGATCTCGGCCCCATCGATCCGGCCCTGATGGGCGAGGGCGGAGCCGCCGGGGGCGAGGCGCTCATCACTCTGCCGGACGGCGCCAGCGTGGCCTCGGGCCAGGGTTTCAGCGCCCCGGTGCGCGCGCCCTCCAACCCCCTGCCCAAGGCGCCGATCGCGGGCCTGTTCCAGCCCGGCCCGAACGGCCCCCTGCCGCGCATCGCCGTCGACGGCCGCGTCCCGGCCCAGGCCTACGCCCGGCCCTTCCGCTCGAACGGCAAGCCGATGGTGGCCCTGGTGGTCGGCGGGCTGGGCCTGAACAGCGCCACGACCCGCGCGGCGATCGAACGCCTGCCGGCCGAGGTGACGCTGTCCTTCGTGCCCTACGCCGAGGGGCTTCAGACCTGGATCGACATGGCCCGCGCCCACGGCCATGAGGTGATGATCGAATTGCCGATGGAGCCGACCGGCTATCCCGACAACGACCCCGGCCCCTACACCCTGCTGTCGTCCGGCGGCGCCGACGACGTAGCGGTCAAGCTGGACTGGCTGCTGGCGCGCGCCACGGGCTATTTCGGCGTGACCAACTATCTGGGCGACCGGTTCGCGACCTCGGACGAGGGCGTGACGGCCCTGATGACCAATCTGCGCCAGCGGGGCCTGGCCTTCCTCGACGACGGCTCCATGCGCCGCCGCCCCGGCGCCTTCGCCCGCGCCAGCGCCGACCGCGTCGTCGACGAGGAACAGACCCCCGCCGCCATCCTGCGCCAGTTCAACGCCCTGGAGGCCGCCGCCAAGACCAACGGCGCGGCCCTGGGAACCGGCTTCTCCTACCCCGTCACCGTCGAGGCCGCCGCCCGCTGGACGGCGGGCCTCGAAGCCCGCGGCCTCCAGTTGGCCCCCGCCTCGGCGATGACCCGGCGGCCGGGGCGTTAAACGTCGTCATCTGACGCAACGCCGCGCGCGCATGGGCTTCCGTCTTAAAAACCGCGCTCTCAAAGTGGGGCGAGGCGAGAACCTCGCCGCAAAAGTCGCCGCCGCAGATGACAAAATGGTGGACGATCCAGTGGTCGGCGCAGTCGTCGCCGCCGCGCAGTTTCATGACCGCATCACGCAAGGGGCTGGTCTCGACACGGCTAAGCAAATGGCGGGGTCTGTCCGCGGTTTCCGCATGCGACCAGTAGAGGCTTTCGTCAAAGGCGCTGAACACCTGCACGTCGCGGAAGACGAAAATCTGAACGAATGGAGCGCCTCGGTCGATCGGGTTGCCCCTCGCCAACACGCCCAGCGCGCACGGCGTCTGGACGAACTCGAGGCTAGGGAAGAACAGGGCGTCGCCCGGCGTCGGCTCGCCGATCCAGGCGGTGCCTTTGCTGGTTTGCATGCCGACCCTCGTGGTTTCGAACAATGAGATAAGCGGCTTATGTGCGAGCCTGTCTATACCTTGGTCGTCGTGGGCCGTGGACGTGCTACAGAAGCGGCATGAGCACTGATGATGATCACACGCCCGCCGCCGAACCTGCGGACGCTGTTCCCGGCGAGACGCCCGTACAGCGGGCGCTGCGGCTCAAGAAGGCGGCGATCGACGCCCGACCCAAGCCGCCGCGCGGCGGCCGTTTCCAGCGCGAACAGGCAGCGCGCATCAAGAGCGGGGCTTCGCGACCCTGGATGAGCAAATAGGCGTCAGAGCTTGAGGCGCATGGCGACGCGGTCGGTCAGGCCGTGTTCGGCTTGTGCGGCCAGTGCCTCGCGCAGATAGGCGGGCGTCGTTTCTGCGGTCAGCGCTGTATAGCCGAGGCGGGCGTAAAAGGGCGCGTTCCACGCGACGCCTGCGAACGTCGTCAGCGTCAGGGCGGACAGGGCGCGGGTCTCGGCCTCGCGCCGGGCCGTCTGCATCAGCGCCCGCCCGGCGCCGCGTCCCTGATGGTCGGCGGCGACGGACAACTCCAGAACGTGAAGGTCTGCGCCGTCCTCTACGGCGGCGATCAGGAAGCCGGCCGGCTGATCCACTTCGTCCACGGCGACCCAGGACAGGCCCTGCGCGACGGCGCGCGCATGGGCTTCAGGCCCGGCCGTGCGGTCCTCCGCCAGCCAGGCCAGATCGGGCAGGGCGCGGAACAGCGTCGCCGCCGACCGCTCCACCGCCTCCAGACGGCCGATGTCCGTTCCGCGCGTCGGGCGGACCCGGATCAATGGGCGTCGCAACCCTTGGCGGGCATGGGCTTCAGGTCCAGCAGGGCGAACAGCTTGGCGTCGTCGTCCTCTTCCGGGTTCGGCGTGGTCAGCAGCTTGCCGCCGACGAAGATGGAGTTGGCGCCGGCCAGGAAGCACAGGGCCTGCATCTCCGGCGTCATGCCTTCGCGACCGGCCGACAGGCGGACCATCGACTTGGGGCAGACCAGACGGGCGACGGCGACGGTGCGGACGAACTCGATCGGATCGATCTCGCCTTCCTTCAGCACCCGCTCGCCCAGCGGCGTGCCGCCGACGGGAACCAGGGCGTTGACCGGCAGGCTGTCGGGGTGGACAGGCAGGGTGGCCAGCGCATGCAGCAGGCCCGCGCGATCGCGGCGCTTCTCGCCCATGCCGACGATGCCGCCGCAGCAGGTCGACATGCCTGCGTCGCGGACGTGCTGCAGGGTCTCCAGCCGGTCCTGATAGGAGCGCGTCGTCACCACCTCGGCGTAATACTCAGGCCCGGTGTCGAGGTTGTGGTTGTAGTAGTCGAGGCCCGCGTCCTTCAGCTGTTTCGCCTGGTCGGCGTTCAGCATGCCGAGCGTGGCGCAGGTCTCCAGACCCAGCGCCTTCACGCCCGAGATCATGGCCGCCAGCTTGGGCGTGTCGCGGTCCTTCAGCTCGCGCCAGGCGGCGCCCATGCAGAAGCGGCTGGCCCCGCCGGCCTTGGCCGCCATGGCCTCGGCGATGACGGCGGTCGGCTCCATCAGCTTCTCAGCCTTGAGCCCGGTCTTGAAGCTGGCCGACTGGGAGCAGTAGCCGCAGTTCTCGGCGCAGCCGCCGGTCTTGACCGACAGCAGCTGCGACTTCTGGACTTCATTCGGGTCGAAGGTGCGCCGGTGCACCGTCGCCGCCTCGAACACCAGCTCCATGAAGGGGCGGGCGAACAGGGCCTCGACCTCCTCCAGGGTCCAGTCGTGGCGGGGGATCGAGAGATCGCGGGCGGGTCGGATCGATGCGTCGTCAGCCATGGGACGACGGCTTAGCCGCGCGCGCGGGCGCGGCCAAGCCGGAAGTGACGCGTCGCCGTTCTTTGGCTCAGCGTTCGTCCTTGTAGACGCGGCCGTCGCGCATGACGAAGGCGACGGACTTCAGCGTCGTCACATCGGCCAGCGGATCGCCCGCCACGGCGATGACGTCGGCCCGCTTGCCCGGCTCCAGCGTGCCGACCTCGGCCGAGACGCCCAGCAGGTCGGCGGCGTTGACCGTGGCTGCCTCGATGGCGGTCGCCGGGGTCATGCCGTTCCTGACCATCAGCTCGAACTCATCGGCGTTGCGGCCGTGCTTGGACACGCCCGCGTCGGTGCCGAAGGCGATGCGGACGCCCGCCGGGACCGCGCGTTGCAGCGACTGGCCGGTGATCTCGATGCGCCAGCGGATCTTGGCCAGGACTTCCGGCGGATAGGCCTCGGGGTCGGCGGCCAGACGCTCGGTGTAGCCGTTCACCACCGACAGGGTCGGGACGTAATAGGCGCGGGTGCGACGCAGCAGCTGCAGGGTTTCGTCGTCGAAGATGGTGCCGTGCTCGACCGAATCGACGCCCATGCGCAGGGCCAGGTTGACGCCGTCGGCGCCGTGGGCGTGGACGGCGACCTTCTTGCCGTAGAGGTGGGCCGTGTCGATCAGGGCCTTGGCCTCGTCGTCGAACATCTGGGCGCCCAGTCCGGCGCCGATGCGGCTGTTGACCCCGCCGGTGGTGGCGATCTTGATGACGTCGACGCCGCGTCCGACCTGAAGACGGACCGCCTCGCGGCAGCTTTCGGCGCCGTTGCAGACGTTGTCGTGGGCGATGTGCTCGCGGAAGTCGTCGTTGAAGCCCAGACGCCCGTCCATGTGGCCGGAGGTGGTCGAGATGCTGTTCCCGGCGTCGATGATGCGCGGTCCGGCCAGGCGGTGGGCCGCCGTCTCCTCGCGCAGGGCCAGGGTGACGCCGCCGCTGTCGCCCAGGTTCCGCACGGTGGTGAAGCCCGCCAACAGCGTCTTGCGGGCGTTCATGGCGGCGCTGTAGGCGCGCGAGGGCAGGTTGTCGGTGATCTCGGCTAGGAAACCGGCCTGGCCCGCCACGTCGGACACCAGGTGCACATGGCTGTCGATCAGGCCGGGCAGGACGAAGCGGTCGCGCTGGTCCACCACCACGGCCCCGGGAAAGGCGGCGGCGTCGACGAAGCCGTCGCGGATCTCGACCACCTTGCCGTCGCGCACCACCAGGGTGGACGGGCCGCGCGGGGCCTGGCCGGGACGATCCAGCAGGCGCCCCGCCTGGATCAGGGTCACGACGCCCGGCGCGGGCGCGGCGCCCGTCGGCGCGACGGGCGTGGCGGTCTGGGCGGCTGCGGGCGCGCTCGCGGCCGCCAGGGCCAGGGCGCAGGCGGCCGTCGTCAGCAAGGTCTTCATCATGGATACTCCCCCCTCGAAACTCGGGGAGAGTGTTAGCCCGCGTCCGTCGCCTGACGCCAGTCGGATTTGCGTCTGCGGATCAGGCGACCAGGCGGGGGCCCGTCGCGGCGGCGCCGGCGGCGACCGAGCGGTCCAGACGGAAGCGGCCGACCTGCTGGTTCAGGCTGACGGCCTCATTGGCCAGCTGGCGGGCGGCGGCGGTGGCCTCTTCGGTCATGGCGGCGTTCTGCTGGGTGATGTCGTCCATCTCGCCCATGGCGCGGCGGACGCGGGCCAGGCCGTCGGCCTGTTCCTGAGCCGAGCCGGCGATGCCGCCCGCCAGGCCGTCGACGGCCGAGACCTTGGCGCCGATGCGCTCCAGCGCCGCGCCGGTGCGCTCGACCAGGTCGACCCCGCGCGCCACCTGGGCCGAGGAGGTGGAGATCAGGGTGCGGATCTCGCCGGACGCCTCGGACGAGCGCTGGGCCAGGGCGCGCACTTCCTGGGCCACCACGGCGAAGCCGCGCCCGGCGTCGCCGGCGCGGGCGGCCTCGACCCCGGCGTTGAGGGCCAGCAGGTTGGTCTGGAAGGCGATCTCGTCGATCAGGCTGGTGAAGCGGGCGATCTCGGTCGAGGATTCGGCGATGGCGTGGATGGCGGATACGGCGTCGCCGACCACCTGGGTCGTATGTTCGACATCGGCGCGGGCGGCGGCCAGGGCCTCGGCGGTCTGGCGCGCGCCGTCGGCGGTCGAGGCGACCTGGCGGGCGATGGCGTCGGCCTCGTTGACGGTGCGCTCCAGATTGGCGGCCTGACGCTCGGTGCGGCTGGCCAGGTCTTCGGAGGCGACGGCCAGCTGGCTGGACCCGGCGCTCAGGCTCTCGACGCTGTCGGCCACGGCGCGCACGGCGGTGCGCAGGGCGCGGGTCGCGGCGTGGAAATCGTTCTGAAGCGAGCGGTATTCCTCGGGGAAGACGTCCGGGATGGTTACGGACAGATCGTTGTCGGCCAGGCTGTGCAGGGCGGCGCCCAGGGCGCGCACGACCTCGGCCTGGCGGGCTTCGGCGGCGTCGTGCTCGGCCTGCACCCGGTCGCGTTCTTCCTGCAGGGCGTCCAGATAGATGGAGATGGCCAGGTCCATGTCCAGCATGACCCGCTGGTTGAGTTCGGCCAGGGCTTCGGCGGTGATGCGGTCGTGCGCGCGGCGGTTGGCGAACAGCTTCCTGGGGCGCTCGACCACGGCGCGGGTCAGGTGGGCCAGGATGACGCTGTAGCCGCCGATGTACCAGCGCGGCTCCAGACCGATACGGGCGTGGACGCGGCCGATGGTGCGCACCGAGGCGGCGTAGTCTTCGTCGGCGCGACCGTCGATGATGGCGCTCCAGTGGCGCTGCTGGGCGTTGCTGGCGGCGGCGACATGGCTTTCGTCGCGGAAGAAGCGGCGGGTCTCGGGCTCGGCGCGCACCTTGTCGTAGAAGTCGGCCAGGGCCTGGGGCACGGCCTGACGCAGCAGGCCCGAGATGGCGCTGTAACCGGCGGACGGCCGACCCAGCCCCATGAAGTTCATGCGACGGTCGATCTCGTGGGAAGCCATGACGCAACTCGTTTCAACGGCAGGGCGGGGGAGAGCCCTTAATGCCCCTTGTCACCAAGAGGGTATTGGCCGGGTTAAGCCCGGATTGCGTAGATTCCCTTAACCGCTTCGGAGGGGCCGCTATTCAAGTGAGCGGCCGCTCATATAAAGACATCCTTATGTCTTGATTGCTCCTGCCGCCGCGCCGCGCTATAGCGACGGCGATCCCCCGACAGTGGCCGAAAGACATTTCTGCATGACCGACTACATCGTCCGCGACATCTCCCTGGCCGACTTCGGCAACAAGGAAATCGCCATCGCCGAAACCGAGATGCCGGGCCTGATGGCGCTGCGCGCGGAATACGGCGCGTCCCAGCCGCTGAAGGGCGCCCGCATCGCCGGCAGCCTGCACATGACCATCCAGACGGCCGTGCTGATCCAGACGCTGGAAGCCCTGGGCGCCGAAGTGCGCTGGGCCTCGTGCAACATCTTCTCGACCCAGGACCACGCCGCCGCCGCCATCGCCGCGTCGGGCACGCCGGTCTTCGCCTTCAAGGGCGAGACGTTGGTGGAGTACTGGGACTACGCCCACAAGATCTTCGAATGGGCCGACGGCGGCTACCCGAACCTGATCCTGGACGACGGCGGCGACGCCACCCTGCTGTGCGTGCTGGGCCCGAAGGCCGAGAAGGACGCCTCTGTTCTGGACAACCCGCAGAACGAGGAAGAGGAAGCCCTCTTCTCGGTCATGAAGCGCTATCTGAAGGAAAAGCCGGGCTTCTATTCGGCTATCCGCGAGGCCATCGGCGGCGTGTCGGAAGAAACGACCACGGGCGTCCATCGCCTGTATCAGATGGCCGAGCGCGGCGAGCTGCCCTTCCCCGCCATCAACGTCAACGACAGCGTCACCAAGTCGAAGTTCGACAACCTGTACGGCTGCCGTGAATCCCTGGTCGACGCCATCCGTCGCGGCACCGACGTCATGCTGTCGGGCAAGGTGGCGGTGGTCTGCGGCTACGGCGACGTGGGCAAGGGCTCGGCGGCCTCGCTGCGCAACGGCGGCGCCCGCGTGATCGTGACGGAAATCGACCCGATCTGCGCCCTGCAGGCGGCGATGGAAGGCTATGAGGTCCAGACCCTGGAAGACGTCGCCGACAAGGCCGACATCTTCGTCACAACCACGGGCAACAAGGACGTCATCCGCGTCGAGCACATGCGCGCCATGCGCAACAACGCCATCGTCTGCAACATCGGCCACTTCGACTCTGAGATTCAGGTCGCGGGCCTGAAGAACTTCAAGTGGGACAAGATCAAGGATCAGGTCCACCACGTCGAGTTCCCGGATGGCAAGAAGATCATCCTGCTGTCGGAAGGCCGTCTGGTGAACCTGGGCAACGCCACGGGCCACCCGTCCTTCGTGATGTCGGCGTCCTTCACCAACCAGACGCTGGCCCAGATCGAGCTGTGGACCAACGCCAAGGCCTACGACAACAAGGTCTACACCCTGCCCAAGCACCTGGACGAGAAGGTCGCCTTCCTGCACCTGGCCAAGCTGGGCGCCAAGCTGACGACGCTGAGCCAGGATCAGGCCGACTATATCTCGGTGCCGGTCGAGGGTCCGTTCAAGCCGGAACACTACCGCTACTGAGACCTGTCTCGGGTCTGAAAGACAGAACCCCGCGCCGGCGACGGCGCGGGGTTTTCTTTTGAACTTACGCTGCGACGTCGCGTGGATCGAACTCGTCAGGCCCTCGGCCCATCAGGCCGGTTTCGAAGTCCATGAAGATGTCGATCAGCTCATCCACCCCGACCGGCGGCGCCTTGGGGTTGAAGCGGAAGCGCCAGAAGCTGACGATGTGCTGCACTGCGCCCAGCTGGTCGCCCAGGCGAGTGAACAGGGCGGGCGCCTCCAGCAGGAAGTCGCGGAACGCCACCGGATTGCCCTCGCGCGTCAGTCCCGCATAGGCGTCGTCGTAGTAGCGCAGGGTGCGGCTGACCTCTTCGCAGGTCTTCATGATGCGGCCGCGCAGCACGCCGCGTCCGCGCGCGATATAGTCCTTGGCCGCCTGGTCGCTGGGGCCGGCGGGCTGGATCGTGCCCACTTCGTCGGCCACATGGACGATGTCGGCCATCAGACTGGCGAGCGCCCATTTGTAGTAGAGGAAGCCCTTCCAGCAGAAGACGCCCTCCTGATACTGCTCGGGCTCCAGCTTCAGCGTCAGGCGCAGCGCCTCCAATCGGTCGCCGGGAGCGTTGGACAGGATCTTCGACGCCATGCGGGCGGTCGAACCGGCGGCCACCACCCCGTCGCCGACGCTGAGCGTGACCAGAGGCTCGATCTCCTTCTGGACGAACTCCAGCATACGCTCCAGGTCGGCCTCGCTGAGGGCGAAATAGCAGGGGGCGGCGTCCACATTTCCGCGCCGCAGCTGTTCGCGCAGCAGGAAGGGGTCCAGCGACGGCAGCTGATCCATCAGCCGCAGGGTCTTCAGGTCCGGGTGGTCGGGGTCGACGCCGAAGGCCTCGTGCATGGCGCGCTCGAAGCCGATCTGGTTGACGAAGATGAAGCGGCCGCCGGTCTTCAGATCGGTGCTGTCGATCGGCACCACGATCTTGGTCGCCACCTGACGGC
The DNA here is from genome assembly GCF_052907225.1 of Brevundimonas sp. RM1. Classification (NCBI taxonomy): domain Bacteria; kingdom Pseudomonadati; phylum Pseudomonadota; class Alphaproteobacteria; order Caulobacterales; family Caulobacteraceae; genus Brevundimonas; species Brevundimonas sp. RM1. The sequence goes on from NZ_JBRERY010000003.1 coordinate 66,984, forward strand.
GGCCCGGAAAGGCGTCGGTCTCATTGCGCCGCAGCCTGTGCTTGATGATCAGGGCGCGGTTCAGGGCCGGGTTGCGGAACATGGGGCGCTCGGCCCAGTCGTCGCTGTCGCCGTGCTCGTCATAGACCTTGAGCAGATTCAGCACGCGCGCCGTCGAGGCGGTGCGGCGCAGGTGTTCGAGGTTGCGGATGGCGCGATCAGTCATGACGACCATCCTGCCCGTCAAAAATGACCAACGGCTTAGTTTGGCGCAGGTCAAAAAAACGGGCCGCTTCCTTCAAGGAGGCGGCCCGGTCAGTCGGGGAGGAAACTGAAGAGGGGTTAGAAGGTCGTCGTCACCGACATCCAAAGACGACGCGGCTCCTGATTGTTGGCGTATTCCGGCGAATAGGCGACCGGCGCGCCATAGGGAGCCAGACGGACGAAGTCCTTGTCGAACAGATTGTAGATGGCCGCATTGAGGGTCACGCGGTCATTGACTTCGTACGAGCCGCCGATGTGGAACAGCTCATAGGCCTTAAAGTCGCCCAGGGCGTCGCGGGCCGCGCCCTCGCCGCGCCAGCGTTCTGAGCGATACTCGCCGCGCAGCCAGGTCGACAGACGGTCGGTGGCCTGCCAGCGCAGCTGGGCGTTGATCATGTGCTCGGGCGTATCGGTCAGGGGGCGGCCGGCCTGCGCGCCGGTCTTCTGCTCGCTGTCGGTGTAGGTGTAGTTGCCGTGCAGGCTCCAGGCTTCGACGAAGCGCCAGCGGGCGACGACTTCCAGGCCCTGAGTCGTGGCCTCGTCGATGTTCACGCTCTGACCGAACTCCTTGATCGCCGACCAGAAGCCGACGTCGGCGCAACCCGTCTTGGAGTAGTCGCCGGCGTCGTATTGGGCCTGGGTCAGGCCGAAGGTGCAGTTGGCGATCGGCTGGCCCGAGGCGATCTTGTCCTCGAAGTCGTTGCGGAAGACGGTGGCGTTGGCGCGGAAGGTCGAGCCGTTGTCGAAATAGACGCCGAACTCATAGGCCACGCTGGTTTCCGGGGTCAGGCCGGGGCTGCCGATCAGCGGCAAAGCGCCCTGGCGGCCGAAGCCGTTGATGCCGGGGGTCAGCTGTTCCAGGCGCGGCGTCTTGTAGCCGCCGCTGACGCCGCCCTTCAGCGTCCACTGCTCATTGGCGTTCCACACCAGATAGGCGCGCGGGCTGACGTGGTCGCCGAAGCTGGAGTGGTCGTCGTAGCGGAGGCCGACGGTCAGGGCCAGGTCGTCGCGCAGCCGCCATTCGTCCTCGGCGAACAGGGCCCATTGCTCGAAGGTGAAGGCGCCGGCCGCCACGCCGTCGGTCATTTCGGCGTCCATGTACTGGCCGCCGACGGTGAAGGTGTGGTTGCGCCACTGGCTGTTCAGCTTGGTGTCGAACAGGGTGGTCGTGGTCTCCAGGGTGCGGTCGCCCCCGGCGCCGGGCACGCCGCGGGGGATGATGCGGCCGACCGTCTCGGTCTTGTTGTGCGACAGGGTGGATTCCAGCGTGCCGAAATCCAGGCGCCAATTGTGCGCCAGCAGGTACTGCTCGCGGTTGAATTCCAGGAAGTCCTTGTAGCCGCCCGCCACGGTGTTGGTGCCCATCTGGCCCTTGGCGTTGTCGTACCACTGGCCGGCGGCGTCGACGTCCAGCCACAGATCGTGGTCCGCGTTCGGCGTCAGGCTGAGGCGGGCGCCCAGGGTCCAGATCTCATAGGCGGTGGCGCTGCGGCCGAAGCCGGTGACGTCGACCTCGTTTCCGTTCACGTCGCGGTATTTCAGGTCGGACTGTTCGCGCTCGGACCAGGAGCCGCGCAGGGCCAGGCCCAGGCGGTCGGCGATCAGCGGACCCGACGCGTAGCCGTTGATCCCCCAGAAGTCGCCGAACTCGTCGTCGCCCTGCAGGGTGTAGTTGGCCGAGGCCGAGCCCGTCCAGGCGTCGCCGACCTTGCGGGTGATGATGTTGACGACCCCGCCCATCGCGTCCGAGCCGTAGAGGGTGGCGACCGGGCCGCGCACCACCTCAATGCGGTCGATGGCCGAGACCGGCGGCAGGAAGCTGTTGGCCGTTTCGCCGAAGCCGTTCGGGGTCACGCTGCCGGCCGTGTTCTGGCGGCGGCCGTCGATCAGGATCAGGGTGTAGTCCGAGCCCATGCCGCGAATGTTGATCGTCTGGCCGCCGGTCTTGCCGACGCCCGAACCCGTGTCGACGCCCTCGATGTTGTTCAGGATCTCGGCGATCGAGGCGGCGCGGATCTCTTGGATCTCCTCGCGCGGCAGGACGCTGATCGAGGCGGGCGCCTGGGTGATCTTCTGCTCGAAGCCCGAGGCGGTGACGACCACGTCGGCGACCTTGTGCGTCGGCTCCATCAGGTCCGCGGTCTCGTCAGCCAGGGCGGGCGCGCCGGCGCCCACAGTCATCAGAGCGGTGGCGGCCAGCAGGGACGAACGGCGGGACATGCGTGAAGGGGACATTCGGGGAGGGGCCTTTAAAATGAGAACGCCTCTCAACAGCGTTCGCATTCTCAACGCAATAGGGGTGTGCGAATAGGTCGCAATTGCGATCTCGTTTCGACATGTCTGGCGCGGGATGGCGGGCGGGCCTAAGAAGCGGTCATGGACCTCATCGACATTCTGATCCTGATCGCCGTGGCCGGCGTCGTCGTCACCCTGGGCTTCGGCCTCTACAACCTGAACAAGGGCGGGGAAGGCGCGAGCGTCCGCTCGAACAAGCTGATGCGGCTGCGCATCATCCTTCAGGCGGTGGCGGTGCTGCTGCTGATGGTCGGCATGTGGCTGAAGCGGACGCACGCGGGCTGAGGCGCGCACCAACAGGAACAGGGGAGGGCGCGTCATGGTGACGCTGAACAAGATCTACACCCGCACCGGCGACGCCGGGCAGACGCGGCTGGCCTCGGGCGCTCCGGTGTCCAAGACCGATGCGCGGGTCGAGGCCTATGGCGCGGTGGACGAACTGAACGCCGTCATCGGCGTGGCGCGCCTGAACAGCGGCCAGAACGACCGTATCGACGCCATGCTGGGCCGCATCCAGAACGAGCTGTTCGACCTGGGCGCCGATCTGGCCACGCCGATGGAGCCGGCGCCCAAGTGGGAGGCCCTGCGCATCATCGCCTCCCAGGTCGAGCGGCTGGAATCAGAGATCGACTGGATGAATGAGAGCCTCAAGCCGCTGGACAGCTTCATCCTGTCGGGCGGTTCGCCGTTGTCGGCGCATCTGCACCTGGCGCGCACCGTGTGCCGCCGGGCCGAGCGCGAGGCCGTGCGTCTGATGGAAGCGGGCGAGGTCGTGAACCCTGAGGCGGCGCGTTACCTCAACCGCCTGTCGGACCTGCTGTTCGTCGCCGCCCGCCGCGCCAATGCCAATGGCGCGGGCGATGTCCTGTGGCGGCCCGGCGCGACGCGCTGAGGCGCGGGCCTACTGCGACCGCAGGGCGTTCACCCGCTCGCGCTCGGCCTCGGTGGCGGCGGCGCGGGCGCGCTTCTGGGCGTTGACCTGATCTTCCAGGACCAGAAGCTCCTGATTGGCCTTGTTCGAGGCCTCGGCGCGCGTCGTGCCCGCCGGGCGGCCGGTGATGTCGGGGATGTAGATGGGCTGGGCGCAGATGCGCGTCTCCAGATCGTACCAATAGCCCTTGGCCGCGCAGCGTTCGCCCGGATCGACCCAGAAACGCTGCAGGATGAACACCCCCGCCAGCGTCACCGCGAACAGGCTGAAGAAGATGAAGCTGAGGCGCCGGATCGTCAGGAAGCGTTTCATGCTCGTCTCAATAGATCAAAAATGCGTCCGCGACACGACCGCAGTTCACGTAGCGTTACGTTGACAGGTCGGTTTCATCGGTCCAATCCCTCGACCGACATTTCGATGACCAAGTGGATAGGCTCATGAAGGTACTCGTCCCGGTGAAACGGGTGATCGACAGCAACGTCAAGGCTCGCGTGAAGGCGGACCAGACCGGCGTCGACCTGGCCAACGTCAAGATGAGCATGAACCCCTTCGACGAAATCGCCGTCGAAGAGGCCGTGCGTCTGAAGGAAGGCAAGGAACACCATGCCGCGGGCACGGCGACCGAGATCGTCGTCGTCTCCATCGGCGTGACCCAGGCGCAGGAAACCATCCGCACGGCCCTGGCCATGGGCGCAGATCGCGGCGTCCTGGTGCAGTCGGACACGGATCTGGAGCCGCTGGCCGTCGCCAAGGTGCTGAAGGCCGTGGTGGACGAAGAGAAGCCGGACCTGGTTCTGCTGGGCAAGCAGTCGATCGACGGCGACAACAACGCCGTGGGTCAGATGCTGGCCGCCCTGCTGGACTGGCCTCAGGCCACCTTCGCCGGCAAGCTGGCGATCGAAGGCGGCAAGGCTGTCGTCACCCGTGAAGTCGACGGCGGCCTGCAGACGGTCGCGGCCGAACTGCCGGCCGTGGTGTCGGTCGACCTGCGCCTGAACACGCCGCGCTATGCGTCGCTGCCCAACATCATGAAGGCCAAGAAGAAGGAGATCGCCATGAAGGCGGTCGCCGACTACGGCGTCGACACGGCGGACCGCCTCAAGGTGCTGAAGGTGACGGAGCCGCCGAAGCGTTCGGCGGGCGTCAAGGTCGCCGATGCGGCCGAACTGGTTTCCAAGCTCAAAGACGCAGGGGTTCTGTAATGGCCGTTCTCGTCATCGCCGACCACGACGGCTCGGTTGTTCGCGACACCACCCACAAGACCGTGACGGCCGCCCTGGCCCTGTCGTCGGACGTGGACGTTCTGGTGCTGGGCAAGGACGCTCAGGCCGTGGCTGACGCCGCCGCCAAGATCGCGGGCGTGCGCAAGGTGCTGCTGGCCGAAGGCGACGCCGTCGCCCACGGTCTGGCCGAGGCCGTCGAGGCCACCGTCCTGCCGCTGGCCGGGAACTACGACGCCATCCTGACCCCGGCTAACACCGACGGTAAGAATTTCGCGCCGCGCATCGCCGCCAAGCTGGACACGGCGCCGATCTCGGACATCGTGGAAGTCGTCTCGGCCGACACCTTCGTGCGTCCGATCTATGCGGGCAATGCGCTGGAGACGGTCCAGTCGGCCGACGCCAAGAAGGTCATCACCGTGCGCCCGACGGCCTTCGCCGCCGCCGCTGAAGGCGGATCGGCCTCGGTCGAGAGCGTCGCCGCCGGCGAAGCGCCCAAGACCGCCTTCGTGTCGGAAGAAATGGTCAAGTCGGACCGCCCCGAACTGGGCGCCGCCAAGATCGTCGTCTCGGGCGGCCGCGCCCTGGGCTCGGCTGAAGAATTCCACGCCGTCATGGACCCCCTGGCCGACAAGCTGGGCGCCGCCGTCGGCGCTTCGCGCGCGGCGGTCGACGCGGGCTACGCCCCCAACGACTATCAGGTCGGCCAGACCGGCAAGGTCGTGGCTCCGGCCCTCTACATCGCCATCGGCATCTCGGGCGCCATCCAGCACCTGGCCGGGATGAAGGACTCCAAGGTGATCGTTGCGATCAACAAGGACGCCGACGCCCCGATCTTCCAGGTCGCCGACTACGGCTGGGTCGCCGACTACAAGACCGCCGTGCCGGAACTGATGGCCGCCCTGGGTTAAGGGCCGTCACAGACTGAACAAGATGCGCGCCGGACGGGAGACTGTCCGGCGCGTTTTCTTTTTGTGCGCCTTCTGCCCGCTCATCCCGGCGGACGCCGGGATCCAGTAAGAGCCACGCGCTCAACTGTGGGGGTCCATCCAGACATCCAGCGCCGCGTCTGAAGCCAAAGCACTGGATCCCGGCGTCCGCCGGGATGAGCGGAGAGGGGTTGGCCAAAGCTGGTGGATCGGGCCAAACACCTCCCATGACCGCCCGCATTCCCGTCAAACTGACCCCGCGCGCCTCGGCCGACCGCATCGACGGCTGGGATGTCGACCCGGACGGCCGCCCGGTGCTGAAGGTCCGCGTCCGCGCCCAGCCGGTGGAGGGCGAGGCCAACGCCGCCCTGACCGCCTTCCTCGCCAAGGCCCTGGGCGTGCCCAAGCGCGATGTGGCGCTGGCGCGCGGCGGCCAGTCGCGGCTGAAGATGATCGAGGTCGACGGCCTGACCGACGCGGAGGTCCGCGCCCGCCTGCCTGCGGATTGAGCGCGCGCCTGACTTTGCCGAGAGCGGCGGCTTTTAGAGCTTTACCCTGACGGAAACTGGCGATTGTATACACGCCATTGTCTGCCCGCAGTTCGCGGGCGCGAGGGGGCTCGCCCATGTTGTTCAGTCGCCTGCGGGGTCCAAGCCTCGCTGTTCTCACCTGCGCGCTCGGCGCGCTCAGCCTGTCGGCCTGCGCCACGACCGGCGACGCCGCGCCCAAGACCGAGACGGCTTCCGCCGCGTCGTCCTCCAAGGACCGCACGATGGCGCCGGGTCTGGACGGCTGGGCCAATGCCGACCCCTATCCCTCGACCTATCGCGGCCTGCCGCGCCAGAACATGGCCATCGTCGGCGCGACGGTGCTGACCGGCGCCGGTCAGAAGATCGAGGGCGGCGTCGTCGTCGTCACCGACGGCCGCATCGCCGCCGTCGGCGGAGCGGACACCCCGGTCCCGGCGGGCCATCAGGTGGTGGACGCGCGCGGCCGCTTCGTCACGCCGGGCATCATCGACATCCACAGCCACCTGGGCGTCTATCCTTCGCCGGGCGTCATGGGGATGAGCGACGGCAACGAAGCCACTAACCCCAACACCGCCCAGGTCTGGTCCGAACACTCGATCTGGCCGCAGGATCCCGGCTTCAACACCGCCCGCGCGGGCGGGGTGACGACGATGCAGATCCTGCCCGGCTCGGCCAATCTGTTCGGCGGCCGCGGCGTGACCCTGCGCAATGTGCCGTCTGTCACCATGCAGGGGATGAAGTTCCCGAACGCTCCCTACGGCCTGAAGATGGCCTGCGGCGAGAACCCGTCGCGGGTCTATGGCTCGCGCAACCAGTCGCCGGCCACCGGCATGGGCAATGTCGCGGGCTATCGCGCCGGCTTCATCGCCGCGCGCGACTACAAGGCCAAGTGGGACAAGTGGCGCGAGGACGGCCAGGGGACGCCCCCGACCCGCAACCTGCAGCTCGAGACCTTGGCGGGCGTTCTGGACGGCTCGATCCTGATCCAGAACCACTGCTACCGCGCCGATGAAATGGCGGTCATGCTCGATGTGGCCAAGGAGTTCGGCTACAAGATCACCACCTTCCACCACGCGGTCGAGGCCTACAAGATCGCGCCGCTGCTGGCCCGTGAAGGCGTCTGCGCCGCCATGTGGACCGGCTGGTGGGGATTCAAGATGGAGGCCCTGGACGGCATCGAGGAGAACGCCGCCCTGACCGACGCGCCCGAGGGCTCGTGCGCCGTCATCCACTCGGACGACGCCGAACTGATCCAGCGCCTGAACCAGGAAGCCGCCGCCGCCCTGTCGGCCGGTCGCCGCGCCGGGATGAACATCTCCGAAGAGCACGCCATCAGCTGGATCACGCTGAATGCGGCCAGGTCTATCGGCATCGACAAGGAAACCGGCTCGCTCGAGAGCGGCAAGCGCGCCGACGTGGTGATCTGGAGCGCCGATCCCTTCTCGATCTACGCTCGCGCCGACCAGGTCTTCATCGACGGCGGCCTGGCCTTCGATCGCCAGAACCCCGCCTTCCAGCCCGTGTCCGATTTCGAACTGGGCCAGCCCGGCTTCGGCCAGGCCGCCGCCGGCGTCGCCCAGGGAGCTCGCTGAACCATGCGTATCAAAACTCTCCTCGCGGGCGCTGTCGCAGCCCTGGCCCTGACCGGCCCCGCCCTGGCTCAGGACGTCGCCATCACCGGCGGCCGGGTGCTGACCGGAACCTCGGTGATCGAGAACGGCACGGTGGTCATCCGCAACGGCAAGGTCGTTTCGGTCGGAACCGGCGGCGCCCCGGCCGGCCTGCGCGTCATCGACGCGCGCGGCAAGATCGTCACGCCGGGCTTCGTCGCCGTGGATTCCGGCCTGGCCGGGACCGAGGTCGGCTCGGTGCGCGGGACCAACGACCTGGCCAATCGCGCCAACACCCTGACCGCGGCCTTCGACCTGTCCTACGGCCTGGACCCCTGGTCCTTCACCCTGCCGGTGGCCCGTCTGGGCGGCGTCACCCGCGCCGTCGTCACGCCGCAGCACGGCGGCTCGGGCGGCGGGCACAGCCACGACGATTCCGACTTCGCCGGCGCGGGTCACGGCGGCTTCCAGTCGCCGGGCCTGTTCGCCGGCCAGGCGGCGGTCATCAAGCTGGGCGGCGCCGACATCCTGGTGAAGCCGCGCGTGGCCATGGTCGCGCCCTTCGGCGAGGCCGGGGCGACGGTGGCGGGCGGCGCCCGCGGCGCCGAGTTCGTCCTGTTCAAGGAGACCCTGGCCGAGGTTCGGGCCTACGCCCGGAACAAGGCGGCCTATGAGCGGGCCGACATGCGCGCTCTGTCTCTGTCTCGCGCCGATATGGAGGCCCTGATCCCGGTGGCGAACGGCGCCATGCCGTTGATCGTCACCGTCAACCGCGCCTCGGACATCCAGCAGGTGCTGCGTCTGGCGCGCGAGGAAGGCGTCAAGGTCATCCTGGACGGCGCCGCCGAAGGCTGGCTGGTGGCCGATGAGATCGCGGCGGCCAAGGTTCCGGTCATCCTGCACCCGACCACCAACCTGCCCTCGAACTTCGAGATGCGGGCGGCGCGGATGCAGAATGCGGCGGCCTTGAATGCGGCGGGCGTGGTCATCGCCATCAAGGGCAACGAGGGCTCGGCCCACCGTGCGCGCGACATCCGCTACAACGCGGGCAACGCCGTGTCGCACGGCCTGCCGTTCGCGGCGGCCATCCAGGCGATCACGGTCAATCCGGCCCGTATCTTCGGCTTCGACGGCCAGTTCGGCGAGCTGAAGGCCGGGGCCGCAGGCGACGTCGTGGTCTGGTCGGGCGATCCGCTGGAGCCGCTGAGCCAGCCCTCGGCCGTGCTGATCGACGGGGTGGAGCAACCGCTGCAGGCGCGCAACCTGCTGCTGCGCGACCGCTATCGCACCGGCGGCGAAGGGGCCATGCCGCCCGCCTACGGCGACTGAGGCTTCACAGTCTGAAGACGGAAGGGCGCCGCGGGAGACCGCGGCGCCCTTTTTCCTGCGCCTGGGGAAGGGGGCGGAGCCCCTACTGCGCCGTCAGTCCGCCGTCGATCTTGAACTCGGCCCCGGTCACGAACTTGGACTCGTCCGAGGCCAGATAGAGCACGCAATAGGCCACGTCGTCCGGTTCGCCGATGCGCTTCAGCGGAATGCCGCGCGCCAGCTTCTCGTGCGCGTTCGCCTCGTCTCCGCCCGCCATGGCGATGAAGGGATCGAGGATCGGCGTCTTGATGAAGACCGGGTGCACAGAGTTGGCGCGCACGTTCCACCCCGCCTTGGCCGCCTCCAGCGCCACCGTCTTGGTGTAGAGCCAGACCGCCGCCTTGGTGGCGTTATAGGCGCCCATGCCCGGCGCCGCCGCCAGCCCCGCGATCGAGGAGATGTTGACGATCGACCCCGCGCCCGAGGCTCTGAGCGGCGCCATGGCGTGTTTGCAGCCCAGCATGACGGACTCCAGGTTGACCGCCTGGACCTTGCGCCAGTGCTCCAGCGTGTCCTGCTCGGCCCACAAAAGCTGGCCGCCGATCCCGGCGTTGTTCACCAGGATGCTGAGCCCGCCCATGTCCTCGACCGCCGCGCCGACCACGCGGACCCAGTCGTCCTCGCGCGTGACGTCGTGCTCATAGGCGAAGGCCATGTCGGGGTGGTCGGCGTTGATCGCCTCGGCCAGGGCGCGGGCCCCGTTCAGGTCCAGGTCGCTGAGCGCCACTCTAGCGCCCTCGCGGACCAGCATCCGGGCCATGGCCTGGCCCAGCCCCCCTGCGGCGCCGGTGATCAGCGCCGTCTTGCCTGCGACGCGCCCGCCCGTCACTCGACCAGACCCTTGACCGCCTCGTCGATGAAGCGGGCCATCGCCACGTCGCGCTCCGTCACCCCGTCGGCGTCATGGGTGGTCAGCAGCACCTCGACGCGGTTGTAGACGTTGGACCATTCAGGATGATGGTCGACCTTATCGGCCAAGAGGGCGATGCGGGTCATGAAGCCGAAGGCGGCGTTGAAATCGGCGAAGCGCAGGGTGCGCGCGATGGCCGGGCGCGGATCGTCGGCGCGGCGCCAGTCGGGCAGGCCCGCCAGAACTTCGGTCACGTCGAGGGCGGCGGTCATGGGCGTCTCCTTGGATTTTGTTCAGGCGTATCGCGCGCTCCGTGACGCGACAAGCGGCAAGCCTGCGTCAGATGGCGCCATCATGCGACGCTTCCCCGGATGACGGCGGCGACGGGAGGCGTTACACCGCCATCCATGACCCAGGCCGATCCCTCCTCCGACGCTTCCGGCAAGACCTCCTCCTTCGGCTTCCGTGACGTGGACGCCAAGGAAAAGGTGCAGATGGTGCGCGGCGTGTTCAACTCCGTCGCCTCCAACTACGACCTGATGAACGACCTGATGAGCGCGGGCGTCCACCGCATCTGGAAGGACGCGACGGCGGCCAAGCTGAACGTCCGGCCGGGCGAGGTGGTGCTGGACATGGCCGGCGGCACCGGCGACATGGCTCGCCGCTATTCGAAGATGGCCCGCGCGGCCCAGGACCGGCGCGGCGGCGAGGACGCCACCGTCATCGTTATGGACTACAACGCCGAGATGATCCTGAACGGCGTGGCCAAGGGCGGCGAGCCGGAGATGGCCTGGAGCGTCGGCGACGCCATGCACCTGCCGCTGCCGGACGCCTGCCTGGACGCCTATTCGATCAGCTTCGGCATCCGCAATGTGGCCGACATTCCGCAGGCCCTGCGCGAGGCGCGCCGCGCGCTGAAGCCGGGCGGCCGCTTCATCTGTCTGGAGTTCTCGCGGCCCACGACGGGCGCGCTGAGGAAGGCCTATGACGCCTGGTCTTTCCACGCCATTCCGCGCATCGGCCAACTGGTCGCCAAGGACCGCGACAGCTACCAGTATCTGGTCGAGAGCATCCGCCGCTTCCCCGATCAGCAGACCTTCAAGCGGATGATCGAGGAGGCGGGCTTCAGCCGCGTCAGCGTCACCAATCTGTCGGGCGGGATCGCCGCCATCCACCATGGGTGGGCGATCTGAGCCGGCTGACCTTCAACGCCCCGCCGCCGACGCCGCAGGCCCAGCCGGTCCGCCATCCGGTGGGCGCGGCCCTGCGCATGGTGCGCTGGGGCTGGGTGCTGGCGCGCCACGACGCCCTGATCCCGCGCGAGGCCAACCCCCTGCTGCCCGCCTGGGGCCGCCCGTTCGCCCGCCTGATCCAGCTGTTCGCCAGCCGCAAGCACCGCGCCGGGCGACCGGGACAGCGCGTCGGTCAGGCGTTCGAGCATCTGGGGCCGGTCGCCATCAAACTGGGTCAGGTTCTGGCCACGCGCGCCGACATCTTCGGTCTGCAGTTCGCGCAGGATCTGGGTCGGCTGAAGGACAAGCTGCCGCCCTTCCCGCTGGAAGAGGCCAAGCGCGAGATCGAACGTTCGCTGGGCCGTCCGGCCGAGAGCCTGTTCATCGATCTGGCCGAGCCGATGGGCGCGGCGTCTCTGGCGCAGGCGCATCCGGCATGGCTGGCGGACGGGCGCAAGGTGGCGGTCAAGGTGCTGCGCCCCGGCGTCGAGCGCCGCGTGGCCCAGGGGCTGGACGCCATGCGGCTGGGGGCCAAGCTGGTCGACCGCTTCGTCGAGCCGGCCCGTCGGCTGGAGCCGCGCGCCTTCGTCGAGATCATCGCCCAGTCGCTGCAGCTTGAGCTGGACATGCGGCTGGAGGCGGCCGCCGCCTCCGAACTGGCCGAGGTCATGGCCAAGGACGGCTATATGTCCGCCCCCGCCGTGGTCTGGGACGGGGTGGGCAAGCGGGTGCTGACGCTGGAGTGGGCGCCCGGCCTGCCGATGACGGACCCGGCCCTGGTCGATCTGCCCGGCCTCGACAAGGACGCCCTGGCCGACAAGGTGGTGCGCGCCTTCCTGGTTCAGGCGCTGGACCACGGCGTCTTCCACGCCGACCTGCACGAGGGCAATCTGTTCGCCGACGCCCCTGCACAGCTGACGGCCATCGACTTCGGCATCGTCGGGCGGCTGGGCCCGGCCGAGCGACGCTATCTGGCCGAGATCCTGTGGGGCTTCATCAGCCGCGACTACGACCGCATCAGCCGCGTCCATTTCGAGGCCGGATACGTGCCGCCGCACCATTCGGTCGACACCTTCGCCCAGGCCCTGCGCGCGGTCGGCGAGCCGGTGATCGGCCGCCAGGCCAGCCAGGTGTCGATGGGCCGCCTGCTGGGCCAGCTGTTCGAGATCACCGCCCTGTTCGACATGCATATGCGCCCCGAACTGGTGCTGCTGCAGAAGACCATGGTCTCGGTCGAGGGGGTGGCGCGCCGCCTGAACCCCGATCACGATCTGTGGGAGGCCGCCAAGCCGGTGGTCGAGCGCTGGATCAAGCGCGAACTGGGCCCGCAGGCCCAGATCAAGGAGACGGTCGAGGAGGCGATGGCCGCTCTCAGGGCCCTGTCGCGTCTGGTGCAGAACCCGCCGTCGTCTCAGACGTTGGTGATCGAGAAGGCCGGAACGCGGCCCTGGGTGGTCGCCGCCGTCACCGTCGCAGTCTGCGCGTCGGCGGCCGCCTTGGTGCTGACGCTTTGGCCGATGATCGTCGCCTGACGTTTCTTCGGAGCCTGCGTTTCATGAAGACCTCTTCCTTCGCCCTCGTCCTGTCGGGCGCCCTCCTGCTGGCCGCCCCGGCGCTGGCCCAGACCGCCGCTCCGAGCCGGGCGCCGGCTCAGGGCGCGGCTGCGGCGACCCTGCCCGACGCCTTCGAGGGAGACGCGCCCGCCGCTTCGACGGCGCCCGCGTCGCCGCCGATCGCCGGTCCCGCCGCCCAGGCGCCCGACATCGCCCGCTCGGAAGAGGCCCTGCGCCGGGTCATCGCCGCCTTCCAGACCAATCAGATCGACTATTCGGTGTTCAGCACCGACATGGCCGAGCAGATCCGCGCCCAGTCCGGCGCGGTGGCGCCCCTGATTCAGCAGTTCGGCGCGCTGAAGACGATCGAGCATCGCGGCCAGCAGAGCGGCGCCGACATGTTCCGCGTGGTGTTCGAGAAGCAGGCCACCGACTGGGTCATCGCCTTCGACGACCAGGACCAGATCGCGGCCCTGCTGTTCCGTCCGGCACAGGACTGAGGGCGCTCTCCGCACAGCCCTCCTCCCCCATCCCTTCGCCGTCATCCTCGGGCTTGACCCGAGGATCCAGCTATTCGCGCGCCCGACCTCGGAAACAGGAGCGCGACGCCGCCTCTGATCCTCGGGTCAAGCCCGAGGATGACGGAGGGGGGTGGAAACCTAATCCAGCGACGGCTTGCCGCGCCCGCTCTTGATCGAAGAGCGGCTGGATTTGGCCTGCAGCCGACGCTCCTTGGACGCCCGCGTCGGCCGGGTCGGCACGCGATAGACCGGCTTGATCGAGGCCTCGGCCACCATGGCCTCCAGCCGTTCGATGGCGTCCGCCTTGTTGCGCTCCTGGGTGCGGAAGCGAACGGCGCTGATGACGATCACCCCGTCCAGCGTCAGGCGGCTGCCCGCCAGCTTCATCAGCCGCGCCTTCACCGGCTCGGTCAGGCTGGGCGAGTTCTTCACGTCGAACCGCATCTGCACGGCGGTCGAAACCTTGTTGACGTTCTGGCCGCCCGGACCGCCGGCGCGGAAGAAGCGGAACTCCAGCTCGTCTTCAGGAATACGGCTCATGACGCGTCTCTGCGCGCCCGCACCACGGCCGCGTCCAGCGCCTGCAGGAAGCGCGAGCGGTCGGCGGCCGAGAAGGGCGGCGGCCCGCTGGTCGGCACGCCCATGGAGCGCAGGTGTTCGCCGATCATCCGCCCGGCCAGAGCCGAGCCGATGGAGTCCGCCGTGAAGGGCTGGCCATTCGACTTCAGCGCCTGCGCGCCGGATTTCAGCACCCGGTCGGCCAGCGGAATGTCGGCGGTGATGACGATGTCGCCGCGCTGGGCGCGCTCGGCGATCCAGTCGTCGGCGACATCCGGCCCGGCGTCGACGACCACCTGTTCGATCAGCGGCTCGCGCGGCGTGTTGATCCAGGCGTTGGACACCACGAAGACCTTCAGCCCGCAGCGGCGCGCCACGCGATAGACCTCCTCCTTCACGGGGCAGGCGTCGGCGTCGATGTAGAGGGTGGTGGCCATGACAGGCTTATGGCGCCTTTTCCTCCCCATTTCATGGGGAGGGGGACCACGAAGTGGTGGAGGGGCCAGCGCGACCGGCCGCCCCTCCGTCACGTCGCCTTGCGGCGCCGCGCCACCTCCCCACAAAGTGGAGAGGAGAAGCGCGCTCAGTCTTACGCCACGCCGTCGCGGATGCGCTTCAGATCCGGCGCCAGGGCCTCGTCCGTCAGCATGGCGATGGCTTCCTCGACCGTGACGATCGTCTGGGCCTGGGAGCCGAAGCGGCGGATGGCGACCTTGCCTTCCTCGGCCTCCTTGCGGCCGACGACGGCGATGGCGGGCACCTTGGCGACCGAGTGCTCGCGGATCTTGTAGTTGATCTTCTCGTTGCGCAGGTCGATCTCGGTGCGCAGACCCGCCGCCCGGAACTTGGCCAGAACTTCCTCGGCGTAACCGTCGGCGTCGGACGTGATGGTCGCCACCACGGCCTGCGTCGGCGCCAGCCACAGCGGGAAGGCCCCGGCGTAGTTCTCGATCATGATGCCGATGAAGCGCTCGAACGAGCCCAGGATCGCGCGGTGCAGCATGACCGGGCGGTGCTTCTGGCCGTCCTCGGCGATGTAGGTCGCATCCAGACGCTCGGGCAGCACATAGTCCAGCTGGATCGTGCCGCAGGTCCATTCGCGGCCGATGGCGTCCTTGACGATGAAGTCCAGCTTGGGCGCGTAGAAGGCGCCGTCGCCCTCGGTGACGACCGGCTCGGTCCCGGCGGCGCGGGCGGCTTCCAGCATCTGGGCCTCGGCCTTGTCCCAGAACTCCTCGGTGCCGGCGCGCAGTTCGGGGCGGGTGCCCAGGCTGATGTATTTGGTCTCCATGCCCAGATCGGCGTGGACCGAATAGGCCAGCTTGATGAACTCGGCCGTCTCCTCGACGATCTGATCCTCGCGGCAGAAGATGTGGGCGTCGTCCTGCGTAAAGCCGCGCACCCGCATCAGGCCGTGCAGCGAGCCCGACGGCTCATAGCGGTGGCAGGCGCCGAACTCGGCCATGCGCAGCGGCAGTTCGCGATAGGACCGCTGGCCCTGATCGAAGATCTGCACGTGACCGGGGCAGTTCATCGGCTTGAGGCTGAGCGTCTCGCCCTCGACCGTCTCGCAGACGAACATATTGGCGCGGTACTTGTCCCAGTGGCCCGAGGCTTCCCAGAACTTGCGGTCCAGCACCTGCGGCGTCTTGACCTCGACGTATCCGGCGGCGTCCAGACGGCGGCGCATATAGGCCTCAAGCACGCGCCACAGCACCCAGCCCTTGGGGTGCCAGAAGACCATGCCCCGGCCCTCTTCCTGCATATGGAAGAGCTCCATGGAACGGCCCAGCTTGCGGTGGTCGCGCTTCTCGGCTTCCTCGATACGCAGCAGATAGGCGTCCAGGTCTTCCTTGGTCGCCCAAGCCGTGCCGTAGATGCGTTGCAGTTGGGCGCGGTTGGAATCGCCGCGCCAATAGGCGCCCGCCAGCTTGGTCAGCTTGAAGGCCTTGCCCACGAACTTGGTCGTCGGGAAGTGCGGCCCGCGGCACAGGTCGGCCCATTCGCCCTGCTTGTAGACGGTGATCGTCTCGCTCTCGGGCAGGTCGCGGATCAGTTCGGCCTTATATTCCTCGCCGATCTTTTCGAAGTGGGCGATGGCGTCGTCGCGGTTCCAGACCTGACGCTCCAGCGGCGCGCCCCGGTCGATGATCTCGGCCATCTTCTTCTCGATCTTCGGGAAGTCGTCGGTCGAGAAGGGCTCGTCGCGGGCGAAGTCGTAATAGAAGCCTTCCTCGATGGCCGGGCCGATCGTGACCTGGGTGCCGGGGAACAGCTCCTGCACCGCCTGCGCCAGCACGTGGGCGGCGTCGTGGCGGATGGTCTCCAGCGCCTCGGGATCGTCGCGCATCAGCAGGCGGAAGTCGCCGTTCCCGTCGATGACGCGGTCCAGGTCGCGCTGCTCGCCGTTCCAGACGACCAGGGCCGCCTTCTTGGCCAGCGAGGGCGAGATGGCGGCGGCCACGTCGCGGCCCGTCGAGCCGGCCGGATACTGACGCACGGCGCCGTCGGGGAATTTCAGTTCGATCATGACGGTCGTTCTTTTTCGGTCTTGGCGGGCGGGACGGGATCATAGCCCGAACCGCCGAAGGGATGGCATTTACAGAGGCGCCGCACGGTGAGCCATCCCCCCCGCACCGGACCGTGCTCGATCAGGGCGTCGCGCCCGTAATCCGAACAGGTCGGCATGAACCGGCACTGCTGGCCGATCAGGGGGGACAGCGTCAGCTTATAGCCCCGATGGGCCGCGCGGACGCTGCGTTCGTAGAGAGACATCGGTCCCTTCGCCGGGGGCTCTGTTTCGGGTTCGTCGCGCTTATCCCTCTTCACGGCAGGGGGATCAACCGACGCGCCGTTCAGGCCGCGCCGGCGAGGCGAGTTCGCGTATCGCTGTGGTGTTTTTCCAGCGCCTGCTTCACGGCGTCCAGCGTCGCCTCCAACGCCACCATGGTCGAGGCGTGGCGCGCGGGATAGTCGGCGACCTGCTTCAGCACGCGTAAGGCTTCGAAGCGGCCCTCGGGACCGTCGCCGCCGGATTTCAGCATGGCGGACAGGGAGTCGCGCGCGGCTTCGATCTCCTGAACCGAGGCGCCGAGGACATTTTCCCCGACCACGCCCGCCGCCGCCTGGCCCAGGGCGCAGGCCTTGACCGTCTGGGCGAAGCCGCTGACGCGGCCGTCGGCGTCCAGCACCACGTCGACGATGGCCTTCGACCCGCACAGCTTGGCGACCCGCTCGGCCGAGCCTTCGGGCGCAGGCAGGCGCCCGCTGTGCGGCAGGTTGGCCGCCAGCGACAGGATGCGCGCGCTGTAAAGGTCGTCGATCACGGGATGAAGATAGGCCCTCAAGGGCAGAAGGTGAAGAGAGGCGACGCTTCTCCCTCGGTCGCGTGGGCCTTGCTCCACCCCGCCGTCATCCTCGGGCTTGACCCGAGGATCGAGCGTGGCGGGGCGCGTGACCTGTCCAAGGAGGCGTAGGCGGATGGTCCGATCCTCGGGTCAAGCCCGAGGATGACGGCAGTATTTGAGCGGGGTGAACCTATCCGCCCTGCAACGATGACCACGTCCGCGCCGTCGGCGACGCTTCACCGAGCGCGGGGGCGACTGCCGCCGCGCTCAGCCCCGGCTGCATCCGCGCGGCCAGCCAGCGCAGGTTCTGGTCGGCCGCTTCCGGCGGCAGGTCGCGGCGCAGGATGGCCTCGGCCTCGGCGGTCTTGCCCTGCAGGCCCAGCGCCAGGGCCAGGTTCTGGCGCACCTGCAGCCCGGCGCCCGGCTGGGCGGCGGCGCGACGCAGCAGGATCTCGGCCGAGGGCGCGTCGCCCTCGCCGATGCGGGCGATGGCGGCGTTGGTCAGGACGTCGGCGTTGTCGGGCGACAGGCGCAGGGCCTCGTTCCACGCGGCCTTGGCGTCGTCGGGGCGGCGCACCTGCTGATAGGCCACGCCCAGCAGCGACAGGGGCCGCCAGTCGCGCGGCGCGGCGGCCTTGGCCTGTTCCAGCGCGGCGATGCCGTAGAAGGCCTGACCGCGCGCGATGTGGGCGCGGCCGACCTCCAGCATGGCCTCGACATTGGCGGGCTGGACGACCAGAACGCCCTGCGCCGTCTCGGCGGCCTGATCGAACTGGCCCAGCTCGCGCAGGGCCTGGGCCAGCTTGACCCCGGCGACCGGGTCCATCGGATTGAGCTGCTGCTCCTGGGTCCAGAACACCGAGCGGCTGAGGGCGTCGGCCCGATCATAGCCCGCCCGCGTCGCGGCGTCGGCGGGGGCGCGCGCTGCGGGCGCGGTCTGGCTCAGGGCCGGGGCGGCGACGGCCAGAAGCATCAGGCTGACGGTTGCGGCGAGGGCGGCGTTGCGCGACATGGAAGGGGTCCGTGGCGGTTCTGCCCTTATGGTCGCGCCGACGGGTCAAGGTTTGGTTAATCGGCGTTAAGCGTCGGAAAGGTCGCCCTCATGTCCCCTCAGTCCCAACTGCTGATCGCCGCTTCCGCGACCGCGCGCCCGGTTCGCATCGTCAAGGCGGGCGCGGCGCTGGAGGGGCGCATCGCCGCTTGGGCCGAGGCCAACGGCTTCACCGGCAAGACAGGCCAGCTGCTGGTGGTCCCCACCGCCGACGGCGCGCCGGAGCAGGCCCTGTTCGGCGCGGGCGAGGCCTTCGAGCCCATGACGGCGCGCGGCCTGCCGACGCGCCTGCCCGCGGGCGACTGGCGGCTGGAGGGCGTCGAGGGCGAGGCGGCGCATCTGGCGGCGCTGGCCTTTGCGCTGGGGGGCTATCTGTTCGACCGCTACAAGGCCCGGCCCGAGCGCGGGCGCGCGCGTCTGGTCGCGCCGGACGGCCTCGACCTGACGGCGACGCTGAACATCGCCGCCGCCTGCGCCCTGACCCGCGAAATGGTCGACACTCCCGCCGCCGACATGGGGCCGCTGCAACTCGAAACCATCGCGCGCGAGATCGCCGAGGGCGCGGGCGCGAGCCTGACCGTCACCACCGGCGACGCCCTGCTGGAGGACAACTATCCGGCCGTTCACGCGGTCGGCCGCGCCGCAGCCCCGCACCGCGCGCCGCGCGTTCTGGAGATCGGCTGGAATCTGGACAAGGCGGACCGGCCGCTGGTGGCCCTGGTCGGCAAGGGGGTGGTGTTCGACACCGGCGGTCTGGACCTCAAGGGCGCCGCCGGGATGCGCAACATGAAGAAGGACATGGGCGGCGCCGCCCACGCCCTGGCGCTGGGCCGCCTGATCATGCAGGCCGGTCTGCCGGTGCGGCTGGTGGTGCTGGTGGCGGCGGTCGAGAACGCCGTGTCGGCCGACGCCTTCCGGCCGGGCGACATCCTGAACAGCCGCAAGGGCCTGACCATCGAGATCGGCAACACCGACGCCGAAGGCCGCCTGATCCTGGCCGACGTCCTGACGCGGGCGGGCGAGCATCAGCCGGATCTGACGCTGGACTTCGCCACCCTGACCGGAGCCGCCCGCATCGCCCTCGGTCCCGAACTGCCGCCGCTCTACACCGACGACGACGCCCTGGCCGAGGGCGTGCTGAACGCCGGTCGGGCCGTGGGCGACCCCCTGTGGCGGATGCCTCTGTGGGCGGGCTATCGCGCCTCGCTGGACAGCGAGATCGCCGATGTACGCAACGATTCCGCCGCCTGGGCCCAGGCCGGGTCGGTGACGGCGGCCCTGTTCCTGCAGAAGTTCGCCCCGACGACGGGCAGCTGGGCGCACATGGACGTCTTCGCCTGGAATCCGCGCGCCCGGCCCGGCTGGCCCGAAGGCGGCGAGGCCCAGGCCATCCGCGCCTGCTTCCGCTACCTCAGCGACAAATTCGTCAAATAGCCAAGGCTGTTAACGCCCCCTTCGGGATCGGCGCCTAGGGTGGGCGGCTCGAATTGTCCGAGCCGTCTAGAGACCGCCGCTTGACCGATGTCCTGGCCCTGCTGCCGCCTGGCGCGCCCCTGATCCTGCGGGACGGGGATCGCGTGGTGCTGGCCGAGCAGGCGCTGGAAGGCCTGATGCGGGCCGAGGCCTATCGCCGGACCGATCCCGCCCATTGCCGCCTGCCGGTCGCCGACATCGTCGCCGACGATGGTCAGCGCATCGATCAGCTGCTGTTCGGCGAGGCTTTCGACGTGCTGGAGCGCCGTCAGGATCGCGCCTGGGGCCGCGCCCGACGCGACGGCGTGGTCGGCTGGGTCTCGCTGGAGGCCCTGGCGCCCGGCGCGCCCCTGGCGACGCGCCGCGTCGCCTCCGTTTCCGCCGCCCTGCCGCTGAACGCCTTGATCGGCGACGACGCTCAGGGCCTGGCCGATAGCGACCTGGAATCCATCGGCGCGTTCGAGCGCGACCTGGTAGCGGTGGCCGAGCGCTTGCTGGGCCGTCCGCACGCCCTGGGCGCCCGTTCCTCGCTGGAGACCGACTGTTCGGGCCTGGTGCAGCAGGCTCTGCTGGCCTGCGGCCGGCCCGGCCCGCGCCGCGCGGACGAGCAGGCCGGTCTCGGCCGCGCCGTGTCGCGCGAGGACGCCCAGCGCGGCGACCTGGCGATCTGGCTGTCGCAGGCCGAGGGCGACTGGACCGGCCATTCGGCCCTGATGCTGGACGCCGAGCGCATCATCCACGCGACGGGCGCGCGCGGCGGCGTGGTGGTCGAGACCCTGGCCGAGGTCGAGGCCCGCCTGACCGCCGACGGCTTCGCCTCAGCGATTTTCCGCCGGGTCTGAAACGCTAAAGCCTGATCCTGAAACGAAGAAAGGCGACCCGAAGGCCGCCTTTCCGTCGTCTGTCGTGTCCGCTCGCCCTTAGGCTTTCGGAGTCGGAGGCGTCGCCTGGGTCGCGGCGGCGTCGGCGGCGGGCGCCTCGGCCGGAGCGGCGCCGGCTTCGGTCGCGGCGGCGCCTTCAGCAGCCGGAGCCTCGCCTTCGGCGGCGGCCGGGGCGGCGGCGCCCGGCTGACGGGCGGGGTCCGGCGCCGGGATGGCGAAACCAGCCGAGCCTTGCGTGCGCAGCCAGGCGATCAGGTTGATGCGGGTCTTCTCGTCGCGGATGCCGGCGAAGGACATCTTGGTGCCCGGCACATAGCGGCCCGGCGCGTTGATGAAGTGATCCAGCTCGTCATAGTTCCAGGTCGGGGCTTCGGCCTTGTGCTTGGCCATGGCGTCCGAATAGGCGAAGCCCGCGCGGTGCATGGCGGGGCCGCCGACCACGGCGAACAGGTTCGGGCCGATGCCGTCGGCGCCGCCCGAGTTGACGGTGTGGCAGGCCTGGCAGCGCGCGAAGGCGGCTTCACCGGCGGCCAGGTCGGCGGTCGGCAGGACCGTGCCCCAGTCGATCGGCAGGGCGGCTTCGGCCGCGCCCGCAGCCGCTTCATCCGGCGCGTCGACGAAGTAGCCCATCTTCTCGGGCTGCTTGGTGTGGTAGACCATGCCCGAAACCTGCTGGACCACCAGGATCGCAAAGGCGGTGCCCAGGCACGCGCCCATAATCTTGTTCCACTTCAGATCGCCGCTCATTCCGCGTCGTCGCATCCCGTCTCTAGGTGAGCCCCCCAACCGCGAAGCGGCGTTCAGGCGTATTCTTGCGTGGGCGTCTCTTACACGCTAGCGCGACCTTCGCAACCGGCCCGGACGCTTCCGGGCGCTTTCAAGGCGCTTGGCGACCATGAATCCGCTGATAATGATACCCGCTCGCATGGCGGCCACCCGTCTGCCCGGCAAACCCCTGGCGGACATCGGCGGCAAGCCGATGATCGTGCGGGCGTGGGAGCAGGCCATGGCTTCGGGTTTCCGCGTCGCCGTGGCGGCGGGCGATCCGGAGATCGTCGCGGCGGTGCAGGCGGCGGGCGGCGAGGCGGTGCTGACCGATCCCGACCTGCCCAGCGGTTCGGACCGCATCCTGGCGGCCGCCCAGGCGGTCGATCCCGACGGCGCCCATGAGGTGGTCATCAACATCCAGGGCGACATGCCGTTCGCCTCGCCGGACCTGGCGAAAGCCTGCGCCACGCTGCTGGCGCGCGAATCAGCCTGCGACATCGCCACCCTGGTCGCGACCGAGGCGGACGTCTCGGACCGGGCCAATCCCGATGTGGTCAAGGCGGTGCTGGCCCTGCCGGACGGCGGGACGAGCGGCCGCGCCCTCTACTTCACCCGCTCGACCCTGTACGGCGACGGCCCTGTCTGGCGCCATGTCGGCATCTACGGCTATCGGCGTGAAGCCCTGGCCCGCTTCTGCGCCGCCCCGCCGTCGCCGCTGGAGAAGCGCGAAAAGCTGGAGCAGCTGCGCGCCCTGGAGATGGGGCTGCAGATCTGGGCTTCGGTGATCGAAGCGGCGCCGCTGTCCGTGGACAACCCGGCGGACCTGGAGGCGGCGCGGGCGCTGGCCTGATCAGTCGTCGTCGCCCGCCTCGCCGTCGTCGGGGATGGCGGGCATCTCGACGGCCGGGGCCAGGGTGACGATCTCCTTGATCTCGGCGCCGGGGAAGGCCTGCATGATCGACACCACGAAGGGGTCGGCCTCGACCGCCGCGCGGCGGGCGGCGCGGGCCTTCTTCTCGACCTCGATCAGGGTCTCGCCGCCGCCCTGTCCGTTGGCGGCGATCAGCCAGGTGCGGCCGGTCCATTCCTTGAGCCGCCCGGCCAGACGCCGCGCCAGATCATGGGGCGAGCCCTCGGCCGGTTCATAGGTGATGGCGCCGGGACGGAAGCTGACCACGCGGACGTAGCGCTCCACGTCCATCTGCAGGGTGATCTCGCGCTTCTCGCCGATCAGGGCGACCACGGCCTCGAAGCTCTGCGGGTCCGGCAGGGCGGGCGCCGCCATCGGCCGCGCCGCCAGCATGGCCGAGGCGCCGCCGCCTCCTCCGCCTGAGCCGCCGCCGCGAGGGCCGGTCCCGCCGCCGGGGACGCCGCCCGACTGGATCGCCTTCAGCGCCTCTTCCGGTCCGGGCAGGTCGGCGGCGTAGGCCAGACGCACGATGGCCATCTCCACCGCATCGGCGGGATTGGGCGCGCGCCGCACCTCGTCCAGCGCCTTCAGCAGCATCTGCCAGGTCCGCGACAGCGTCCCGGCCGAGATGGCCGCGCCCAGCGCCGCCAGCTTCTGCGCCTGATCGCCGGGCAGGCGGGTGGCGTTCGGCCCCAGCATCTTGGCGACCGAGGCCGCGTGGCAGTGCTCCAGCAGGTCGTTGGCCACCTGCACCGGATCGGCGCCGTAGCCGTAAAGGGTGCGGAAGGTCGTCAGGGCCTCGGCCGTCTTGCCCGCCATGGTCTGTTCGAACAGGGCGATGGTCTGGGTGCGGTCGGCCAGGCCCAGCATGTCGCGCACCGTGGCCGTCTCGACCACCGCGCCGCGCTCGGCCTGAACCAGCGCCTGATCCAGCAGCGACAGGCCGTCGCGCACAGACCCTTCGGCCGCGCGCGAGATCAGCGCCAGCGCCTCCTGCTCGATCTTCATGCCTTCGCGCTCGGCGACGCGGCCCAGATGGCCGACCAGAACCTCAGGCTCCACGCGGCGCAGGTCGAAACGCTGGCAGCGGCTCAGAATGGTCACCGGCACCTTGCGGATCTCGGTGGTGGCGAAGATGAACTTCGCGTGGGGCGGCGGCTCCTCCAGCGTCTTCAGCAGGGCGTTGAACGCCTGCGTCGACAGCATGTGGACCTCGTCCAGCACATAGACCTTGTAACGAGCCTCGACCGGCGCGTAGCGGACGCTTTCCAGGATGTCGCGGATGTCGTTGACGCCGGTGTGCGACGCGGCGTCCATCTCCATCACGTCCATGTGCTGGCCCGCCATGATGGCGGCGTCGTGCCGCCCTGTGGGGCTCAGGGCCAGGGACGGCTTGTCGATGGTCTCGGTTTCGTTGTTGAGCGCGCGAGCCAGCAGGCGGGCCGTCGTCGTCTTGCCGACGCCCCGCACCCCGGTCAGCATGAAGGCGTGGGCGATCCGCCCGGTGGCGAAGGCGTTGGTCAGGGTGCGGACCATCGCCTCCTGCCCGATTAGATCCTCGAACGCGCGCGGCCGGTATTTGCGGGCCAGGACGGTGTAGGCCTCGCCCTCGGCGGGCGGCGCTTCGAACGGCTTGGGAGCGGGCGCAGGCGCGGGCTCCGCCTTCGGTTCAGGCGCGGGTTCGGCCGCCGCGACGGGGGGCGGGGCGCCGAACATGTCGTCGGTGTTGGGGTCGCGCTCCTCGACTTCGGGCGCGTCTTCCTCCCACGGAGGACCATCGAGACTGTGATCGGCGTCGCTCATGGTCCTGTCTTAGCGCGAAGGGGCGCTGTCGCGCACCCCCTCGCGCCGCAGAGAGGCTCAGAGATCGGTGGGCAGTTGGCCGCCGTTGTCGCGGATCTTCTGGATCACCTGCTTGTGCAGCCAGATGTTCATGCTGGCGCTGTCTGATTTGTCGCCGGTGTAGCCCAGTTCGTCGGCCAGCTCCTTGCGCTCGGCCAGCGAGGATTCCAGGCCGATCAGCTTCATCAGATCGACGATGGAGGTGCGCCAGTTCAGCTTCTGCGCGCGCTGCTCGTTCATGAAGTCGAGGATGCCGGCGACATCGACCTCGGCCGCGGGCTGGGGCGCGACGGCGGCGGCTGTGGGCGCGGGCGCCGGGGTCGGGGCCGCCGCTTCGGGCGCGGGGGCTGCGGGCGCCGCCGCCGGGGCCTCCTTCTTCCTGAAGACGCCGCCGAGAATCTTGCCGAGAATGCTCATTCGCCTGCTCCTGATCGTGGGGATCGAAGCCCTTTCAGCGAATGAGGCGCGGCCCGGTTCCGTGAAGCTTGCACGACGGGCCTTCCACGCCGCCGTTCGCCCCTCCCTCGCTGTCATCCTCGGGCTTGACCCGAGGATCGGGCCATCTGTCTGCGGGGCATCGGCAAGACAGAGCACGCCGTTTAACTCGATCCTCGGGTCAAGCCCGAGGATGACGGCGGAGATGCAGGTACAGGTGCGGCGCAGAAGTCGGGGATCGTGCGCTCAAGCAGCGAGGCTCCGCGAGCCGAGCGATAGCGCACTAAAAACGGCGCATAAAAAAAGCGCTCAAGTCGTGAGCGCCCGCGGCGCGAACATAGCGCCCTAAAAATAAGGTGGAGACCGCGACCCGAAGGGGAATTCGTTGTGGCTGCTGCCTTCCGGCCCTGACCAGGTTGGCGAAGCCTTCGCCCGCGATCTCCGAGAGGGGATATGACGGCGGACGGCGCGGGAATCAAGCCCTCCCCTGCACGTGCTGTCGGGGCTATGTAGCGTCATGCCCTATCGCAACGTCTTTTCCGGCAATCCGCTCGACCGTTCCGGCGACCTTCGCAACGACGCCGCCTGGCTGGCCGAGCAGGAGGCCAATCCCGAAGCCCTGGCCATGATCCTGTGGGAAGGTCGTCCCTTGGTCGAAACCCATGAGGGGGGCGAGCGGCTGGTCTGGCTGTCGCTGGGCCATGCGCGCGACCTGGCGCGCGACCGCGACGTCTTCCTGGGGCTGTGGAAGGGGGCGCCGGTCTTCGCCGCCGAGTTCGAGGGCTCCATCGACCCGACCAGCGGCCCGGCCGGGGGGCTTGGTCGTTTCGTCGAAATGCGCGAGGCGGCGGTCGTCCTGCCCGAGGCCGACGCCGGCATCGCCGCCACGGCCAAAAGCCTGTTCGACTGGCGCCGTCGTCACGGCTTCTGCGCCGCCTGCGGCAAGGCGTCGGATCAGGCGTCCGGCGGGTGGAAGCGCGTCTGTCCGGCTTGCGGGACCGAGCATTTCCCGCGCGTCGATCCGGTCGTCATCATGCTTCCTGTCTACAAGGGCGGGGCTGAGCCGCGCTGCCTGCTGGGCCGTCAGGCCGCTTGGCCCGCCGGTCGCATGTCGGCGCTGGCGGGCTTCATGGAGCCGGGCGAGGCGATCGAGGAGGCCTGCGCCCGCGAGGTGATGGAGGAGGCGGGGCTGACGGTGTCGGACGTACGCTACCACTCCAGCCAGCCCTGGCCCTTCCCGGCCCAGCTGATGATCGGCCTGATCGCCGAGGTCACGACCGACGAGGCCGCGCCGGACCAGACCGAGCTGGAGGCCGTCGCCTGGCTGACCCGCAGCGAGGCGCGCGCCGTTCTGGACGAGACCCACCCGACCATCCAGGCCCCGCCGCCCTACGCCATCGCACGGCGGCTGCTGGAGACCTGGGCGCGGGGCGAGGGCTAGGCCCTCGGGGCGAGCCCGAGGGCGACGACCTTACAGGATCTGGGCCGCTTCTTCGAAGTCGAGGCGGGGCGAGCGGGGGAACAGGTTCTCGTCCGTGCCGTAGCCCAGGTTCATGATGAAGTTCGGCTCGACATTGCTGTCGGGGAAGAACTCGGCCTTCACCCCCGCCGCGTCGAAGCCCGACATCGGACCCACGTCCAGGCCCAGGGCGCGCGCGGCGATGGTCAGATAGCCGCCCTGCAGCGAGGCGTTGCGGAAGGCGGCTTCACGACGACCGGCCTCGTCCAGGAACCAGTCGCGGGCGCCCGGCGCGTGCGGGAACAGCTTGGGCAGGGTGTCGTGGAAATCGATGTCCTGGGCGATGATCAGATTGACCGGCGCGGCCAGGGTCTTGGCGCGGTTGCCTTCGGCCATGTGCGTCGACAGCCGGGCCTTGGCCTCGGGCGAGGTGATGAAGACGAAGCGGGCCGGGGTCATGTTGACCGCCGTCGGGCCGAACTTGGTCAGGTCATACAGCTTGCGGATCAGGTCTTCGGACACGGGGCGGTCGCTCCAGCCGTTGCGCGTGCGCGCCTCGGTGAACAACTGGGCCAGAACGGCGTCGGAAACCGGAAGGTCGCGGGCGGAAAGGGCGTCAAAGGCCATCAGGGCTTCTCCAGAAAACTGATTGGTAACTTCAGGTGTGACCAATTAGGCTTGCGCGACTCCGTCGTCAAGAGATCGGCAACCGATTTTGTGACGAATGTGGAGACGGCGTGCGCGACAGGCTTTCTTCGTCAGGGTCTGGAGCCGCGCGGCGCTTGGCCCTATCTAGGGCGTATGAAAGACCTCAACGCCCTGATGCAACAGGCCCAGGCGATGCAGCAGAAGCTGCAGGACGCCCAGGCGAAAATGGCCGAATCCACCGCCGAGGGCACCTCGGGCGGCGGCCTTGTGACCATCGCCCTGAAAGGCCCCGGCGAGATCACCTCGGTGAAGATCGACGACAGCCTGATGGCGCCCGGCGAGGGCGAGATCCTGGCCGACCTGATCGTCGCCGCCCACGCCGACGCCAAGCGCAAGCTGGACGAGATCAACAACGCCCTGATGCGCGACGCCGCCGGGCCGATGGCCGGGATGAACATCCCCGGAATGCCGAAACTCTTCTGATGGCCGCATCCGCCGGGCCGGAAATCGAACGGCTCATCAGCCTGCTGGCCAAGCTGCCGGGCATGGGCCCGCGCTCGGCCCGGCGCGCGGCCCTGGCCCTGCTGAAGCGGCGCGAGCAGCTGCTGGTCCCGCTGGCCGCCTCCCTGGCCGAGACGGCGGACAAGGTGGTCAACTGCTCGGTCTGCGGCTCGCCCGATACGCGCGATCCCTGCTCGGTCTGTGCGGACCAGAGCCGCGACAACGCCCTGATCTGCGTGGTCGAGGAGGCCGGCGCCCTGTGGGCCATGGAGCGGTCGGGCGCCTTTCGCGGCAAGTATCACGTCCTGGGCGGCCTGCTGTCGGCGCTGGACGGCGTCGGCCCCGAACAACTGCGCATCGCCGAACTGATCGGCCGCGCGAAGGGCGGAGAGGCGAAGGAGGTCGTGCTAGCCCTGCCCGCCACGGTCGACGGCCAGACCACGGCGCACTATCTGGCCGAACGCCTGTCGGCGGCGGGGGTGCAGGTGACCTCCCTGGCGCGCGGCGTCCCCGTCGGCGGCGAACTGGACTGGCTGGACGACGGCACCATCATCCAGGCCCTGCGGGCGCGACGGCCCGCTTAGGGCCTCCGTCTCTTCATCCGCCGCCGCATCACTCGATCGCCCAGCGCCTCGGCGTATTTCAGGGTGAAGGCCAGGGCGGCGGGATTGCCGCGCCGGGGACCGACCGAATCGGCCATCACAGCGCCGCGCTCGCCGAGCGGCCGGGGCGCGCCCGTGGTGGTGTCCAGCGCGGTCTGGTGTTCGATCTCGGCGTTCAGCCGCGCGCCCATCAGGATCACCTGCACCGAGAACCAGGTCCACAGCAGAAAGCCCATGGCCGCCGCCAGCGGGCCGTAGGAATCGGTGCGCACGAAGGTGGTCAGGAACCAACTGAACAGGAAGGACACCAGCAGGCTCAGGCTGGCCGCGAACAGGGCCCCCGGCGTCAGCCAGCGCCAGCGCGCCCGCGCCCGGCTCGGCCCGTAACGATAGATCAGGGCCAGCGCCCCGGCATAGCCTAGGAACAACAGGGGCCAGCGCAGCGGCGCCAGATAGGCCCACTCGTCCTCCAGGCCGAACACGGCCAGCACCACGGGCACGCCGACCACCAGGGCCGAGCTCAGCATCACCGCCGCCATGGCCGAGACGGTGAAGCCCATGCACACCAGGTTGTAGATGACGATATTGCGCCGCTCGACCTCGTGATAGGCGAGGTTCAGGCCGTAGAAGAGGGTCTTGATCCCCCCGTTGGCCGCCCACAGCGTCAGCAGCAGGGTCCAGATCAGGGTGAAGGTCAGCTGGCCGGTGGAGCTGCCCGCCAGCCGCGTCATCTCTGCTCCGAGAAACTGAGCCACGTTCGACGGCAGCACCTCATAAAGGAAGCTGAGTTGGCCCCAGGCGTCGGCCGGATCGGCGAACAGGCCGTAGATGGTGACGAAGGCGCCCAGCGTCGGGAACAGGGCCAGCAGCAGGAAGAAGGTCACGCCCCCGGCGACGAAGCCGACGCGATCGCCGAAATAGCCCATGACCGTGCGCCACAGGATGTCGACCCAGCCCTTGTGCGGGATATGCAACGGCCGTTGGGCCAGGCGGCCGCGCCCGGGCTCTTCGGCGTCATAGTCTTCGGGCGTGGGGTCGCGCGGGGGCAGGGGCTCGGGACGCGGGGGCCGCAACTCCAGGCCGAAGCGGTGGCCTTGAGTGTAGAGCAGGTGGGCCGCCGTCGCGCCCGTCGCCAGTCCGCCCGCCGCTGCGGCCAGATAGCGCAGCAGCCCGCCGGCCGCGCCGGGCGCGCGACGCGCCGGACGACGCTTCCGGGCGCGAGACGCGCGATGATTCGACTGTGGTTTCATCCCCATTCGCCCTTCAACGGCCACGCTAGCCGGCCGTTCCGTCTTGAAATCATCCGTCGCAGACCCCAATCACCCGGAATGTCCGATCAGAACCCCCAACCGACCCTGCTGACCGCCTGGAAAGGCGCCCAGGCGCGCCTGAAGGCCGCCGGCATCGACAGCCCCTCCATCGACGCCCGCCTGATGCTCGAGGCGGCGACGGGCGCAGGCCGCGTCGACATCCTGAACGACCCCTACCGTGCGCTCTCGCCTGAGCAAACCCTGGCGCTGGACGCCATGGTGGATCGTCGCCTGCGCCGCGAGCCGGTGTCGCGCATTCTGGGCCGCAAGGGCTTCTGGAAGATCATGCTGAACGTCACCCCCGACGTGCTCAGCCCGCGCCCCGACACCGAGACGGTGGTGGACGTCATCGTCCGCGCCTTCCCGCCCAACACCGCCTTCGACATGGCCGACCTGGGCACGGGCTCGGGCGCCATCCTGCTGGCCGCCCTGGCCGAGCGGCGCGGCGCGCGCGGCGTTGGCACCGACATCTCGACCGAGGCCATCGCCGTGGCGCGCGAGAACGCGGCCAATCTGGACCTGAACCACCGCTGCACCTTCATGCGCACCGACTGGGCGGCGGGCTTCGCCGACGACAGCTTCGACCTGGTGGTGTCCAACCCGCCCTATATCCCGACCGCGGACATCGCCGGTCTGGACCCCGAGGTGCGCGAGCACGATCCGCATCTGGCGCTGGACGGCGGCCCTGACGGACTGCAGCCCTATCGCGACCTGGCGCCCGAGATCGCCCGCATCCTGCGCCCGCAAGGCGTCTTCGCCGTCGAGATCGGCTGGGACCAGGGCGAGGCGGTCAAGGCCCTGTTCGAAGCGGCGGGCTTCACCGACGTCAAGGTCGTGAAGGATCTGTCGGATCGCGACCGCGTCGTCACCAACGGCCCGGACCCGCGCGTGGGCCCGATCCCCGAAGCCGAAGCGCCGTTGCAATAAAAACCCTTGGAAAGCGTCTCGGCGCGCGCTAAGTCCGTGGTGTTCCCCACTCAGACGCACCCTTTTCGAGCCGGTTCGCTCGATTAAGCGTGTCGGAGTTCAGTGACGGCCGCGCCCCTCAGACGGACGTGGCGGACCACGGGGGACGCACGGTTTTCCGAACAGCTCGCACCGGGGATCGGCCCCGAACGAACGGAACGACGAACAGGGTCTCGCCCGTCTTCTGCGACGGCGGCCCGCACCAACACGGTAAGCTCCGATGAGAGATTTCAAGGGCATGAAGCGTCAACGCGGACGCAACCGTAAGCCCGGCGGCGGCAATAACGCCAACGCGACCAATCCGAACCGTTCGTGGGACTCGCAAGGTCCCGAGAACATCAAGGTCCGGGGCAACGCCCAGACCGTCTATGAACGCTATATGCAGCTGGCCCGCGACGCCGCGGCCGCCGGCGACCGCGTTCTGGCCGAAAACTACACCCAGCACGCCGAACACTATTTCCGCGTCCTGCGCGCGCTCCAGCCGCAGCGCTCGGTCAGCGAGATCGCCCAGCGCGAACAGGCTGGCCAGGGCTTCGACATCGACTTCGAGGACGAGTCGGGCGCCCAGGCGGCGGCCATCATCGCCGCCCAGCAGGCCGAGGAGCGCCGCGTCGAGGAAGAGGCTCGCCGTCAGGCTGAACGCGCCGAGCGCGAGGCCAACCGCGACCGCGAGCCCCGTGAGCCTCGTGAACCCCGCGAACCGCGTGAAAACGGCGACGGCGACAACCGCGAAGGCGGCCGCCGCGAATCCCGTCGCGAGCGTTGGGAGCGCCGCCGCGAGGAGCGCAACCGTCGTTTCGAGAACGGCGAATCCGAGATCGCCGACGCCGATGAATCCGGTCAGGACGGCGGCCCGGCGTCCGAGGTTCCGACCGAAGAGCGTGCGCATGAGGCGCCCGCCGTCGAGGCCGGGGCGGACGCCGACGCGCCGGTCGCCAAGGCGCCGCGCGCCCCGCGCCGTCCTCGCGCCGCTGCGGCCAAGGATGAGGCGGCCGGCGACGACGCCGCGGCTCTGCCGGGCTTCCTGACCCGCCCCGCGGCGATCGAGGAAGCGGCCCAGGACGACGAGACGCCCGCCCCGCGCACCCGCCGTCCGCGCCGCAAGGCTGAGACGGTCGCCGACGACGAATAGGGCGACTGAACAACCCTCGCGGGTGTGTTCACTCTAATACAACCATTTGTGCGTCACTCTCGATCTATCGGGAGGACGTGTGATGGAATTCGTTCTACTGGCGATCGCCCTCGGACTGGCGACGGGCGTCGCGGGCGTCAGGCTGTCGATCGGCGCCCACGGACGCATTCGCGCGGTGCAGCGGCTGCATGACCGCCAGCTCGCCGCCGCCCGACGACGCATCGCTGATCTGGAAGGCGCCGCCTGCGACGTCGAGGCGCGCCTGTTTCGCGCCCAGGCGGTCGAGGCGGCCGGACGCCGCACCCATACGGCCCTGCTCGCCGCCTTCAGCCGTGAGATGCGCGGGCCGCTCGACGCCATATTGGGCTTCGCCGATCTGCTGCGGATCAATGCGGTCAATGAGCCGCTCAGCCGTCGTCAGAGCCAGGCCGTCGAGCAGATTCACGATGGCGCGGCTCGCCTGCGGACTCTGGTCGAGGGGCTGACCGCCTTTGCGGACGCCTCGGGCGTCGCGGCCGCGCGCGAACGTCTGGACCCTTTGCTGATCGCCCGGCGCATCTGCCAGTCCCTGGCCGGTCAGGCCGAGGCGGCGGGGGTCGATCTGCGTCCGCCTCCGTTTCAGGCCGGGCTGACGGTCCAGGCCGAGCCTCGCGCCCTGGATCAGGTGTTGACCAGTCTGATCCGCAACGCCGTGCAGCATAATCGTCGCGGCGGGACGGTGGTGATCGAAGGCCGCCGCCTCGCCCAGGAGGTCTGGATCACCGTACGCGACACCGGGCCGGGCCTGTCGCCGCGCCGGATCGAAACCCTGTTCGACCCTTTCGCCCGGCGCGGCCGCGCCGCCTCCTCGGCTGACGGCGCGGGCGTCGGCCTGGCCGCCGCGCGCCGTCTGGCGGCCGCCATGGACGGCGATCTGACGGTCGAGAGCCGGGAAGGCGAGGGCGCGGCCTTCATTCTGCGCCTGCCGGCTTCACCTCGGCGTCAGGTCGAACTTCGGGCCGAACTGCGGGCTGAGCTTCAGGCCGAGTTCCGAGCCGCCTCGCCCTTGCCGCGTCTGCCGGACGCGGTCCTGCTCTACATCGCCGAGGACGCGGCTGCGGTCGCCCTGATGCGCCATCTGCTGCACGGGGCGGGTCAGATCCAGCTCCACGTCGCAGCGACCGCGCAGGAGGGGGCGGACCTGGCGCGCGACCTTCAGCCCGACGCCGTCATCCTGGATCTTGATCTGCACGGGGGGCAGGGCCTGGCGGTCAAGGCCGCCCTGGCGCAGCAGCCGCTGACCCGCGACCTGCCCGTCATGGCGCTGTCGGCGGCGATCGCCCCGGACGAGGTGCGACGCGCGCAGGCGGCGGGCTTCGCCGAATATCTGATCAAACCGATCGGACTCGCCGATCTGACCGCAGGACTGTCGCGTCTTCTGGCGCCGTCTGACGCCTCTTCGCCGACCATGCCCAAGGCGGCGCAGGCCTGACGACTTCACGCGGTCGCGACGACGGGCGGGGTTGACGCCGCGCCTCATGGCGGCTTCCTAAAGAGAAACGGGGCTTTCGATCCCCCGTCGCTTGAGAAGACCGATATGCCGCGTACGCCGACCCGACCCTCCCGGCTCGCTTTCCAGCCCCTGTTCAAGACCCTGATCGGCCCGGCTCTGGGCTCGGCGGCCCTGGCGGCCTGCGCCACGACGCCCCCGCCGCCTCCGCCGCCGCCGCTCCCGCCGGTTCCGGCCGCGCCCGAAGCGCCCGTCGGCGCCGTGCTGGACGACTGGCGCGGCGTCATCACCCCGGCGGACCGCGACCGTTATCAGCGCCGCGCCGCCGCCTGGAGTCTGGCGCTGGAACAGGCGCGACGTCAGCCCGGTTCGGGCGATCTGTCGGCCTTGGGCGAACTGATCGATCCCGACGCCGCCCGCCCCGACGTCGCCCCGCCGCCCGGCTCCTACCGCTGCCGCACCGTCAAGCTGGGCTCGCAGGGCGACGAAGGCGGGCTCGGCTATGTGGTCTACGGCTGGTTCGCCTGCCGCATCGAACAGACCCCCAGCGGTCTGAAGCTGATCAAGCGCACCGGCTCGCAACGCCCCGCAGGCCTGCTCTTCCCTGAGAACGACCGTGAAATGGTCTTCCTCGGCTCCATGGCCCTGGCGTCCGAACCGACGGCCCGCAGCTATGGCCAGCGGCCCGAACGCGACCTGGTCGGCGTGCTGGAGCGGATCGGCGAGCGGCGCTGGCGCCTGGTCACGCCCTGGCCGGCGGCGGAATCCAACCTCGACCTGCTGGAATTGGTCCCGGCGCCGCCGTCGCGCTGAACCGTCGCCGTTCCTGTCCGTTAGGGCGGGATGACAGTAGAGAGCCCGATGCGCTTCAGCCCCGTCGCCGCCGCCCTGTTCGCGGGCGTCCTCGCCCTGGCCGGCTGCGACCGCGACGCCGCGCCGACTCCGTCGCCCGCGTCTTCGCCCGATGCGCCTGTGGCGGCGCCGTCTGAAGCCGTATCGCCTCCGCCTGGGACTGCGGCGCCGTCCCCGTCTCCCGGCGAGCAGGGCGGAGGCGACGATTGGCGTGCAGTCGCCGCGCCCGCCGACGCCAGCCTGCTGGGCCGCCTCGACCAGGCCTGGAGCCTGGCCCGCGCCGAGGCCGAGGCGCGCGGCTTCGCCGACGAGGTCGAATCTCTCGGCGTCCTGGTCGATCCCAACGCCGGGCAGGCCGGTCGTCTTCAACCGCCGCCGGGCGACTACCGTTGCCGCACCGTCAAGCTGGGCGCGCGCGAGGCGCAGGGTCTGGCCTACGTCGCCTATCCGGCCTTCCGTTGCCGCGTCGAACTGACGCCCGGCGGCGACCTGATCCTGGCGAAGACCACGGGCAGCCAGCGCACGCGCGGCCTGCTCTATCCCGACACTGATCGACGCCTGGTCTATGTCGGCGCCCAGGCCTGGGGCGACGAGACCGGCTTCCCCGCCTACGGCGCCCAGGCCGAGCGCGACCAGCTGGGCGTGTTCGAGCGCATCGGCCCGCAACGCTGGCGCCTGGTCATTCCCTTTCCCAAGCAGGAATCCAAGCTCGACATTCTGGAGCTGACGCGCTGATCGCAGCTTGACCGTTCAGGGGCGCGCCCTTCACCCTGAGCGCCTCATCGCCTTTACCTTCGGAGCACCCTCATGCGCGGCGTCGGCCTCACGCTCGGATCCATCATCGCCATCGCCGTCGTCCTGGCGGTCGTGCTGATCGGCTTCCCCACCTACAACGTCTATTCCAAGCAGATGGCGGGCAAGGCGGCCTATGAAGAGGCGGTGCAGAACCGCCGCATCCGCGTGCTGGAGGCCCAGGCCGCCCTGGACTCGGCCAAGCTGACCGCCGCCGCCGAGATCGAGCGCGCCAAGGGCGCCAATGAGGCCAACCGCATCATGGCCGAGGCCTTGGGCGGCCCCGAGGCCTATCTGCGCTGGTCCTACATCAACATGCTGCAGGAGACGGCCGGCAAGGAAGGCCGCCAGACCATCTACATCCCCACCGAGGCGGGGATGCCGATCCTGGAGGCGGGCCAACGTCCGGCGCGCTGACCTGAACCCTTCTCACCTTGTGGGAGAAGGCGGCTCGCGAAGCGAGACGGATGAGGGGTTTCTGGCGAGCAGCCACATCACCCTCATCCACCGTCGCAAGACCCCTCATCCGGCCCTGACGGGCCACCTTCTCCCACAAGGGGAAGGTTAGGGCGTTCAGACCCGCGTCAGCCGCAGATCCTGGTAGTCGTAGCTGAAGTCGATGTCCGGCGAGACGCCCTTGACCGTCGCCGTGGCGGGCTTGGCCGTGGCGATGCTGAAGGTGATGAAGGCGTCTTCCTCGCGCTTGTCGGGGAAGCGGGTGCGGAAGGTCTCGCCGTCATAGGGCTCCAGCCAGCCTTGCAGCGCCGGGGTGTGGGTGAAGCGCAGCCACAGGCCGGACTTGCGGTTGCGGCCGCGCCCTTCCGTCTTCGGCTCGATGACGATGTCGCCGTACCAGGGATCGCGCCAGGTTCCGGCGTAGGCCTCCAGCGGCAGGGAGGGGGCCGCGCCCGCCGCCTGTTTGGCGTCGATCTCGACGGCGGCCTTCAGCGACTTCTCGGTCCCTTCGGCCTCAATCCGCTTGGAATCGGCGATCCAGTCGACGTCGACCTTGTTCATGGCGATGTCCGACAGGCCCGAGCGCAGGGCGCGCAGCAGGAAGCTCTCTTCGGCGTTGGTGAAGACCGAGAAGCCGATCTTGCGGCCGGGGATCAGCACCGTGGCCGAGATGCCGCCGGGCGAGCCGCCGCCGTGGGTCGCCAGTCGCTCGCCGCGATAATCCTGCACCTGCAAGCCCATGGCGTAGGTCGAGGCTACGGCCCGGTTCGGCAGGGCCGCCGTCGGCCCGTTGGACGAGGAGACGACGATGTTGGGCTTGTACATTTCCTTCGCGGCGGCTTCGGAGAACAGGCGCGAGCCGTCGGCCAGCTTGCCGTCGTTCAGGCGCACGGCGATCCACTTGGCCCAGTCGTGGGCGCTGGCGCAGATGCCGCCCGCCGCCGCCGCCGAATCCCAGTTCCACACCTCGACGATCGACTCGGCGATCTGGGTCATCGCCCCCTGATAGCGCAGGGGCGGGCCGACGCGGCCGTGAGGCAGGGCGCTCTTCTTCGGGTCGGCCAGACGCGCCAGGGGCACGCTCTCGCTCATGCCCACGCGGTCGAAGATGCGGGTCTGGACGAAGACCTCCCACGACAGGCCCGAGACCTTCTCGATCACCGCGCCCGCCACCACGAACATCAGGTTGCAGTAGTGGTAATCCTCGCGGAAGCCGTCCTCGATGGGCACGAAGGCGGCCTGCGCCAGAACCTCGGCCCGCGTCCGGTCGCTGTTGGGCCAGAACAGCAGATCGCCCGCGCCCAGGCCGAAACCGGCGCGGTGGCTCAGCGTGTCGCGCACCGTGATGCGCTCGCCCACCATCGGGTCCGACAGGGTGAAGCCGGGCAGATAGGTGCGGATCGGCTCGTCCCACTTCACCTTGCCTTCATCGACCAGGATGGCCAGGCAGGCGGCGGTGACGTTCTTGGAGTTCGACGCGATGGCGAACAGGGTATGTTCGTCGGCGGGTTCATTTTTGCCCTGACGGCGCACGCCATAACCCTTGGCCAGCACCGTCTTGCCGTCGCGGACCAGGGCCAGCGACACGGCGGGCTGGTCCGGCCAGGCGGCCATGCAACGCCGCACCCAGGCGTCGGCGGCGGCGGCGATCTCGTCGTCGGAACGCGTATCGGCGCTGGTCTGGGCCCAGCCGGTCGCGGGCAGGGCCGCGCCGGCGGCGCCGACGGCGGAAGAGATCAGCGCGGCGCGGCGCGACAGGCGGATGGACATCAAGGACGCTCCCGAAGACTGAACGGCGACGCTAACGCCGCCCGTCCGCCGGGCCAAGGGGCGTAAAGCGTCCTACGCCGCCAGCCGCCACCTTTGCAGATGCTCCAGCACGTCCGCCACGATCTGGGCGCGGGTGAAGCCGGTCACGTCGCGCGGGCGCGTGCCGTCGCCGGTCACGGCGCTCAGCCGCCATTCCAGGGCGCGGCGGCTTTCGGGCGCCTCCAGCGCGGTCAGGGCGGGCAGGGGCCGCGAGCGCGCGCCCAGCCGATACAGGAAGTCCCGTCCGTTGGCGTGCTCGACTCTCAGCCAGACGCCGTTGTCGTCGCTCTGGACCTCGCTGTTCTCCAGCCCTTCGGCGGCGACGGCGGCGCGCACCTCTTCCAGCGCCGGGAAGCCGTGGCGCGCGATCTGGCGGTCGATGTCGCGACGGCTGGCCGGGGCCAGGATGCGCTTGAGCTGTTCGCGCAGGGGCGGCGCCTCGGTCTCGACGGCCTCGCCCTTCAGGTCGGCGTTCATCTGCCGCGCCAGGCCGAAACAGGCCAGGATCATGATGACCGCGAAGGGCAGGGCCGCCACCAGGGTCGCCGCCTGCAGGGCGCCGAGGCCCCCGGCCAACAACAGCAGGGCCGCCGTCAGCCCCTCCATTCCGCACCAGTAGACCCTTTGCCAGCGCGGCGTCTCCTCGGCCCCGCCCGAGGCCAGGGTGTCGATCACCAGCGAGCCTGAGTCCGCCGAGGTGACGAAGAAGACCGCCACCAGGGCGATGGCCAGGACCGAGGTGATCGCCGTGCCCGGCAGGAACTCGAAGAAACGGAACAGGGCCGTCGACAGGTCCGTCTGCACCGCGTCCGAGATCGCCCCCGCCGCCACGCCCAGGTCCAGGCTCATGGCGGTGTTGCCGAAGACCGTCATCCACAGGAAGGTGAAGCCCGACGGCACCAGCAGCACGCCGATGAGGAACTCCCGCACCGTCCGTCCGCGTGAGATGCGGGCGATGAACATGCCCACGAACGGCGACCAGGAGATCCACCAGGCCCAGTAGAGCAGGGTCCAGTCCGCCATCCAGGCGCGCGGCTCATAGGCGTAGAGGGTGAAGGTGCGCTCGAAGAAGTGGTCCAGATAGAGGCCGAAATTCTGCACATAGGCCCGCAGCAGGAAGAGCGTCGGCCCCACGATCAACACGAACAGCATCAGGCAGACGGCGATGAACAGGTTCAGCTCGGACAGCCGCCGCACGCCCTTGTCCACGCCGGTCAGCACCGAGATCGTCGCCGCGCCCATCACCACGACGATCAGTCCCACCTGCATGATCACGTCGTTGGGCAGGCCGAAGACGTAGTTCAGGCCCGAGGTCATCTGCGCCACGCCGTAGCCCAGGGAGGTGGCGATGCCGAACAGGGTGCCGCAGATGGCGAAGATGTCGACCAGGTCGCCCAGCCAGCCGTTCACCCGCTTGCCCAGCAGGGGATAGAGGCTGGACCGCATGGTCAGGGGCAGTCCCTTCCTGTGCGCGAAATAGGCCAGGCTCAGACCCACCACGGCGTAGATGGCCCAGGCGTGGACGCCCCAGTGGGTATAGGTGATGACCATGGCCTCGCGGGCGGCTTCCAGCGTGCCGGGCTGCGCCTCGGGCGGGGCGATGTAGTGCTGGACCGGCTCGGCGACGGCGAAATACATCAGGCCGATGCCCATGCCCGCGGCGAACAGCATGGCCAGCCAGGAGACATAGGGGAAGTCCGGCTCGGCGTCGTCCGGCCCCAGCTTCAGCCGCCCTGTCGGTCCCAGGGCCAACGCTGCGACGAACAGCATGAAGCCCGCGACCGAAGCGACGTAGAACCAGCCGAACGTCTCCACCACCCAGGCCTGGGCGCGTCCGAACAACAGGTCGGACGTCGCGGGCGCCATGAGGGCGAGCAGCAGCAGCCCGCCTGCGATGGCGCTGGCCCCCCAGAAGACCCGAGGGTTCATTTTTGAGCTCAGCATGGGCTCCAAGCGCACGGCAACGCTTAAGGTTCCATCAGGGTCACAGACCCGCCTTCGGAATGAAAAAGATGTAACTCGGTTATGCGTCGTGGCGCTGGTATCGGCGGTCTGGAGGACGTTGAGGGACGTCCGTGCGAGGACGCCCAGATATGAAGAAATACAAGTTCGCGCCCTTGTTGGGCGCCGTTCTGGCCTTGCCTGCGGCAGGCTCGCTCGCTCAGACGGCGCAACCCGCGTCGCCGTCAGCCGCCCGCGCACAGCAGGTCCAGAGTCCGCCTCAAAAGGCTGACAAGGATGACCAGCCTGCGGCCGTGGGCGATGTCGTCGTCAGCGCCCGCTCCAATGATGTCCGCACGTCGATCGACTCGATCAGCTACAGCCTGGCCGACGATCTTCAAGCGGCGACCGGCACCCTGGCCGAGGCCTTGCGCAACGTGCCCTCGGTCGATGTCGATCCTCAGGGCAACGTCTCCCTGCGCGGCGACGGCAATGTCACCATCCTGGTCGACGGCCGTCCCTCCGCCATTCTGTCGGGCCCGAACCGCGCCGACGCGGTGCTGCAGCTGCCGGCCGATCGCTACGCCGGCATCGAGGTGATGACCAATCCGTCCGCCGCCTACAGTCCCGAGGGCTCCGGCGGGGTCATCAACCTGATCACCAAGCCGGTTCCGGCGGCGGTGGCCGCCGCGGCGGCTGCGGGGGCGTCGGGCGCGACAGTCACGACCGGCTCGTTGCGCGCCAATGTCGGCGACAATGGGCGATGGAACGTCGGCGCTAGCGGTTCGCGGCAACGCGGCAAGCTGACCCTGACAGGCGATCTCAGCTATCGCCATGATGATCAGGGCCTGGCCTTCAACCGTCTGCGCGAACAGCTCAACGCCACCGGCGCGACCGTGGGCACGACGACGACGGCTCAAAACATCGACTCGACCCAGAGGGGTTTCTTCGGTCGGGTGGCGGCCGAATACCGATTGACCGACAAGACCATGCTGACCGGCGAGGTGCGCGCCAACCGTTTCGAGGTCGACAGCGACGTTCGCGGCTTGTTCGAAACCCGCGACGGCTCCGGGGCGCTGACTCGCGCCTACGCCCGCAACGGTTCGGGCGGCTTCGCAATGGACGGTTGGGGCGTCACGGGCCGGGTGCTGCACCAGTTCGACGCCTCGGGGCATGAATGGTCGAATGAGTTGCGCTACGATCGCAACGACCATGAAAATGACTCGCTAGCCGCCAACATCTTCAGCCTCCCGACAGAGCCGGCCTTTTATGAGGCTCAGCGGGGTTTGAACGCTCAGCAGACAATCGGTTTCACCAGCGCCTACACCCGGCCGATGGGCGAGGGCGCCAAGCTGCGCGCGGGATATGAGCTGAACCTCACCCGGCCGGATCAGGAGAATGAGGTGCGGCGCGGGCCGTCCGAGAAGGCTCTGGTCCTCGTGCCGTCGCAAAGCAATCGGTTCGAGGCGGAGCAGATCGTCCACGCCCTATACGCCACCTATGAACGGCCGTTCGGCGAGAAGCTGTCCGGCCAGTTCGGACTGCGCCTGGAGCAGGCGGACATCGAGGTCGAGGACGTCACCAACGCCGTGCGCGCGTCCCAGGACTATTTCCGCGCCTATCCGACCTTCCACCTGCAGTATCAGCTGACCGAGACCCAGACGCTGCGCGGCAGCTATTCGCGGCGAATCCAGCGGCCTCAGCCGTCGCAGTTGAATCCTTTCGTCGTCTATGGCGATCCGTTGAACCTGCGTTCAGGCAATCCGGACCTGGAGCCGCAGGAGACCGACAGCTTTGAGGCCATGTGGCAGATGCGGCGCGGTCAGAGCTTCTATCAGGCCACAGCCTACTTCCGCGACACGACCAAGGCCTTCACCGACGTGGCGGCCGATGTGGGCGGCGGCGTCCTGCTGACGCGACCCGAGAACCTGGGCGCTCGACGCGACTTGGGGATCGAACTGACCGCCAGCGGCCGCTTGCACCCGACCCTGCGCTACAACGCCAGCATCAACGCTTTCCGTCAGGAGAACGACGCTGCGGGCATCGTGGGCGGTCGCGACCGTGAGGGCGAGATGCTGACAGGGCGTCTCAGCTTGAACTGGCAGGCCACGCCTAAGGATTTCGTGCAGTTGATGGGCTTCTGGCAGGGCGATCAACTTCTGGCCCAGGGCACGCGCGAGAGCGGAGGCATGCTGAACTTCGGCTATCGCCGCAAGCTGAGCGACACCCTGTCCCTGCAGTTCACCGCGCGCGACATCCTGAACTCGTTCGGCGGCGCCACCACCTATGACACGCCTCAGTTCCGCGAGCGTTTCGACCAGGATCTGAATTTGCGCGCCTTCTATCTGGGCCTGACCTGGTCCTTCGGCGGAGGACCGCGGCGCCAGCCCGAGCAGTTCGACTTCTCGACCGGCCCGACGGGCGGCTGACGCGGATATGACCCGCTCAGGCTCGCGTCTCCCAGGCGGTCCAGGCGGCGATGGCGACCAGGCCCAGGGCCATGGCGGCGCGCAGCATCGGACCCTGGGCGCGGGTCAACAGGGCGCCGCCCGCGCGCGCCGCCGTCAGCACGATGGTCGTGTGGACGACGACGCTGACCAGAACGTGCAGCGCGCCTAGCGTCAGGGCCTGCGCCAGAGTCGAGCCGTGGTCGGGGCGCATGAAGCCGGGCAGCAGCACCACATAGAGCAAGGCGGCCTTGGGGTTCAGCAGATTGCCGATCAGGCCGCGTCGGAACAGGGCGCGTCGCCGCATCGCGACCGGGGCGACGCCTGCGCCGTCGCCCGCGCTGCGCCAGGCGTCCCAGGCCAGCCACAGCAGGAAGCCTACGCCCGCCCAGCGGATGGCCTGATACAAGGCGGGCCAGCGCAGCACCACTTCCGTCAGCCCGAAGGCGGCGGCGACCATCCACAGCGTCAGGCCCAGGGTGATGCCGACCACGGCGGCCAGCCCGGCCGCGCGCCCCTGCGACAGGGACACCAGCGCCAGCCACCCCATGTTCGGGCCGGGGGTCAGCTCCATCAGCGCGACCGCGACCAGGAAGGGCGCGACCACGGTGGGATCGATGGGCGGCTGCATCGGCGATTTCCATCCTCTTCTGGCGGCCACGCTAGGCCGTGACGGGCGGCGTCATCAATCGCGAGCCGGCCCTCTTGCGTGTCCCATAGGCCACACCCACCTCCTTTGCGACAGCTCAAG
Organism: Brevundimonas sp. RM1; assembly: GCF_052907225.1. Classification (NCBI taxonomy): domain Bacteria; kingdom Pseudomonadati; phylum Pseudomonadota; class Alphaproteobacteria; order Caulobacterales; family Caulobacteraceae; genus Brevundimonas; species Brevundimonas sp. RM1. The sequence goes on from NZ_JBRERY010000003.1 coordinate 108,686, forward strand.
GCGTCGCTTCGTGAAAGGGCGCATTGAGTCGAAATCCGCCTCCCGAGGGGAAACCGAACGACATGAATCTCGACCTCTATTCCGACCGCGCCAAACAGGCCGTCCAGTCCGCCCAGTCGCTGGCCCTGGCCCGCCGCCACCAGCAGTTCGCGCCCGAGCATCTGCTCAAGGTGCTGCTCGAGGAGCGCGACGGCCTGGCCCGCAAGCTGATCGATCAGGCGGGCGGAGACCCGTCCGCCGTCGAACTCGTCATCGAGGGGTTGCTGAAGAAGCGGCCCCAGGTTTCGGGCGGCTCGGGCCAGATCTATCTGGACGGCGACACCGCCCGCGTCTTCAGCGCCGCCGAGGAGGCCGCGAAAAAGGCGGGCGACGCCTTCGTCACCACCGAACGCCTGCTGGCCGCCATCGCCAAGGAGGGCGGCGCCGCCGCCGAGGCGCTGAAGTCCGCCGGGGTCACGGCCAAGAAGCTGGACGACGCCGTCGCCGAAATCCGCAAGGGCAAGACCGCCGACAGCGCGGGCGCCGAGGACAGCTTCGACGCCCTGAAACGCTACGCCCGCGACCTGACCGAGGCCGCGCGCGACGGCAAGGTCGACCCGGTCATCGGCCGCGATGAGGAGATCCGCCGCACCATTCAGGTGCTGGCCCGCCGCACCAAGAACAACCCCGTCCTGATCGGCGAACCCGGCGTCGGCAAGACCGCCATCGTCGAGGGTCTGGCCCTGCGCATCGTCAACGGCGACGTGCCCGAAAGCCTGAAGGACAAGAAGGTTCTGTCGCTCGACATGGGCGCGCTGATCGCGGGCGCCAAATACCGCGGCGAGTTCGAGGAGCGGCTGAAAGCCGTGCTGAACGAGGTCGCCGCCGCCGAGGGACAGATCGTCCTGTTCATCGACGAGATGCACACCCTGGTCGGCGCGGGCAAGGGCGACGGGGCGATGGACGCCTCCAACCTGCTGAAGCCCGCCCTGGCGCGCGGCGAACTGCACTGCGTCGGCGCCACCACGCTCGATGAATACCGCAAGCACGTCGAGAAGGACGCGGCCCTGGCCCGTCGCTTCCAGCCGGTCTTCGTCTCCGAACCCACCGTCGAGGACACGGTGTCGATCCTGCGCGGCCTGAAGGAAAAATACGAAGTCCACCACGGGGTGCGCATCAGCGACAGCGCCATCGTCGCCGCCGCCACCCTGTCGAACCGCTACATCACCGACCGCTTCCTGCCCGACAAGGCCATCGACCTGATCGACGAGGCCGCGTCGCGCGTGCGCATGGCCGTCGATTCCAAGCCTGAGGCGCTGGACGAGATCGACCGCCGTCTGGTCCAGCTCAAGATCGAGCGCGAGGCCCTGAAGAAGGAGAGCGACAGCGCCTCGCAGCAACGTCTCGAAAAGCTGGAGGACGAGATCGCCGACCTCGAAGGCCAGTCGGACGACATGACCGCCCGCTGGAAGTCGGAAAAGGACAAGGTGGGGCAGGGCGCCCAACTGCGCGAGACCCTGGACCGCCTGCGCGCCGAACTGGCCGCCGCCCAGCGCGCCGGCGACCTTGGCCGCGCCTCAGAGATCGCCTATGGCCAGATCCCGCAGCTTGAGAAGCAACTCGCGGATTCCGAATCCCCGGCGGCGGTCGCCGCCCCCCTGACGCCTGAGGTCGTCGACGCTGAACAGATCGCCGCGGTCGTCAGCCGCTGGACCGGCGTGCCCGTCGACAAGATGCTGGAAGGCGAGCGCGAGAAGCTGCTCAAGATGGAGGACGAACTGGGTCGCCGCGTGGTGGGTCAGGACGAGGCCCTGGCCGCCGTTTCCGACGCCGTGCGCCGCGCCCGCGCCGGTCTGAACGATCCGAACAAGCCGCTGGGCAGCTTCCTCTTCCTCGGCCCCACGGGCGTCGGCAAGACCGAGCTGACCAAGGCGCTGGCGGGCTATCTGTTCGACGACGATAACGCCATCACCCGCATCGACATGAGCGAATACATGGAGAAGCACTCGGTCAGCCGCCTGATCGGCGCCCCTCCGGGCTATGTCGGCTATGACGAGGGCGGCGCCCTGACCGAGGCGGTGCGCCGCCGCCCCTATCAGGTCGTCCTGTTCGATGAGGTCGAAAAGGCCCACCCCGACGTCTTCAACGTGCTGCTTCAGGTGCTGGACGACGGCCGCCTGACCGACGGTCAGGGCCGCACCATCGACTTCAAGAACACCCTGATCATCATGACCTCCAACCTGGGCAGCCAGTTTCTGGCCGACCAGCCCGAGGGCGAGGATGTCGAGGCCGTCCGTCCTCTGGTCATGGAACAGGTCCGCGCTCACTTCCGGCCCGAGTTCCTGAACCGCATCGACGAGATCATCCTGTTCCACCGCCTCGGCCGCGAACAGATGGGCGGCATCGTCCGCATCCAGCTGGCGCGTCTGGAGAAGCTGATGGCCGACCGCCGCCTGACGCTGGCCCTGGACGACAGCGCCCTGACCTGGCTCGCCGACAAGGGCTACGACCCGGTCTACGGCGCAAGGCCGCTGAAGCGCGTCATCCAGAAGGAGCTGGTCGACCCGATGGCCAAGAAGCTGCTGGCCGGCGAGATCGAGGACGGCAGCGTGGTGGCGGTGTCAGCGGGTAGCGATGGGCTGGAGATCGGGAAGGCGCGGGTGCATTAACGCGCCTTCCAGCGTCGATCCGAGAAAGGGGCCGCGTCATTGCGGCCCCTTTTTTCTTTCGTCATCCTCCGGCAAGCCGCGTCAGCGGCGCAGACCGGGGGACCCAGCGGCGCGCGGGAGCGCGAAAGATCCACGCTCGGCGGCCGCCCTTAGATCGCCTTCGGCGCCGCTGGGTCCCCCGGTTCCGCGCTGCGCGCGGCCCGGAGGATGACGAAAGAGGGGGAGCGGCATAGCTTGTGTGCATGGCGACCCATCGCACCTTGATCGCGACCTACATCATGGCCAGCGGGCGCAACGGGACGCTCTACGCCGGCTCGACTTCCAATCTGGAAAGCCGCGTGTGGAAGCACAGAACGCGCGCCTTTCCCGGCTTCAGCGACGCCTATGACTGCACTCGTCTGGTCTGGTTCGAGCAGCACGCCCTGATGCTGGATGCGATCCGGCGCGAGCGGCGCATCAAGAAGTGGCTGCGCGACTGGAAGCTGGCCCTGATCGAGAAGGCCAACCCGGACTGGCGCGACCTCGCGGCCGACTGGTTTTCCGATCCGAACTGGACCCCGCCGGGCGCCCACTGAGCCTCACCCCAGCACCGGCATCACCTCCACCCCGTCGCAGGGGAAGGGGTTCATATGCGGGTGGTTCTCGAACAGGCGGGCCGCCGCCTCGTGGCTGTCGGCGCGCACGACCATGAAGACGGTCAGCAGGTTGACCACGTCCGTCACGGCGCCGTCGTCGTCGATGCGTTTGGTCGGGCCCAGCGGGCCGCCCTGAAAGACGATGGAGTCGCGGTGCGCTTCTTCCCATTCGGCGACGGCGGCGACGCCGAGGCGGGCCGTCTCGGCCTGCTCGGCCTCGCTCATGGCGCGCCAGGCCCGCCATTTGGGGCCGGTCTTGTCGCTGGTGAAGACGGCCAGGTAGTGGGTCTGCGCGCTCATCGAAGCCTCCCGTTTGCGCCAAGGGTCGGTCTTTCGTCGGCCGTGGGCAAGCGGGCCTCTCTGTTCCTTCTCCCCTTGTGAGAGAAGGTGGGCCCGAAGGGCTCGGATGAGGGGTCTCTCCGAAATCTGATGGCGAGGCTATGGGGTTCACGTCCCGCAACCCCTCATCCGTCAGGCTCTGCCTGCTACCTTCTCCCACAAGGGGAGAAGGAAAAGCCGTCGGCCTTCACATCAAGGTCCGCCAATCCCTGAAATCCGGCGGGACTGGCCGACGCCGGCCGCGATCGACGCGCCCCACCTCCCGCCTCCCGCATCCTGGCCCTCGTCCCGTCGCAGGGGAGGGCTCGCTCGGCCGGCGAACCGAAGCGGCGGCGGGAGCGGAGAGAACGGGGTCCGTGTCGGATCGTCGGCCTCCCATCGCGCGCGCCGGGCAAGGGGAACCCCAGCGGAAGGCGGCGACGGTTCGGGCGGGCGGTTCAGGATGTCCTGCGGGCGGCGGAACGAGGCGAACGCCTCCAACGCCGTTCCGCGGCCTCACGCCGCGCGCAAGCGCGACCGGCCGCAGACATCGGGACGCGGAGCCGACGGGGCCTAGCGACGGGGCGTTCGACCCGTCCGCCAGAGAGGCTCCGGCCAGGGTCGAGGGGGTTACTCGGACCGTTCCAGGACCGCGTCGTCGCGCGGCCTGCCCGTCATGGGCGCCGGGGGTAGCCGCGAATAACGGCGCCTGCCCCGAGCTCATGTCCAACTCTTCGCGCGGGGCGTCGGCCTTCGTCGAAACGGTATTGCTCAATTCTCTCCGGGCGAAGCCCCGGCGCCCCGCCCAGCCCTCTCGCCGCCCGGTCACGCCGAGGCGGGTAAAGCTGTTCCTTCTCCCCTTGTGGGAGAAGGTGGCCCGTCAGGGCCGGATGAGGGGTCTCTCCGAGGTCGGATGAAGGGCACGCTTAGACCGCCGCGCGACCCCTCATCCGTCAGCCTTCGGCTGCCACCTTCTCCCGCAAGGGGAGAAGGAAGACGTGCTCAGGCCGCGTCGGGTCGGGACGTCCCGAAGGGCCGACGACCGCGGCCTGCTCGACTGCGCTCAAGTCGCGAGGGTCCGCGACCCGAGCATAGCGCCCTTAGATATGTATGGCGTGGCCGAGCGCGCGCAGGGACGCCTCGTGGAAGGCTTCGCCCAGGGTCGGGTGGACGTGGATGGTTCCGGCCACGTCCTCCAGCACCGCGCCCATCTCCAGCATTTGGGCGAAGCTGTTGGACAGCTCCGACACGTGCTGGCCGACGGCCTGGACGCCCAGCAGGCGGTGGTCGGTCTTGGAGGCGATGACGCGGACGAAGCCGCCGTCCTCGCCCGCCTCGATGGCCAGGGCGCGGCCGATGGCGGCGAAGGGGAAGACGGCCTGGATCACGTCGTCACGGCCCTTGACGTCGTCGGGGCCGAGGCCCGCCGAGACGATCTCCGGCTCGGTGAAGCAGACGGCGGCGATGGTGACCGGGTCGAAGACGCGGTCGTGGCCGGCGATGATCTCGGCCACGACCTCGCCCTGGGCAGAGCCCTTGTGCGCCAGCATGGGCTCGCCGGTCAGGTCGCCGATGGCCCAGACGTTCTTCATGCTGGTGGCGCAGCGTTCATCGATCTTCACGAACGGGCCGTTCATGGCCACGCCCATGTTCTCCAGGCCCCAGCCGTGGGTCCGCGCGCGGCGGCCGACGGTGACCAGCACCTTGTCGGCGTCCAGCTGCATCGGGTTGCCGTCCTTGTCGGTGACGTTCAGCTTGCCGTCCCCGAAGCCGCCCGCGCGGGCGCCGAGCAGCAGTTGGACGCCGTGCTTCTCCAGCCATTTGGCGACCGGGTCGGTCAGGGCCTTGTCGTAGAGCGGCAGAATGCGCTCGGCCATCTCGACGATGGCCACCTCGGCGCCCAGCTTGCGGAAGGCGATGCCCAGCTCCAGGCCGATGTAGCCGCCGCCGACGACGACTAGCTTCTTCGGCACTTCCGGCAGGTTCAGGGCCTCGGTGGACGAGATCACGTCGCCGCCGAAGGGCAGGAAGGGCAGTTCGACCGGCTCCGACCCCGTGGCCAGGATGACGTGTTCGGCGGTGATGCGGATGTCGCCGTCGTCGGTCTTCACCGTGCAGGTCTTGGCGTCGGTGAACTCGGCCCAGCCCTTGATGACCTTGACCTTGGCCTTCTTCAGCAGGGCGGCGACGCCGGCGTTCAGCTTCTTGACCACGCCGTCCTTCCACTCGACGGTCTTGGACAGGTCGATGGCCGGGGTCGAGGCGGTGATGCCCAGCGTGCCGTCGCCGGCGGCCTTGGCCACCGTCTCGAACTTGCCTGCGGCATGGATGATGGCCTTGGACGGGATGCAGCCGACGTTCAGGCAGGTGCCGCCGAGGCCGGGCGACGCGTCCACCAGCACGGTCTCCAGCCCCAGCTGGCCGCAACGGATCCCCGCCACATAGCCGCCGGTTCCGGCGCCGATGATCAGGACTTTGGTCTTGAGGGTCTGGGTCATCAGTTCATCCAGAGCGTGGCCGGGTTCTCCAGCAGGGTCTTGATCTTCTGCACGAAGACCGCCGCGTCGTGGCCGTCGACGATGCGGTGATCGAAGCTGGAGGACAGGTTCATCATCTTGCGCACGACCATCTGGCCGTTCCGCACCACCACGCGCTCCTCGATCTTGTTGGGACCGACGATGGCGACTTCGGGGTGGTTGATGATGGGCGTGTGCACCACCCCGCCGAGCGTGCCCAGCGAGGTGATGGTGATGGTCGAGCCGGACAACTCCTCGCGCTTGGCGCTGCCGTCCTTGGCGGCGCCCGAGACGCGGGCGATCTCCTCGGCCGTGTCATAGGCGTCGCGCGCCTCGGCGTGGCGGACGACCGGGACCATCAGGCCGTTCGGCGTCTGGGCGGCGATGCCCAGGTGGACGGCGTTGTGCTGGGTCAGCACGCCCGCCTCGTCGTCATAGGTGGCGTTGATGTTCGGCTGATCCTTCAGGGCCACGACGATGGCGCGGGCGATGAAGGGCAGGACGTTCAGCTTGGCGCGGCCGGTTCCCTTGTTCTGGGCGTTCAGGTGGGCGCGCAGTTCTTCCACCGCCGTCATGTCGATGTCCTCGACATAGGTGATGTGCGGGATGCGACGCACGCTCTCGGCCATCTTCTCCGCGATCTTGCGGCGCAGGCCGATGATGCGGACTTCGTTGGCACCCTCAGCCTTGGCGTAGAGCGAGCCGCCCGAGGCCGTGGCCGGGGCGAACGTGCCGCCGCGCGCGACGAAGGCGTCCAGATCGGCGTGCTCGATGCGGCCTGCGGGGCCGCTGCCCGGCACGAAGACCAGATCGATTCCCAGATCTCGCGCGCGGTTGCGCACGGCGGGCGAGGCCAGCGGGCGCTCGCCCGGCTGGCGGCCGGTCAGGGCCGGAACGGGCTTGGCGTCGGCCTTGGGCGCAGCGGAAGGCTTGGCGGTCGGTGCGGCGACAGGAGCCGGCGCAGCCTTCTCGGCCTTGGCGACAGGCGTCGCGGCAGCGGCGGGAGCTTCGGCGACATTGCCCTTGCCCTCGACCTTGAAGCTGACCAGCGGACCGCCGACGGCGATCTGCTGACCGGCTTCGCCGTGCAGGGAGACGACGACGCCGGAGACGGGGCTGGTCAGTTCGACCGTCGCCTTGTCGGTCATGACCTCGGCCAGGATCTGGTCTTCCTGAACCGCGTCGCCGACCTTGACGTGCCAGCCGACCAGTTCGGCCTCAGCCGTGCCTTCGCCCACGTCGGGCAGTTTGAAGACGTGGTTCGCGCCAGCGGCGGCGACCGGGGCCGGGGCGGCTTCAGCCTTGGGGGCTTCGATCGGAGCCGCAGCAGGTTCCGGCGCGGCGGCGACGGACGCGGCGGCCGGTTCGTCGGCGGCGGCGTTGCCTTCGCCCTCGACCTCGAACTCGGCCAGCGGGCCGCGCACGGCCATCATCTGACCGGGCTCGCCGTGCAGGGCAGTGACGACGCCCGCGACCGGGCTGGTCAGTTCGACCGTGGCCTTGTCGGTCATGACGTCGGCGACGATCTGATCCTCGGCGACCGTATCGCCGACCTTGACGTGCCAGCCGACGAGCTCGGCTTCGGCAGTGCCTTCGCCCACGTCGGGCAGCTTGAAGACGAAACGACCCATCTTAACGGCCTCCCGACATGACGGCTTTCAGCGCGTCGGCGACCCGCTGCGGTCCGGGGAAATATTCCCATTCAAAGGCGTGTGGATAGGGCGTGTCCCAGCCGGTCACGCGCGCCACCGGCGCCTCCAGGTGATAGAAGCAGCGCTCCTGAACCAGGGCGCTTAGTTCGCCGCCGAAGCCCGATGTTTTCGGCGCCTCGTGCACGATGACGCAGCGGCCGGTCTTCTTGACCGAGGCCTCGATGGCCTCGATGTCCAGCGGGACCAGGGTGCGCAGGTCGATGACCTCCGCGTCCACGCCCGCATGTTCGGCGCCCGCCAGCGCCACCCAGACCATGGTGCCGTAGGCCAGGATGGTGACGTCGGCGCCTTCCTTCATCACCCGGGCCTTGCCGATCGGCTCGACGTATTTGCCGGTCGGAACCTGGGCAAGTTCCTGCGCCTTCCACGGGCTGACCGGCTTTTCGTGCCAGCCGTCGAAGGGGCCGTTGTAGAGGCGCTTGGGCTCGAAGAAGATGACCGGATCGTCGTCCTCGATCGCCGCCAGCAACAGGCCCTTGGCGTCATAGGGGTTGGACGGGATCACCACCTTCAGACCGGCGATGTGGGTGAACAGGCTTTCGGGCGACTGGCTGTGCGTCTGGCCCCCGAAGATGCCGCCGCCGTAGGGGCTGCGCACCACCATCGGCGTGGTGAACTGGCCGCCCGAGCGATAGCGCATCTTGGCCGCTTCGGAGACGATCTGGTCGTAGGCCGGATAGATGTAGTCGGCGAACTGGATCTCGACGACCGGGCGCAGGCCATAGGCGGCCATGCCGATGGCCGTGCCGACGATGCCGGATTCCGAGATCGGGGCGTCGAAGCTGCGGTTCAGGCCGTGCTTCTTCTGCAGGTGGTCGGTGACGCGGAAGACGCCGCCGAAATAGCCCGCGTCCTCGCCGTAGGAGACGACGGTGGGGTCTTCGGCCATCTTGACGTCCAGGGCCGAGTTCAGGGCCTGGATCATGTTCATCGCGGCGATAGCGGGCGCGTCCGGGGCGACCGACGCCGGGGCGTCCTTCTGGTCGACCATGTCGGCTTCAATCTTGTCGTTGATCTCGGCCATCACTCAGACTCCTACTTCGCGGCGCTGTTCGACCAGACGCCAGTCCTCGGTCGCATAGACCTCCTCGAACATGGTCTTCACGCTGGGGCGCGATTGGCCCAGAGTGCCAATGGCCTCGGATTCCTTGGCGGCGGCGCGGACTTTCTCGACCGCTTCCTTCTCGGCTTCTTCCTGCTGTTCGTCGGACCATTCGCCCAGACCGATCAGGTGCTGCTTCAGGCGGGCGATCGGGTCGCCCAGCGGCCACTTCTCATGCTCGTCGCCGGGGCGGTAGCGGCTGGGGTCGTCCGAGGTCGAGTGCGGGGCGCCGCGATAGGTGAACAGCTCGATGATCGTCGCGCCCTGGTTGGTGCGCGCGCGCTCCTCGGCCCACTGGGTCGCCGCCCAGACGGCCAGGAAGTCGTTGCCGTCGACGCGCAGGGCGGGCAAGCCGTAGCCGATGCCTTTGGAGGCGAAGGTGGTGTCCAGACCCCCGGCGATGCCCTGGAAGGACGAGATGGCCCACTGGTTGTTGACGATGTTCAGGATGACCGGCGCGCGATAGACGGCGGCGAAGGTCAGGGCCGAGTGGAAGTCGCTTTCGGCCGTCGAGCCGTCGCCGATCCAGGTGATGGCGATCTTGTCGTCGCCGCGGATGGCCGAGGCCATGCCCCAGCCCACGGCCTGAACATATTGCGTGCCCAGATTGCCCGAGATGGTGAAGAAGCCGTAGTCCTTGGCCGAATACATGATCGGCAGCTGGCGGCCCTTGATGGGGTCTTCGGCGTTCGAATAAATCTGGTTCATCATGGTCGCGAGCGGATAGTCGCGCGCGATCAACAGGCCCTGCTGGCGATAGGTGGGGAAGCCCATGTCCTCGCGGCTCAGGATCATGCCCTGGGCGACCGCGATGGCCTCTTCGCCGGTGCACTTCATATAGAAGCTGGTCTTGCCCTGACGGTGGGCGCGGTGCATCCGGTCGTCGAAGGCGCGCGTCAGGATCATGGCCTTCAGGCCGCGACGCATCGTCTCAGGGTCCAGCTTGGGATCCCACGGGCCCACGGCCTTGCCTTCATCGTCCAGCACGCGGATCAGGCGGAAGGCGAGATCGCGCATCTCGGCGGGCGCCGTGCTGACCTCCGGGCGGTCGACGGCTCCCGGCGCATCGAGCTTCAGGTGGCTGAAATCAGGCGTGTCGCCCGGCCGACCCGAAGGCTCCGGCACGCGCAGCGACAGCGTCGGGGTGTTCTTCATCAATGCCTCCCGTCCGGTTGAACCGGCCGCGTTTCCTTATGGATGAGGGCATAGCATGGCGTATGATTGTTGGCTCTCCTAAAAATACCCTTGCCAAATGGCGTTTTGGGGTATTTTATTGCGCAGAAAGCTAATTCGGAGAAAGCCTTTGGCCGACGACCTCGACCCTATCGACGCGCGCATCCTCGACATCCTTCAACAGGACGCAGGCCTGTCTGTCGCCGAGGTCGCCGATCGCGTCGGCCTGTCGGCCTCGCCGTGCTGGCGCCGGATCAAGAGACTGGAGGACTCTGGCCTGATACGCAAGCGTGTCACGCTATTGGACGCCGGTCTTCTGGGCCTGGACTTCGAAGTCTACGCCATCGTCAAGCTGAGCCTGCCGACCCGCGACAACCTGCAGATCTTCGAACAGGCCGTCGAAAGCTGGCCCGAAGTGGTGCAGTGCGCCACCATCACGGGGCGCGAGGATTACGTCCTGCGCATCATCACCACCGACATGCACGCCTTCGACCAGTTCCTGCGCGACAAGCTGCTGACGCTGGGCATCGTCTCCAACTGCGAGAGCCATATCGTCACGCGCGGGGTGAAGAACGTCACCACCCTGCCGCTGGGCATCATCACGCCGCACGTCGGCTGAGGTTGATCGCGCCGTCGCCTTTGGTCAGCTCAGGCGGTCGAAGGCGACGGCGTGAACCTTGTCCCGTCCCAGCAGGGCGGTCAGCGGCGGGACGGGAAACAGGCCCGTGATCGCGGGATCGCGCACGTCCAGCCCGCCGGTGAAGGCGCCGAAGGCGGGCAGGATCAGCCGCCGCCCGTCGGTGACGAAGCAGGGCCGGCGCACGCCCCGGCCATAGGCGGCGACGCGGGCGGCGGGATGCAGGTGGCCCGCGACTTCGCCCGGCGCCGGATCGACCTGCGGCTCATGGATCAGGAACAGGCCGCCCAGCGCCAGGGTCTCGACCACTCGGCCGGGCAGGCGCTTGAAGGGCTTTGCCAGCGCGCCGGCCAGGGCGTCCAGGTCGTGATTGCCCTCCAGCCAGATCCAGTCGCGCCCGGCGGCCAAGATTTCCAGCCGCGTCAGCTGAGCGCCGTCCATGCGCGACACCGCCTTTGAATCGTGGAAGCTGTCGCCCAGCAGGATGACCGTGCGCGGGTCCAGCGCCTCGATCTCGGCCTCGAGCCTGACCAGGGTCGCGGGGCTGTCATAGGGCGGCAGCATCTGCCCGCGCGCCGCAAAGGCCGAGCCCTTCTCCAGATGCAGGTCCGAGGCGATCAGGGTCTTATGCGTCGGTAGCCACAGGGCGCCGGAACAGCGCAGCACGCAAGGCTCGCCGTTGACCGTCAGCCTCAGCCCGCCGCAGGGGTGGCGATAGGGCGACAGGGCCGCGCGCAAGGCGTCGTTCATCGTCCTTCTCCCCTAGGGGGAGAAGGTGGGCGGCGGAGCCGCTCGGATGAGGGGGCTGTATCCGCAGGCAAGCCGCTAAACGACGAGCACGCGGCTGGCGTCCCCCTCATCCGTCTTGCTCCGCAAGCCACCTTCTCCCCCAAGGAGAGAAGGGCGCATGATGTCTTCACGCGGCCCCCTTTAGCGCCTCGGGCGCGTCTTCCATGACCTCGGCGATCAGGGCCTCAGCGCTTTCGTCCAGGATCATTTCGGCGGCGTCTCCCCCGACCCGTTCGCGCCCGATCTGCACCAGCACCGGCACGCTGAAGGGCGAGGGCCGGTCCAGCCTCTTGTGCACGATGCGGCCGTGGATGCGGCTTAACAGCTGGCCCAGTCGCGCCACGTCCAACAGGCCTGTCGCCGCATCCGCTCGCGCCGTCCTCAGCAGCAGGTGGTCCGGCTGATGCCGCCGCAGCACGTCGTAGATCAGGTCGGTCGAGAACGTCACCTGCCGTCCGGTCTTCTCCGCTCCCGGCTGGCGCTGCTCGATCAGGCCCGAGATCAGGGCGCAGTTGCGGAATGACCGCTTCATCATGAAGCTTTCCTCCAGCCAGGCCTCTAGATCGTCGCCCAGCATGTCCGGCTCGAACAGGGCGTCCAGATCGAGGTCGTCCATCGGCCGGATCGACCAGATCGCCAGCGAATAGTCCGTCACCACAAAGCCCAGCGGCCCCACGCCCATCCGATCCAGCCGCCGGGTCAGCAGCATGGCCAGCGTCGTGTGCGCCAGACGCCCCTCGAATGGATAGGCGACCAGGAAATGCCGCGTGCCGCGCGGAAAGGTCTCGACCAGCAGGGTCTCGGCTTCGGGGATGGCGCTGCGCAACGCTTGCAGTTCCAGCCACTCCTGCACGTCGGGCGGCAGGACGCGCCAGTGGTCGCGGTCCTGCACCATGCGCCGCACCCGTTCGGCCAGCGAGGTGCCCAGCGGGAATTTGGAGCCGCCGTAGGAGGGGATCTTCGGGTCTTTATCGACGGCGGGCGAGACCAGGGCGTCCGTTTTCACGATGCCCTGAAAGGCCCAGACCTGACCGCCGAAGACGAAGGTGTCGCCGGGCGTCATCTGCTCGAAATACCATTCCTCTGCCTCGCCGATCTTGCGGCCTGCGACCAGGTGCTTGCCGCCCGCGCGCCGCCCCGCGACCCGCACGTTCAGATTGGCGGCCGACACGATGGCGCCGACGTTCATCCGGTGCCGCTGGGCCATCTGGGCGTTGCGGACGGTCCATTTGCCGTCGCGGGTCCGCACGATGCGGGCGAAGCGGTCGTAGGTGCGCAGGGCATAGCCGCCGGTGGCGACCAGATCGACTACCTCCTCGAACGCCTCATAGGTCAGGCCGCGATAGGGCCCCGCCGTCGTCACCTCGGCGAACAGATCGCTCAGGTCGAACGGCTCCGAACAGGCGCAGCCCATCACGTGCTGGGCCAGCGTATCCAGCGTGCCGGTATGCTCCGGCTCCCAATCGAAGGCGTTCTCGGCCACGGCCTCGCGCGCGGCCTGGCACTCCAGCATCTCGAAGCGGCTAGCGGGGACCATCAGGGCGCGCGAGGGCTCGTCCAGCCGGTGATTGGCCCGGCCGATGCGCTGGACCAGACGACTGGCCCCCTTGGGCGCAGCCAACTGGATCACCAGATCGACGTCGCCCCAGTCTATGCCCAGATCCAGCGTCGAGGTGCAGACCACGGCCTTCAGATCGCCGCGCGCCATGGCCGCCTCGACCTTGCGCCTCTGCTCGGCGGCCAGGGAGCCGTGGTGCAGGGCGATCGGCAGGTCGTCCTCATTGATCGCCCACAGCGACTGGAAGACGAACTCGGCTTGCCAGCGGGTGTTGACGAAGATCAGGCTCAGCCCTGCGCGGCGGATGGCGTCATAGACTTCCGGGATGGCGTGGACGCCGGTGTGCCCGGCCCAGGGGACGCGGCCCTCAGACACCAGCACGTCGATCATCGGCGGCGCTCCGGGGTCGCCCAAAACAAGCCTGACTCCTTCTCCTCTCGGGGGAGAAGGTGGCTCGCGCAGCGAGACGGATGAGGGGGCGGTCTGATCCATGCTGGCGGCGTCGGGTTTGTTCTCAGCGGCCCCCTCATCCGAGCGGCTCCGCCGCCCACCTTCTCCCCCGAGGGGAGAAGGAGAAAGCCAGTTGGCGATCTTTTGCGGATCATCCACTGTCGCCGACAGCGCCACCCGCCGCATCTGCGGCGCGAAGGTCTGCAACCGCGCCAGCCCCAGCGCCAGCAGGTCGCCGCGCTTGCCGCTCCAGATGGCGTGGACCTCGTCCAACACCACGCATTTCAGGTCGGCGAAATAGTCCCTCGCCCCCTCCCAGGCGCAGAACAGGGCCAACTGCTCCGGCGTGGTCAGCAGGATGTCGGGCGGGAAGTCGCGCTGGCGCTGCTTCTTCGACTGTTTGGTGTCGCCGGTGCGGCTTTCGACGTGGATGTTCAGCCCGATCTCGCGGATGGGCGTCATCAGGTTGCGTTCGACGTCGGTGGTCAGGGCCTTCAGCGGCGACAGATAGAGGGTGTGGACGCCTGATCCCGGCCCCGTCTGCGGCCTCGGCCCTCGCTCGGCCAGATCGATCAGGCTGGGGAGAAAGCCCGCCAGCGTCTTGCCGCCGCCCGTCGGCGCCACCAGCAGGGCGTGCTGTCCGGCCTTCGCCGCCGCCACCATTTCCAGCTGATGCCGGCGCGGCGACCAGCCCCGACCGGCGAACCAGTCGGCGAACAGGGACGGAAGCGTTGCGGTGATCGGCGGCGTCACGCCAAGCCTATAGCATGTTCCCGTTCCGTTTCGTCACCTCTGACGCTATTGAGCGAGGGTGACTGTCGAATCCGCCGAGATCAGCACCGCGTCGTCCCTGACGTTCGACCTGCCGCCTGCGCTGGCCACGCCGCCGGGGGCCGGGGCCGTGTGCGACGATCAAGGCGCGCGCAAGATCGGGCGGGGCGCCGCCGAGGGCCTGTTCACCGGCGGCGACGTCATCGTCGCCCACGCCGGGCTGACCGCGCGGCGGCTGGGTCTGGCGCCGCCGTCGCGCTCGGCCGAGATGTTGGATGCGCTGGAGCTGTTCGCCTTCGTGCGCCCGGCACGGTTCTGCGCCCCGTCGGCCACGGGGCTGGCGCTGGCGCTCGGGCGCGAGGAGCCGAGGGGGGCCGAGGCCCAGGCCGCCGCCCTGCGCGCCGCCGCCGCCGACCTGCTGGCCGAGCTGGCCGCGCCCGCCTATCCGGCGCGGGAGGAGGCCTACACGCTGGCCCTGACGCTGGAGCGGGCGGGCTGGGGCTGGGCGTCGCGGGTGCTTCAGGCCCTGCGCGCCGGGCCGCTCCGGAGCCGCCAGCAGCGCGGCTCGGGCCTCGACGTCTGGGCGCGCCTGCAGGAGTGGGAGGACGAGGCGCCGCGCGGCGAGGCCGGGTCGGCCCCCGTTGATTCCGAGAGCGCCCGCATCCGCCTGGACAAGCTGCTTCAGGCCTCGGGTCTGGACGAGACGCGGCCCGCCCAGTCCGACTACGCCGCCGAGGCCGCCTACGCCTTCTCGCCGCGCAATGAAGAGGGCCGACCGCGCGTCCTGCTGGCCGAGGCGGGGACCGGCACCGGCAAGACGCTGGGCTATCTGGCGCCCGCCAGCCTGTGGGCCGAGCGTAACGCCGGGGCGGCGTGGATCTCGACCTACACCCGCGCCCTGCAACGTCAGATCGACCGCGAGAGCCGCGCCCTGTGGCCCGATGAAGCCGAGCGCCGCCGCAAGACGGTGGTGAGGAAGGGGCGTGAAAACTACCTCTGCCTGCTCAATCTTCAGGACATGGTGCAGGCGGCGCAACTGGGGAACGGCGACCTGATCGGCATGGCGCTGGCCGCGCGCTGGGCCGCCCATACCCGCGACGGCGACATGACCGGGGGCGACTATCCCGGCTGGCTGCCCGGCCTCTATGCGACCGCGCCCATGCATCAGGCGGGACCGGCCAATCTGGTCGACCGGCGCGGCGAGTGCGTCCACGCCGCCTGCCCCCACTATCGCCTGTGCTTCGTCGAAAAGACCATCCGCGCCAGCCGCCGGGCCGATCTGGTGGTGGCCAATCATGCGCTTGTGATGACCCAGGCCGCCTTCGACGGCGCCCGCACGGCGCGGGGGCTGAAACAGGACGGCGAGACGGCGGCGCTGAAACGCATCGTCTTCGACGAGGGACACCATCTGTTCGACGCGGCGGACAGCGCCTTCTCCGCCTGCCTGTCGGGGCAGGAGGCGGCCGAGCTGCGTCGCTGGATCAGAGGGCCGGAAGGTCGCGGTCGTCGCGGACGGGGGCTTGAACAACGGCTGGGCGATCTGACCGCCGACAACGAAGCCGCCTCCAAGGCCCTGAAGGACGCGCTGCAGGCCGCCGCCCAACTGCCCGGCGAGGGGGTGTCGGGCCGTATCGCCCCGGCGTCGGGCGAGGTGAACCCCATCGGGCCGATCGAGCGGTTTCTGGTCGCGGCGCTGGAGCAGCTGCGCGCCCGCGCGGCCGAGACCGGCGCCGCCGAGTTCGGCCTCGAATGCGCCCTGCGTCCCGTCGCCGAGCCGGTGCTTGAGGCCGCGCGCGAGGCCGCTCGCGCCATCGCCGCCGTCGAGGTGCCGCTGCTCGCCCTGTCGCGCCATCTCGAAGACATTCTGGACGAGGAGGCGGCCGAACTGGACGGCGCCGCCCGCGCCCGCATCGAGGGCTCGCTGCGCGGACTGGACCGGCGCGCGCGCATGACCCTGCCCGGCTGGCGCTCCATGCTGGCGGCGCTGGAGGAGGGCGGGGACGAACCGGACCCCGACTATGTGGACTGGTTGAGCGCTGAGGCCGCCTTCGGCCGCATCCACGACGTGGCCCTGCGCCGTCACTGGATCGATCCGACCGTGCCGCTGGAGGCGGCGGTGGTCATGCCGTCGCACGGTGTGCTGGTGACCAGCGCCACCCTGACCGATCCGGCGGCGGAAGACCCCTTCGATCTCGCCCGGATGCGGACCGGCGCCGCGCGCCTGATCGAACCGGCGCGGACGCTGAAGGTCGACAGCCCGTTCGACTATGCGACCAACAGCCGGGTCATCGTCGTCAATGATCTGGTCAAGGACGACCCGCGCCAGATCGCGGCGGCCATGCGCGAACTGTTCCTGGCGGCGGGCGGCGGAGGCTTGGGCCTGTTCACCGCCATCCGGCGGCTGAAGGCGGTCTATGAGCGGCTGGGGCCCGAACTGGCGCGGGCGGGCCTGCCCCTCTACGCCCAGCACGTCGATCCGCTGGAGGTCGGGGCCCTGGTCGACGTCTTCCGGGCCGAGCGGGACAGCTGCCTGCTGGGCACCGATGCGGTCAGGGACGGGGTGGACGTGCCGGGGCGGTCCTTGCGCGTTCTGGCCTTCGACCGCGTGCCGTGGCCGCGCCCGGACCTGCTGCACAAGGCGCGGCGAGAGCGGTTCGGCACAGGCTCGGGCGGTCGTTCGTGGGACGACGCTCTGGCGCGCGGGCGGATTGCTCAGGCGTTCGGCCGCCTGATCCGCCGCGCCGACGACCGGGGCGTCTTCGTCATGCTGGACGCCGCCTGTCCGACGCGCCTGTTCGCCGCCCTGCCGCCGGGGACGGAGGTGCTGCGTCTGGGGCTGGCCGAGACGGTGGAGTTGACCAAGGACTTCCTGGCGGAGCAGACCGGCTGACCATGTCGCGCACCACCCCCGCCACCGTCGCCCTGAGCAAGGCCGGCGTCGCTTTCGAACTGCAACCTTACGACTACGATCCCGACGCGCCGCGTGTGGGGTTGCAGGCGGCCGAGGCCCTGGGCTGGGCGCCCGAGCAGGTGTTCAAGACGCTGATGACCCTGGTGGACGCCAAGCCCGTCTGCGTCGTCGTGCCCTCCGACTGCGAGGTCAGCATGAAGAAGCTGGCCGCCGCCGCCGGGGGCAAGTCGGCCCAGATGATGAAGCCCGCCGACGCCGAGCGTCTGACCGGATTCAAGGTTGGGGGCGTCAGCCCCTTCGGCCAGAGGAAGGCCGTCCCGACCTTCATCGACGAGACGGCGCTCCTGTTCGATCGGGTGCTGATCAACGGCGGCCAGCGCGGCCTGCTGCTGGAGCTGGCGCCGGACGAAGCCGCGCGGGCCTGTACGGCGACGTGGGCGGATCTGACGGCCTGATCGGCCTAGCTCTCGAACGTCACGACCACGCTGGCGGCGGAACGCTCGGCCTCGCCGTGAAACACCGCCTCGATGTTGTTGCCGTCCGGGTCCAGCAGGAAGGCGGCGTAGTAGCCGGGGTGATAGGGCCGCTCGCCCGGCGCGCCGTTGTCGGTTCCGCCCGCCGCCAGGCCCGCCTTGTGGAAGGCCTCGACCATGGCGCGATCCCTGGCCTGGAAGGCCAGGTGGCAACGGCCGGTCGGCCGACCCTGCGCCGCGATGCTGTCCACCGCCGAGACGAACAGTTCGTCGGCCCAGAAGAAGCGTTCGGCCTCGCCGGCGATCGGCACGCCAAGGGCCTCCAGCACCGCGCCGTAGAAGCGACGACTGGCCTCAAGGTCGGGCGTCACCAGTTGCAGATGGTCGATCAGCCGGCCGCGATGAAGCTGCTGCGTCTCCATGGTCTTCGTCTCCTGTCAGATTGCGATTCGAACGGACGGCAACCTGGCCTGTTCCTGCTGACAGGACGTGTCAGCAGCCTCGCGTCCTGCTAAAGCGCGCTCATGACCGACGCCGCACCGCATCACAGCCGCAAGGGGCTGATCATCCCCTTCGTCATCGTCGCCGTGGGCCTGGTCCTGTGGACCGGCTGGTGGTTCTTCCTGACCCAGCAGATCGAGCGCCGCATGGAGGCCAAGATCGCCGGGCTGAAGGAGAGCGGCTGGACCATCGAGCACGCCGGAATGGCCACCACCGGCTGGCCCATGCACGCGCGGGTGACGATCAAGCACCTGGACGTCGTCGCTCCGTCCGGCCATGCGATCGCGGCACCCGAGATGATCGCCCAGGCCAACGCCTACAACCCCACGCGCTGGGTGCTGGCGGCGCCCGACGGCCTGACCGTCACGCGCGGCGAGAAGGGCAAGACCGCCATCCGCGCCGAGGGCATCCGCATGAGCGTGCACGGCCTGACGCAGCGCTGGCCCAATGTGGCGCTGGAGCTGGAGAAGCCGGTCTTCACCGCCCTGCCGGACGCCGAGCCGTTTCCGCTGAAACAGGCCGCTTTGGTGCAGTTCTACATGCGGCCGCACATGGTCGGTTCGGACACCCCGACCGATGACGTAGACGTGCTGTTCCGTCTGGTCGACGGCGAGGGCCGGACGAACGGCCCGGTCGAAGGCTTCACCCAATCGGGGATGCTGAACGCCCAGATCGAGGCGGTGATTGAAAAGGCCTCGGCCCTGCGCAAGGGCGCGGACGCCAAGGGTCTGCTGACCGCTTGGACGGCGGCGGGCGGCCGCTTCATCAATGTGAAGGGGCAGCTTCAGGCGGGCGAGAGCAAGGCCTTCGTTTCCAGCGACGCCCTGTCGGCGGACGGCAAGGGCCAGTTGGAAGGCGAGGTTTTCGTGCGCGCCGAGAAGCCGCTGGCGGCCATTGTCGGTCTGGCGGGCGCCCAGCAGGGCGGGGCGCTGGATCGCGCCGCCGCCGCCAAGGCCGCCGCCGCCACGCCGCAGGGCGGGACCGGCGACGAAGGTCAGGGCGTGGAGCTGGCCATCCTGTTCCGTGGCGGGCGGACCTATCTGGGGCCGTTCGCCCTGGCGCCCGCGCCGCAGCTGTTCTGATTCTGCCCCTGTCATGCTGATCGAGCCGCCCGCCGACGAAGCGCGCCTGTCGCTGGAGCGGGCCGTGGCCGAGGCCGTCCGCGCCCGGCTGGCGGCGGGGCCGCGCGGCTCGGTCGACGGCGACGCCATCGCCCTGCGCGCGGTTCTGCAAGGTGCGAGCCTGGCGGAAAAGTCGGCGGTGCGCGCCGTGCTGGGACGACTGGAAGCGGCGGACGGGCGGCCTTTGATCGCCTGCGGATCGTTGTCGCAAATGCTGGCGTCTGACCGCTGGGGTCTGGCGGCGCGGCCGATGGTCGAGGCGGACCAGGCCCTGATCGCCGTGCGAGACGGGGCGGCGCAGAAGACGCGCGCCCTGATCGATCTGTCGGCGCGGCCGTGGTGGGGGCGGTTGCTGGCCTTGCCCATGCTGAAGGTCATCGCGGCCCTGCCGGATGACGCCGCCGCCGCGCCGCGCGCCCTGATGGTCGGGACCGAGGCGCCGGGGCCGACGGGCGACGACCGCACCTTCTGGGTCACGGACAGCGCCTGGCCGGATGCACGCATCGTCGAAGCCCTGGGGCAGGCGGGGCTGGCGGCCGAATTCCTGTCGGGCGGAGGCGGGTTGAAGCTGTTCGTCCTGACGGGCTATGTGCAGGCGGAAGACGTCAGGCTGGACGGCGCGCCCGGCGGCCTGACCGGCGTCATCGGCGCCGCTCCCGTCTTCTGAACATTGCGGCCGGCAGGGGATGACGCGCGCATGACCGAAGCGAAACAGGCGCCGTCCGGCGGCGCGCCTCAACCCAAGCGCGGCGTGCTGGACATCGCCCCCTATGTCGGCGGCAAGAGCGCCATCGCCGGGGTGGCCAAGCCGATCAAGTTGTCCTCCAACGAGAACGCTCTGGGCGCAGGCGAAAAGGCGCGCGAGGCCTTCGCCGCCGCCGTGTCCTCGATCCACCTCTATCCCGACGGCCGGGCCGACCGTCTGCGCGCCGCCGTGGCCGAGGCGCATGGGCTGGAGCCGGAACGTCTGATCTTCGGCAACGGCTCGGACGAGGTCTTCGCCCTGCTGAACCAGACCTATCTGGAAGCCGGGGACAACATCGTCACCAGCCAGTACGCCTTCGTCGCCTATCAGATTTCCGCACGCGCCTGTCAGGCCGAAGTCAGACTGGCGGCCGAACCGGATTTCCGTGCCGACGTCGACGCCATGCTGGCCCTGGTCGATGAGCGGACCAAGCTGGTCTATCTGTCCAACCCCGCCAATCCGACCGGCAGTTACGCCACGGGCGAGGAGATCCGCCGCCTGCACGCGGGCCTGCCCGCCCACGTCATCCTGGTGGTCGACGAAGCCTACGCCGAGTTCGTGACCGAGCCGGACTGGGAGAGCGCCTTCGACCTGGCGCGCACGGCGTCCAACATCGTCGTCACCCGCACCTTCTCCAAGCTGCACGGCCTGGGCGGTCTGCGCGTCGGCTTCGGCTATGCGCCGCTGGCGGTCGAGCAGGCCATCGACCGCATCCGCCTGCCGTTCAACGTCTCCGTGCCGGGGATCGAGGCGGCCATCGCCGCCCTGGGCGACGAGGCGCACCAGAAGGCCTCGCGCGATCTGGTGGCCGAGTGGCGGCCGCGCCTGATCCAGGCCGTGCGCGGCTTCGGGTTCGAGGTTCTGCCCGCCTCGGGCAACTTCATCCTGATCCGCTTCCCGGATGCGAAACGCCCAGCCTCGGCGGCGCAGGACTATCTGCAGTCTCGGGGGATCATCGTGCGCGGCGTGGCGAGCTACGGCCTGCCGGACTGCCTGCGGGTGACGGTCGGGACGGCGGACCAGAACCGCGCCGTCCTCGACGCCCTCAGCGAGTTCGCGGCGCGCTGACGCGTTAGGACTTAAGCGGACCATTGATCTGGATCGGGATGGATCAATCCCGATCGATAATGGTCTAGTCCCCGCTGTTGAAGCGCAACACGCCGATCACCCCGGCGCGCCAGATGTAGTCGTCCTCGATCAGGGGGCTGTCCTTGATGTCGCCCAGGCGCTGTTCGTAGTTGACGAAGGTGCCCATGCCGTAGCGATCGCCGATCGGGATGGCCAGCAGGGCCGCCGCCCCCGCCGCCGACAGTCCGCCCGAGGGTTCGAAGGCGGTCAAGCCGCTGCTCGCGGGCTCGGCGGCGCTGACGCCGTAATAGCGCTGAACCCGCTCGTCGCTGGCGCCGCGCATATAGGCCATGGTCTGCAACAGGCCGACGCGAGTCACGCGCTGGTGGCTGATGGAGCCGTAGTATTCCATTCCGGCGTCGTCGCCGGTGGCGTCATGCTGGATACGGCCGCCCACGACGATATTCCCCGGCAGCCGTTTGAAGGCGTAGAGCGCCGCGTCGGCGCCCAGGTCCGGGCGATCCATGCCGTCGATGTCGCCTGCGGCGAAACGCGGACGCAACTGCACCCCCGCGTGGAAGCCGTCACGCTTGACTGCATTCCAGCCCAGGCCGTCCAGACCGTTGGCGTAGACGATGTCGCGATAGGAGGCCGAGCCCCAGGCGGTGACGTTGGCCTCGTCGCTGTTGCTGCCGGTGGCGCTGAAGCCGCGCACGACGCCGCCGCCGACATCGACCTTCCACGTCTGAGGGGTCTCAGCCGGGATGAACGGCTGAGACTGCGCCATGGCTGAGACAGGCAGGGCCGAGACCGGCAGGACTGAGAGGGCCGCCGCCAGCAGCGCGAGGCGGAGGGGGCTGTGTGCGGTCATGAACGAGTCCCAGGTCAACAGCTGATGATATAGGGTCTCGCTCTCCAAAGCCTAGGTTTTGGGCGGCAACAAGGCGGTTGAGGCCGTTTCGATCCGGCTTTCCAATTCCGCCATGAAGGCGGCGCGCTTCAGCCCGGCCGGGATCGGCGGCAGGAATTCGAAAACGACCGTGCCCGGATAGCGTTTGAAGCCGTGAGCCGGCCAATGCACGCCCGAGTTGGTGGCGACGGGCCAGCAGGGCGCGGCCACGTCGCGATAGATGGCGGCGACGCCGGGCTTGTAGTCCGCCGGTTCGCCCGGCGTCGTGCGGGTGCCCTCGGGGAAGATCAGGATCTGACGGCCTTCGGCCAGACGCGCGCGGGTCTGGCGCACCATGTCCTTCAGCGCCTTGGCGTGGGCGGCGCGGTCGACGGCGATCATCTTCGTCTTCCAGGCGAACCAGCCGAAGAAGGGCAGGGGCATCAGCTCCTTCTTCATCACGAAACAGGCGTCGTCCAGGAAGGCGAATGGGGCGATGACGTCCAGCATGCCCTGGTGCTTGGCGGCGATCAGGGCCGGGCCGGTCGGGCGATGCTCCAGCCCGCGCACCTCGACCTTGACCCCGGCGATCCAGCGCAGGCCGAACAGGACGAAGCGCGCCCACAGCTTGATCACCGCAATGGCGACGCCGTGCGGCATCAGCAGCGCCGGCGACAGGCCGATGGCGAACAGCGGCATCGACAGGTAGAGCCACAGGGTGAAGATCAGGGATCGGACGGTCGTCATGCGGCGGCCTTGTTCGGTTCGGAGGCGTCAGCGTCGGCCTCGGCGGTCGGGCCGGGGCGTTCGGGGTGACGGCCGGTCAGGCGGTGCATCCCCTCGCGGCCCAGCACGGCCAGGTACTTCATGTATTCCAGCGTCATGCGCCGCGCCGTCTCGGTCGCGCGCCACCATCCGGCGTTGTCCAGCGATGGGGTGGAGACGGCGTAGGGCGTCAGCCGCACGCCCGGCGCGGCGCCGCGGATCTCCAGCAGGCTGCGCGGCATATGATAGTCGGAGGTCACGACGATCAGGTCGTCATAGCCCTTGGACCGCGCCCAGGCAGCGATCTCCTGGGCGTTGCCGACTGTGTTCTCGGCCTCGAAACCCAGGTCGACGCAGCAGTTGAACAGTTTGCTGGAGCCCGGCGTCAGGGCGCGCAGCTCCTGGCGGCGGACTTCACGGTTGACGCCCGAGATCAGCAGCCGGTCGCCCTTGCCCTGTTCCAGCAGGCGGATGGCGGCGTTGACGCGCTCGGCCGACGGCCCGGTCAGAGAGACAATGGCGTCGGCGCGCGCGGGGTCGGGCGCAGGCGTGAAGCCGCGCACCCGTTCGGCGAAGACGAACAGGCCCGTCAGCCACATCAGCGCCACCACGGCGATCAGCGTCAGGAACTTCATAGGAGACTAACTAGCTACGCTGGCCCAGCTTCGCCAGCGCCGTGAGGCGGGCGGCCAGGACGGCGACGGCGCCCGCCAGCAAGGGGCAGGCGATCAGCACCAGCAGATCGACCCAGGCCAGCGGCAGGGCCGGAGTCAGCCCGCCTTCGCCGCCAATCAGGCGCAGCCCGGCCAGCATCAACGCCGCCAGCCCCGCGCCCGCCGCGCCCGCGGTCGCGGCCAGCAGGCCGAAGCGTTTCTGGAACAGGGTGGCGACGGCGCCGTCCGAGGCGCCGTTGAGGCTCAGCGTTTCGATTACCGCGGCCTGGGCCGCCATGCCCGCGCGGGTGGCGTAGGCGATGGCCGCCGCCGTCGCCGCCGCGATCAGCAGGAAGGCGGCTCCCGCCAGGGCGGTGATCAGGCCCGCCGACCGCTCGACCTCGCCGCGCCACAGGCTGTGGTCGTCGACGGTGGCGTCCAGCCCGGCCTCGGCCAGGGCGCGGCTCAGGCTGGGGGCGCTGGCGGGCGCTTTCGGGTCCAGATGGACGATGACCAGATAGGGCAGGGGCAGGTCGGGCAGGGCCGCCTCGCCGACCCAGGGGCGCAGCAAGGCCTCGGCGGCCTTGCGGTCCATCGCCTGGGCCTCGGCCACGCCGTCGACGCCAGCCAGGGTCTCGGCGGCGCGGGCGGCGGCGGCCGGGCCGGTCTCGTCGACGCGCGGGCGCACCTGCACGGTCGCCTCGGCCCGCAGTTGCCGCGCCCAGCCGTGCGCGGCCCGGTCGGCGGCCAGGGCGCCGACGGCGGCGATCGAGGCCAGGAAGCACAGCACGGCGATGACCACGACCAGCCAGCGTTCGCCGCCCGCCTCGCGCGGCAGCAGTTCGGGCTGGGCGCTGCGGAAGCGGCCGATCATGCGAGGCCCTCCGCCGCGGCGGGCGCCGGGCCGGGCGCGATCTGCGCCAGGCGTCCGCCTTCCAGCCGCAGCACGGCGGCGCCGCTGCGCTCGGCCAGGGCCTCGTCGTGACTGGCGATCAGCACGGTGGCGCCCAGTTTGTTCAGCGACTGGAACAGCCGCATCAGTTTCTCGCCCATCGGCCGGTCGACGCTGCCGGTCGGCTCGTCGGCCAGGATCAGGCGCGGGCGGGCCACCACGGCGCGGGCGATGGCGAGGCGCTGCTTTTCGCCGCCGGACAGGGTCGGCGGCAGGGCGTCCAGCCGCGCGCCCAGGCCGACCCAGCGCAGCATCTCCTGCACGTCGGCGGCGTATTCGGCCGGGCGCTCGCCTGCCAGGCGCAGCGGCAGGGCCGCGTTGTCGAAGGCTGACAGATGGTCCAGCAGGCGGAAGTCCTGGAAGATGACGCCCATGCGGCGGCGAAGCGCGGGAACCTCGCGGCGGGGCAGTTGGGTCACATCCTGGCCGAACAGACTGATTCGCCCCGCCTGCGGTCGCGCGGCCAGGGTCAGCAGCCGCAGCAGCGAGGACTTGCCCGCGCCCGAGGGTCCGGTAAGGAAGTGGAAAGAGCCGTTTGGCAGAGTAAGGTTAACGTCCCGCAGCACGGCGGGCCTGTCCGCATAACCGAAGCCCACGCCCCTGAGGCGGACGGCGTCAGGCGCGGAGTCAGGGTCGGCGGCGCGGCGGATCGGATCGGGCATCGAGTTTCGTATTGGACCGGGGCGTTGCGCCGCGACAGGAGGGGGCGATAAGCCTCGCAGTCAGCTGACATGATACTGACCTGCCCCGCCTGCGCCACTAGCTATTTCGTTTCCGACGAGGCGATCGGCCCGAACGGCCGTCGCGTGCGCTGCAAGGCGTGCGGCCACGACTGGCGCGCGACCCTGGAAGACGCCCCTCTGGAACTGGAGCCGGCCGCCGCTCCGGCCGCTGAGGCCGAGGCCGCGCCGCACTATGACACCTTCGCCGAGACCCCGGCGCCGGAACTGCCCCGCGCCTTCCGCGCCAAGGCCGAGCGCAAGCGTCGCGTGCGCCAGGCGGCGGCGGCGGGGGCGGCCTGGGCGGCGGCGGCGGCCGTGGTGCTGGGCCTGCTGACCGGCGGCGTCCTGTTCCGCGAGGAGATCGCCCGCGCCTTCCCCCCGGCGGCGGGGGTCTACAAGTCGCTGGGTCTGGACGTGAACACCGTCGGGCTGGAGGTCGAGGCGCTGCGGGGCCGCACGACGCCGCACGATCCCGGCCGCACCCTGGTGTCAGGCGCGCTGCGCAATATTCGCGACATCGAAGTCGTCCCGCCGCCGCTGGTCGTGGTCCTCAAGGACGCCAAGGGCGCCACGGTGACGCGCCGCGTCCTGCGGCTGGACGGGCCGCCCATCCTGCCGGGGCAGGTTCAGGGCTTCGCCGTGGTCATTCCTGATCCGCAGGGGCGGGTGGCGGGATTGAGCGTCGACTATCTGCTCGAGGACGCGCTCAGGCCTGCCGCCAAGGCGTCCTCCAAGTCGACCTCCGCGCCGCGCGCAAAGACCTCGGACGACAGCGCCGTGCGGGAAGACGGCGGTCTGCGCCGCTGAGCGGTCTCGACCTTGATCCAGCTGCTTCGCCTCTCGACTCCGCCCCCGTCCAGGCGGTATCGGCGGGGGCATGGCTGACATCCAAGCGACCCCCGCCCCCACGGTTCTTCTGTCCCAGGCCGAGATCGAGGCCGTCGTGGCCGATCTGGCGCGCCGCATCGCCCCGCATGTCGACGATGAGACGGTGGCCGCCGTCCTGCTGACCGGTGGGCTGTGGTTCGCCGCTGACCTGACCCGCGCCTTGGCGCGCGAGGGCCGCAACGTCCGTTTCGACGCCCTGTGGCTGGCCTCCTACGGCGACGAACAGACCAGCCGGGGCCGGATTGAGGTCCGCGCCCCCTATCAGCGGCCGCTCGATGGGCGGAAGGTGCTGATCCTGGACGACGTGTTCGACACCGGCCTGTCGCTGGCCGAGGCGGTGCGGATCACCAAGGAGGCGGGCGCGGCCGAGGTGCTGACCTGCGTCTTCGCCCGCAAGCCCTGGCCCAAGCCCCGTGCGCCTGAGCCCGACTTCGTCGGCTGGGAGGCGCCGAACCGATTCCTGGTCGGCTACGGCCTGGACCACGCGGGCGGCATGCGCGGCCTGCCCGACATCTGCGCCCTGGACTGAGGCTTAAAGCCAGTCGGCCATCGGCTCGCGGGCGAACATTTGCTCATAGGTCGGGCGCGGACGGATGACGGCGTAGCGTTCGCCGTCGACCAGAACCTCGGCGGCCAGGGGGCGGGTGTTGTATTCGCCGCTCATCACCGCGCCATAGGCGCCGGCGCTCATGAAGACGACGAGGTCGCCCGCCTTCAGCGGCGGAAGGTCGCGATCGCGCGCGAAGGTGTCGCCAGTCTCGCAGACCGGGCCGACGACATCGTAGGGTAGGGCTTCGCCCGGCGTCGGTCGCACCGGCTTCAGGTCGTGGAAGGCGTCGTAGAGGGCTGGACGCATCAGATCGTTCATCGCCGCGTCCAGCACCAGGAAGCGGCGACCGTCCGTCCGCTCGTTGACCTGGATGACGCGGCTCAGCAGCACGCCCGCGTTGGCGGCCATCAGGCGGCCCGGTTCGAAGGCGGCCTCGACGCCCAGTCCGTCCAGCACGCGCGCGGCCATAGCCACATAGTCAGCCGGAGAGGGCGTCGCCGTCTCGCCGTAATAAGGCACGCCCAGGCCGCCGCCGAGGTCGAGGCGGGTGACGTTGTGCCCGTCAGCGCGCAGGCTCTCCGTCATCTGGCGCAGCACCCGGAAGGCGGCTTCCAGCGGGGCCAGGTCGGTGATCTGGCTGCCGATGTGGCAGGCCAGACCCACAGGCGTGACGTGAGGCGAGTTTGATGCGCGGGCGTAGAGCGCCATCGCCTCTTCGACCGGCACGCCGAACTTGTCGCCCGCGCCGCCGGTGGTGATCTTGGCGTGGCCGCCCGCGCCGATCTTGGGGTTCACGCGGATGGCGATGGCGGGCGCTGTGCCCTTGTCGGCCGCGACGGCGATCAGACGGTCCAGTTCGGCCGAGGACTCCACATTGATCTGGCGCACGCCGATGTCGATGGCGAAGGCCAGTTCGGCGTCGGTCTTGCCCACGCCCGAGAAGATGATGCGCTCGCCCGGAACGCCCGCGGCCAGGGCCCGGCGGATCTCGCCCTCGGACACGGTGTCGGCGCCGCAGCCGAGTTTCGCGAGCGTGGCCAGCACCGACAGGTTGGAGTTGGCCTTGACCGCGAAGGCGATCAGGGCCTCGCCCAGCGCGTCCTTATGCGCGTCGCACGCCTCGCGCAGCAGGCCGTAGTGACGGCGCAGCGTGGCCGAGGAATAGACGTAGGTCGGCGTGCCGACCATCTCCGCCAGCGCCTCCAGCGAGACGCCCTCGGCGTGCAGGACGCCGTCCTTGAGATCGAAATGGTGCACCGGCGGGGAGTCCAGTCAGAAGGTCGGAGCGAAGGCTCAGTTCATCGGCGGCGGCTTGCCGAACGGGTCGGACGTGCCGTTGTCGATGGGCATCTGGCGCGGCGGCAGGTTCTGCATCGCCGGTTCCGGCAGGTGAGCGGCCGACTTGTCGCGGATGGCGCGCTCGGTCTGCTTCTTCGGCGTGGCGCCTTGCGGCGGTTCGAGGTCGGCCATGCGGCCGCAAGCCGAGAGCAGAAGGGCGGCGGCGCCCGCCAGGATCAGGGTCTTCTTCACAGACGTCTTCGTCACAGGCGGCTTCTCCAGTCGGCGATGCGCGCGCGGACCTGCTCCGGCGCCGTGCCGCCGAAGCTCTGGCGGCTGGCGCAGGAGGCTTCGGGCGTCAGCACTTCATACACGCCTTCGGTGATCCGGCCATCCAGGGCCTGCAATTCCGTCAGCGGCAATTCGCCCAGCCCCAGGCCCAGGGCCTCGGCCCGCTTCACGGCGGCGCCGGTGACGTGGTGCGCCTGGCGGAAGGGCAGGTTCAGCTCGCGCACCAGCCAGTCGGCCAGGTCGGTGGCGGTCGAGAAGCCCGCGCCGGCGGCGGCGGCCATCCTCTCGGTGTTGGGGCGGATCACGGCGACCATGGCGGTCATGGCCGTCAGCGCCAGATCGAGCGCATCGAACGCCTCAAACACCGGCGACTTGTCCTCCTGCATGTCCTTGGAATAGGCCAGCGGCAGGCCCTTCATCACCGTGGTCAGGGCGATCAGGGCGCCGTTGATGCGGCCCGTCTTGGCGCGCACCAGTTCGGCGGCGTCGGGGTTGCGCTTCTGTGGCATGATGGACGAGCCGGTGGTCAGGTCGTCGGGTAGGGTGGCGAAACCGAACATCGGCGTCATCCACACCACGATCTCTTCGGCCAGACGCGACAGGTGGCCCGCCGCGATCGAGGCGGCGGCCAGGCTTTCCAGGGCGAAGTCGCGGTCCGACACGGCGTCGAGGCTGTTGGCCATCGGGCGGTCGAAGCCCAGCGCCTGCGCCGTCATGTGGCGGTCGATGGGGAAGGGCGACCCGGCCAGGGCGGCGGCGCCCAGCGGGTTCTCGTTCATGCGGGCGCGGGCGTCGGCGAAGCGCCCGGCGTCGCGGCCGAACATCTCGACATAGGCCATCAGATGGTGGCCGAAGGTCACCGGCTGGGCCGTCTGCAGGTGGGTGAAGCCCGGCATCAGGTCGCCCGCGTGCTGTTCCGCCCGGTCCAGCAGGGCGCCTTGCAGATCCTTCAACTGGGCCACGGTGCGGTCGCAGGCGTCGCGCACCCACAGGCGGAAATCCGTCGCCACCTGATCGTTGCGGCTGCGCGCCGTGTGCAGACGCCCCGACGGCTCGCCGATCAGTTCCGACAGGCGCGCCTCGACATTCATGTGAATGTCTTCATAGACGTCGCGGAAGGGGAAGGAGCCGTTCCGGATCTCGCCCTCGATGACGTCCAGACCGCCCAGGATGGCCTCGGCGTCGGCCGGCTGGATGATGCCCTGCTGGGCCAGCATGCGACAATGGGCCCGCGATCCGGCCAAATCCTGCGCCCACAGGCGTTTGTCGACGCCGATGGAGACGTTGATGGCCTGCATGATGTCGGCGGGCTTGGCGCTGAAGCGTCCGCCCCATAGAGACTGCCCCTGAGCGGGGACATCTTGCTGTGGTTTGGAAGGCGTATCGGACATGAGCGGCTCTGGGCGGACTTGGGCGGGCGTGGCGACGTTCGCGGTGATCGGCGTGATCGGCGTGGGCGCGGCGCTGCTATACGTCAATCAGAAGGGCGGAAGCAAAGAGTCCGCGCCTGCCGCAGCCGAGACTGTCGACCCGCAGTTGGCGGCCTTCGCCAAGGGATCGCTGGCGGCGCTTCAGACGCCCGCCTCTCAAGACGCCTTTCAGGCGGTGTCCGGCTATGTGTTCAAGAACGCCGACGGCGGCGATGTCCGCCTGGCCGACTTCGCGGGCAAGGTGACGGTGGTGAACCTGTGGGCCACCTGGTGCGCGCCGTGCAAGATCGAGATGCCGACCCTGGCGGCCCTGGCCGACCACTACAAGGCGCGCGAGGATTTCGTCGTCGTCACCGTCAGCATGGATGTGGAGAAGACGGCGGGCGAGGCGCGGGCCTTCATCGCCGAAAACGCGCCGCTGGAATTCTACATCGACCCGAAATTCCAGCTGGCCTTCGAGTTTCCGGGCAAGGGCGCCATGCCCCAGACCATTCTGCTGGATCGTCAGGGCCGGGTACGCGCCGTCCTGACCGGCGAGGCCGATTGGGCCAGCGCCGAGGCCAAGGCCCTGGTCGATCACCTGCTGGCGGAGGCGTAAGCCGACGAAGGCCCTCCCTCCTGCAGGCGAAGGGAGGGCTCTGGTTGATGTCCTAGTTCTTGGCCGGGACGCGGGTGTCCGTGGCCGGATCGACGGCGCCGGGGCGGCCCTCGGCGGCGGCCTGAGCCTGTTTGTCTTCCAGCTTGTCGGCGACCTTGCCCGCGCCTTCTTCGACCGCTTGCGCGGCCTTCATGGCGCCGGACTCGACGACTTCGCCCGTCTGGGCGGCGACGTCTGCGGCCTTGTCGCCGGCGGCTTCGGCGTTGGCCTCGGCCTTCTGTTGTTCGGCCTGGGTGCAGGCGGCGGCGCCGAGCGCCAAGACCGAGGCTGCGGCGATGGTCAGCATACGGATACGCATGGGTGAAAGCCCCTCTGAGATTTGAACCTTGGCGTTAACGTCTCTGGCCCGCCGCGGGTTGCGAACCGCCTCAGTCCAGATCGACCGGCAGCGTCTGGCTGGCCAGCAGCCGTTCCGTCGTCTTCCAGTGGTCCGGCCCCTGTCGCTCGACCCAGGCCTGCACCATGTCCCGGCCCAGGCCGTAGTTGATGACATAGGCGCGGTAGGTCTCGATGAAGCTCAGCCGCTGCGCCGCCCGGTCGCGCGCGACGAGGTTGTATTTCTGCAGCTGGTCCAGCGCCGTCTCGCGGTCGATGCGCCCGGCCAGATAGTTGTCGGCCACCGTATACTCCGCCCGCGCCAGCTCGCGCGTCAGGGCCAGAAGCTGCGTCTGGGCCTCGGCCGTCGCCGGGTCCAGCCCCGCTAGCGGATACAGCACGCGCGCTTCGAAATCGGTGCGATCATGGCCGGGGAAGGCCAGGTCGATGCCGTAGTTGGCGCTGCCCTCGGCGATGAAGGACATGGGGCTGAACAGAGGATAGACGCTCATCTCGACCCAGCCCTTGTCCTTGACGAAGGTCTGCTCCAGCAGGACGTTGTAGACGTGGTGGCCGGGATAGCCTTCGTGGCAGCCCAGATCGACCGCCCGGTCGATGTAGATGGGCAGGTCGGTGTTCACCTGGATCAGGCTGAAGGCGCCGCCCTTGAACCAGTTGTAGCCCGACCACGGCTTGTCGTTGACGAACTCCAGCGTGAAGGTCTCGCCGGCGGGCAGGGTGATGTGGCGTTCCGTGCGCGCCTTACACTCGGCGATGGCCGCGCGCATCACCCTATCCAGCCGGTCCTTGGGGACGACGTAGCGGGCGCGGAAGGCGGCGACCCGCTCGGCCAGCGGCCCTTCGCCGGGGACCAGGGCGTCGATGCGCGCCAGTACCGGGTCATAGGACGACAGCGGCCGCAACTCCGGCCGCACCCCGAACAGGGCCTCGGCCTCGTCGGCGAAGCCCAGCTTCTCGCCCTGCAGCATCCGCAGCCGCGCCGAGGCCGCCGAGACATGAGCCAGCAGATAGGCGCGGCGCTGGCGGCGTTGGTCGTCCAGTCCCCGTTCGGGCAGGGCCTCAAGGCGTCGAGTCAGGGCGGCCGCGCCTTCGGCCAACTGGGGCAGGGCGCGCGGATTGGCCTTGGCCGCCTCGGCCCATTCGGCCGGGCCGTAATAGGCGTCGACATAGCCCGGCTCGCGCTCGCCGATCTCCAGCGTCAGGGCGACATAGTCGCGGGCTACGGCGTCCAGGCTGTCGCTGCCCGGTTTCGGCGATGCGGCGCAGGCGGCCAGCAGGGCGGCGGCGCCCGCCAGGGCGGCGATGGTGGTGACGCGCATGGATGCTCCCTCTCTTCAACCGGCACGCTAGGCCGTCGCGCGTCATGCGCCAAGAAGGGACGTCGCGCCGAGATTCAGGGATTGAGACGATCCGGCCCATGCTGTAAGCACCGCCGTCCGGCCCTCGCGCCGCGTACGCACCCGTAGCTCAGCTGGATAGAGTGCTGCCCTCCGAAGGCAGAGGTCACAGGTTCGAATCCTGTCGGGTGCGCCACTTCGGTTTAAAACCGAGAACTCCGCCAGCGGCGGCGTAACTCCCACCATCACTAGACGCCAAGGCCCGCAGAAGCTCCGTTCGCGAGCCGATTACGCGCGCCTCGGTCTTGCTGATGACCTCCACTCGCTGGGTCAGGGCGCGCAGGTGATCCCGACGATAGCCGCTGGTGCGATCCCTCAGCTTGCGCCGGGCGGCGGTAGCGAACCGCGCCAAGGCGTCCGGTGTGATCGTCGGCGCCAACCGCTCCACTGACGCACTGATCCGCTCAGCGTCCGCCCGAGCCTGATCGCGGATGCCGGAGAGTTCGGCGACCCGATCTTTCAGCGAAGCGTCGTCCGGCGCCAGCAGGCCGTTCTCGATGGCTTCATAGAGCCGGTTCAGCTTGGCCTCGGCCTCTGTCGCGCGCTTGCGCATCTCCGCGATGTGACCTCGCCTCTGGTCGGCCCACTCCTCCCGACGATCCAGAAGCTGCTCCATGAGCGCTGTGAGGCGATCCGGATCAAGGAGCCGGGTTTCGAGGTGGTTGATGATCGCGTCATCCAGCTTGTGCATGGGAACAGCCAACCCAGTGCATCCCGCCTCGCCCATCCGCGCCCTGGTCGAACAGGCGTAGTAGCGATACTGGCCGCCCGCCTGACCCTTTCCTGTTCTCAAGGTCATCGCGCCGCCGCAGAATCCGCAGAAGCAGATGCCCGTCAGCAGGTTCGGGCCGGTCGAAACACGCGGCGGTGTCCACTTGGGATTCCGCGACGCCAGGCGCACCCGGACCGCCTCGTAGTCCGCCCTCGACACGATAGGCGGCACCGCCATCACGGCGTGCTCGGATTCTGGCTTCGGCGTTCTGGTCCTGTGGTCGCGGGTGTTGAACCTGTGCTCGCCCATGTAGGTGGAGCGCGTCAGAATCTGATGGACCGTGCTGATGCCCCAGCGCCCGCCGTCGCGCGTGCGAATGTTCTGATCGTTGAGCCGCGTCGCGATGGTCTTCAGTCCCATCGGCCCCTGCGAGCCGTCACCGGTCAGCGCCCAGCGGTAGATGGTCCGAACCGTCTCGGCCTGAAGCGGGTCGATCTCCAGCGTCTTCTTGATCTTGGCCCCGCGCTGCTCGGCGGCGACGATGCGGTAGCCGATGGGCGGTCGGGCGCCGTTCCAGAACCCCTGGCGGGCGTTCTCCTTCATGGCTCGCAGGGTGTGCTTGGCGTTCTCACGGGATTGGTATTCGTCGAAGAGCGTCATGATCTGGCGCATCATCACGCTCATGGGGTCGTCACCCAGCTCCTGGGTGATCGAGACCAGACGCACGCCGTTCTTCGCCAGCTTCCGCACATAGAACTCGAACTGGAACTGATCGCGGAAGAAGCGAGAGAAGCTGTGCACCACGATGATGTCGAAGGCGGGCGGCTTTATCAGCGCCGCTTCGATCATGGACTGGAAGGACGGACGCCGGTCGTCGGTGGCGGTGTTGCCCGGCTCGACATACTCCGCCGTCGTCTCCCATCCCTTGCTCTCGCAATAGGTCTCGAGCTGGCGGCGCTGGTCCGGGATAGAGAGGTCGTTGACGGCCTGCCGCCCCGTCGAGACCCTCAGATAGAGGGCGGCTCGGGTCTGGACGCTTGGGGTAATGGTCGTACCGCTCATGCCCTGCTCCTCTCAGAGGCGCGGACCCAGAATCTCGTCGAGCACCTCGCCAAGCCACGCCTCCACCGCCAGAAGCTCGGCCGGGCTGATCGGGAGATCATCGGGCCAGGTGACGGTGATGCGGACGGCCGACTGTACGCCAACTTGCCGGGCTGGCGGAGTCCGGCGCCGATGCGCCACGGGCTCTGATGACGGCTGGACGTACATGCCCGACAAGCTGTCCGCTCCATAACCGTGCGCATATTCGTAACCTCTCCCTCGCAAATCTCCGGCCGCCGCTTTCTCGCAAGGCGGATCGATCCATCGATCCATGCCAGGCCCCCAGCGGCGGCGGCCGACCGGGTCAACGCCTGCGGCGTCCGCCGCAGCCCGCAGGGCGCGGAGCGGGGTTGAAGCGGGCGGACGGCGCTGCTCCTCACCACGCAATGAAGGTCAATACGGCCAAGCCTGTCAGACAATGCCGGCGCAAAGCCTATCCTGCCCTAGACCCTCATTGCCCTTCAGAAGGCTCGCAACCGCACACCTCATCGACGGCTCGGCCCAAGCGAACGAGCGCCTCCGCCAGGCGCGTTTCGACCGTCTTTTTCTCGATTCCCAGATGCTCCGCGATCTGCTCCAGAGGCATTCCGGCGAAGCGATGGAGAACGAAGACGTCGCGACAGCCGCGTGGCAGTCGGCGGATCGCCCGGACGAGAACCCTGCGCTGGCGTTCTTCGGCTGATCGACGAGGACGCCGTCGGAGCGGCGAGGGCCAGCGCCTCATGGGGTCGCTTCACATTCCACTCCGATGGCGGCCTCCACTGCGCTGAGGAGGTCGCAGATGGCTTGGTCGATCGCGTCGGGCGGTAGCGGCAGTTCCGGATTGCACATACCGGAACGCAGGGCGCCGGAAGCGTAGAGCGGTCCGAGCATGTCGGCGAGTTCGGCGATGCCGTCTGGGATGTTTTGAAACCCCAACATCCGGACGCACCTAATCGCCTTGGTCAGATCGTGACGGAGGTAAGCGCGGTTCCAGTCGTCGGAGAGGCCGCGATGGAGCAGGTAGGCCTTGAGGCCGAGTTCGATGGCGATGGCGGAATGGTAAGCTGACCGGGCGCCGATACGGTCATCATCGGTCCAGGCCATCGCATGGAAGGCGCGCGCGTTGTGGGCGAACGCTCGCGCAAGGTGGAGGTCGGGATCGCGCCGTCGGGTTCTCATGACACCACGCTTGCTGAGTCCGCTGTCGCTTCCCCACGAGGAGGAATCACCCGTCTCTGGGTCTCTTGGTGGTCAGGCATGCGTGACCTCCCGCGCAGCCGCCCGGTCGCTCAGATCATGCTGAACGGTGGAGTTTCGGAGTATTTCGGTTAGAGTTCAGCGGAATTCGCCGACCAAGTCAACAGAATTCTGCAACTAGTCGGAGGTTTTCGCTAAAAATGATCAATCCCGCCCAAATCCGGATGGCTCGCGCAGGCCTTGGCATCAGCGTTCGAGTACTGGCTGAACGGTCCAACGTGGCTGAATCAACCATTCACCGCTTTGAGGCTGGCAGGGGTGGGATGCAGACTAATACACTCGAGCGCCTTCAGTCCGCCCTCGAAGCGGACGGCGCCATCTTCGTGTCAGCCGATGCGACGGGCGGACCGGGTGTCCGACTGAAGGCCTGATTTTAAGAGTCTAGGTCACGACAATCAGGGTGTTGCGTCGCTCCCTCTGGGTCTCACAATGATTGAGATAGTGGTTCAAGGCGCTCCAAAAAAACACTGGTACGCAATAGTCTACGCGCGTTAACGACCTCTCATAAACTGCCAAGATTTCCATCCTCGGTAATCATATTGTGCCGCTCAACCCCGACGACCTGAAAATGATCACTGACTACCAGTCTAAGTACATTGCCTACGATCTGACCCGCCGCCGTCCGTCTGACAGCGCGGACCGGTTGGCCGTCGCAGTGGCTGGCGCTCAAGTCGACATGAATCCCCACCAGGTCGACGCCGCCCTCTTCGCCTTTTCGTCGCCGTTATCCAAAGGGGCGCTGCTCGCCGATGAGGTCGGGCTCGGAAAAACCATCGAAGCCGGACTGGTGATCTCTCAGCGATGGGCGGAAAGCAAACGTCGCATCCTCATCATTGCCCCCGCGAATCTTCGCAAGCAGTGGCATCAGGAACTCCAAGAAAAATTCTTCATTCCCGCTACGATTTTGGAGTCAAAATCATACAACGCTGAAATCAAATCTGGTAATATAAGGCCGTTTCAGCTCGATGATAGCGTGATTATATGTTCATACCAGTTTGCACGCAGCAAGGCCTCTGATGTCGCCACCACGCCATGGGACTTGGTTGTCATGGACGAAGCGCACCGGCTTCGTAACGTCTATAAACCTTCCAACATCATTGCCAATACGCTCAAGACTGCGCTGTCCGAGCGTCACAAGTTGCTACTCACGGCGACGCCGCTGCAGAACTCGTTATTGGAGCTCTTTGGGCTTGTAAGCTTCATCGACGAACATTCGTTCGGTGATCTTAAAAGCTTCCGCGAACAGTTCGCTGGCGTGGCGCAAGAACGCGCTTTCGAGCTTCTACGCGAACGCCTTAGACCCATCTGTCACCGAACGCTTCGTCGTCAGGTGACAGCGTACGTTCCCTACACCAAGCGTCACGCGATCTTGCAAGAGTTCAGTCCTGACGAGACTGAAGATCGCCTCTACAATCTTGTGACGGCGTATCTCCAGCGTGAAAATCTTCAGGCCCTGCCGTCTGGCCAGCGCGCCCTGATGACGTTGGTGCTGCGTAAGCTGCTCGCGTCATCCTCCTTCGCTATCGCCGGTGCGCTTGCGTCCATCTCCGACCGCCTCCAAGCGCGCTTGGATCAGGGGAGGCCGCCTGCCGCCCTGACCGAGATTGTCGAGGATGATTATGAGGCTCTCGACGAGATGAAGGACGAGTGGAGCGATGACGAGGCATCGGCGCCTCTAAGCGAAGGCGACCAGCGCGCTTTGGAGGCTGAGATCTCCGAACTGCGAGAGTTTGCCAAACTAGCGACATCGATCGAACAGAACGCTAAAGGCCGTGCATTGTTGACGGCGCTTGAAGTGGGATTTGCGAAGGCCCGTGAAGGCGGTGCGGCTGAGAAAGCCATCATCTTCACCGAGTCCAAGCGCACACAATCGTACTTGTTGAGAGTCCTAGCTGACAGCCCGTTCGCAGATTCCATCGTACTCTTCAACGGCAGCAATACCGACGAACAGTCGCGCGCCATTTATCAGGATTGGCTTGTCCGCCACGAGGGATCAGATCGTGTCACCGGCTCGCGGACAGCGGATATGCGCTCCGCGCTTGTCGATTATTTCCGTGATACTGGGAAGATCATGATCGCCACCGAGGCGGGGGCTGAGGGCATCAACCTTCAGTTCTGCTCTATGGTCGTCAACTATGACCTGCCTTGGAATCCTCAGAGGATTGAGCAACGGATCGGCAGGTGCCATCGCTACGGCCAGAAGCACGATGTAGTGGTAGTGAACTTCCTCAACAAAAAGAACGAGGCTGATCAGCGCGTCTATAAGCTGCTGTCTGAGAAATTTCAGCTATTCGAGGGTGTGTTCGGGGCCAGCGACGAGGTGCTTGGCGCAATCGAGTCCGGCGTGGACTTTGAGAAACGTATCGCTGAAATCTACAACGAATGTCGCCAGCCCGAGGACATCAAACAGGCGTTCGACGACCTTCAGCGTGAGCTCGGCTCGGAAATCAGTGAGGCGATGAAGCTTGCGCGTCGGAAACTCCTGGAGAACTTCGATGACGAGGTCCGAGAGAAACTGAGGCTGAGAGACGAGGACGCGAAAGTCCTGCTGAATCATTTTGAGCGGCAGCTCATGCGTCTCGCCAAGCACGAACTGGACGGGGCGGCGACGTTCATCAATGACTCGTCTTTCCGACTCGATAGCTTGCCAGAATGGGCCGAAGACCGACCTATCGCGACCGGCTTGTACGAACTTCCACGTCGCTCGGGGGAAGCGCATCTCTTCCGACTTAACCATGCGTTGGGCGACGCGATTGTTGAGCGTGCCAAAGAACGTGAGTTGGTTGTCTCTGAAATCGTATTCGATCTGGGCAGCCACGAAGGACAGATCAGTGCCCTAAAGCCCTATGTCGGGCACGCGGGATGGATGTCGGTTCAGCTTCTCTCGGTTGATGCTCTCGGCCAGGGCGAGGATCATCTCTTGATAGCCGCTCAGACGGATGGAGGCGAGAGCCTGGAGGCGGAGGCGGCGAGCCGTCTCTTGACGGTGGGAGCGGCGGTAACCGGTGAAGCGCATCTGCCGCAGAATGTTGAGGCCGCGCTGACTCAGTTACTTGCGCAGCAGAAAAACGCGATACGCAAAGAAATATCAGAGCGAAACGCCCGCTTTTTCGAGGCGGAAGCGAACAAGTTGGATGGCTGGGCTGATGATTTGAAGGTCGGGCTTGAGCGCGAGCTGAAGGAACTCGATAGGCAGATTAAGGAAGCGCGCCGTGCCGCCACCATTGCCCTGACGCTGGAAGAAAAGCTGGCGGGTCAGAAAGCAGTCAAGACCCTAGAGGCAGCCCGGACGACCAAGAGGCGCAGCCTCTTTGATGCTCAGGACAAGATTGACGAACAGCGCCGCGAATTGATCGCCCAGATAGAAGGGCGATTAGAGCAGGATGTGACGTCAAAAAGAGTGTTCTCGATCCGTTGGAGGCTGCGCTGATGCCGGATCGTCCGATTGAAATCCTGGCCCTGCCTACGAAACTGCACCAATTGTTCGACGGTCTGCTTGCTCAGAAAACGAACGGCGACGCTGAGCAGAATGAGCGTGACTTTCTGAGCCGCGCGCTTGCCGCCTATGCCCTACACAAGCTGGGCGGAGCCACTCTTCAGGAAGCCGCAGACAGCGTGGTCGATGGAGGGGGAGATGGCGGGATCGACGGCATCTATTTCTCGCCAGTCACCAATACCCTCTGGCTCACGCAATCGAAATACGTCCACTCCGGCATGAACGAGCCGGAATTGGGCGATGTCACGAAGTTCAAAACCGGCGTGGAGAACCTGCTTGAGGGCAAGTTCGAAGCCTTCGCGGCGAACGCGCTCATCACTGCGAGACGCGGGCAGCTGGAGGGCATTTTAGCTGATGCCGCCACGCAGGTGCGTGCGGCCCTCTGTTACTCGGCGCTTCCCCTCATCTCCGATGACCGTAAGCACCTTTTCGAGCGGCTGAAAGCGAAGGTCAGCAAGGACCAGGAGGATGATTTCTTTCGGTTCCAGTCGGTCAATCTCACGACCCTCAACGATTGGGTGACGGGCGCAGACGAGGGGCCGGGTATCGCGGCCATTGAGTTGGAGATTATCCGGCCCGGCCTGATGACCTCCCCCTTTGAGACAATCTACGGGCTCATCGCCTTGGAGCGGTTGAAAGCGCTTCATGAAGAGCATGGCGCAAAGCTTATCCGCGCCAATATCCGAGGCTTCAAAGGCAGCACGGACGTAAACGACGACATTCAGAAGACCCTGACGGAAGAGGCGGGCCTTTTCCACTATCTCAACAATGGCCTAACTGCCTATTGCGACCGCCTGGAGCTCAACAACCTTGACCGTACGAATTCCGAGCGAAAGCGGGTGACGGCAAGGGGCTTTGCCATCATCAACGGCGCTCAAACGCTGGGATCTATCGGCAAGTGTGTCGCCATACCCGAGGGCGATGCTGCTCCATCCGGCTATGCCTTCATCAAGATCGTTTCCCTCGAAAAGTGCGAGGACGAGGCGTCGTTCGCGGAACGCATTTCTCGGGCTGCGAATTTCCAGAACTACGTCAGCCTGAAAGACTTCGCCGCTGCCTATCCGTTGCACGAACAGATCAGCTTGACGCTGAGCCCCCATGGCATCGGCTATCATTATCGGCTGGATGAAGACACGCCCGCGCCGGACGATCAGAATTTTACGATTGATGAGGCGCTGACAGCCTGTGCCTGTCTGCACAATGCACAGGACTGCGATCTGCTTTATCGGGTTGCGACAAACCGTGATTCTTTGCGGTCCTTGGAGATGGTATTCCCAGCAGATCAGGCTGTGCGAACGCGCCACGAAAGAGTTTTTCCGATATCGCTTTCGGCACGGACGGCCTGGCGGGCCGTGCAGGTGCAGCGCATCGTCCTTCAAATCATGGGCGATGCCGCACGCGCCAGCACGGGTGCCGAGAAGTCCTTCTATACGAACGCACGTTGGGTGGTGCTTGCGGCGATCTTCAAGCGGCTGGAGCCGGAAACTGGTGAGGCGATAGCGCTCTCTGAGGATGAACGCGCGGCGATATCAGCGGCAGTTTCAGACTATGCTGAAAAGCTGCTGTCGCAGGCTGTATCCAAGGGATTCGCGAGCTACGATACGGTCGCAGGCGGTGCGAGCGTGCTTCGCTCGACCCGAGATTTTCAATCTGTTTTCAAGACCCAGGGCGACTGCCAGATTCTTTTCGGGGCTCTGAAGGCGCAGCTATGGAACATACAAAACGCGCCCGCCTAGAGGCGTGAAATAGGAAGCCTATGACGAGTAAGAAGACGAAACTGGAACTGACCTGGGTGGGGAAGGAGAACCGTCCCCGCCTGGAGCCCCGCATCCTGATTGAGGATGCGGAGAAGAGCTATCACGCAGCGAAGCGCGTAAGCGATGCGGACATCTTCGACAACGTGCTCATCCACGGCGACAACTTGCTCGCGCTGAAAGCGCTTGAAACGGACTACGCCGGTAAAGTGAAATGCGTTTTCATCGACCCGCCCTACAATACGGGTAGCGCTTTTGCCCAGTACGACGATGGTCTCGAGCATAGTATTTGGCTTGGCCTTATGCGGGACCGTCTCGAATTGATTAGGCGTCTGCTTTCCGAGGATGGATCGCTTTGGATTACCGTTGATGATAACGAAGCGCATTATCTAAAGGTAATTTGCGACGAACTATTTGGTCGATCGAACTTTATGGCGAACATTGTATGGGAAAAAGCGGACAGTCCTCGAATGGATGCTCGATTTTTTTCGACCAGGCATGACCATTTATTGGTCTTTGCGAAGGATTCCCAATCCCTTAGTATAAACCATGTGATCTCCGAAGAAGAAGCAGCCCCGTCCCACTATAATAAGACAGACGATAAAGGTCGTCGGTACTATCTTAAGCCGCTGCGAGCGATGGGGGTAGATGGGACGCGAGAAGCTCGACCTTCTATGTATTTTCCTCTGATCGCCCCCGATGGAGCTGAGGTTTATCCCAAAAATCCAGATGGTTCTGACAGCCGATGGAGGTGGAGCCCTGATCGAGTGGAGAAGGAGCTTTGGCGGATTGAATGGGTGAAAGGCAGAAACGGTTGGAGTGCTAACTTCCGGATTTATGCTGAGGACAATGATACTCGGCCCCCAGAGACGATCTGGACGCATGCTTTCGCCGGGAGCAACCGGCATGCAAAGGCTGAAGCCAAGACTTACGTCGAAGGCGTGCGACCGTTCGATACACCGAAGCCGGAAAAATTGCTTAGCCGGGTGATACAGATCGCCACGAAACCAGGCGACATAGTACTCGACTCATTCGCAGGCTCAGGAACTACAGGCGTGGCCGCCCATAAAATGGGCCGTCGCTGGATCATGGTTGAACTCGGCGACCACTGCACCACTCACATTGTGCCGCGTTTGCAGAAGGTCGTTGACGGCACGGATCATGGCGGCATCTCCAAGGCTGTTGATTGGAAGGGCGGAGGTGGCTTCCGCTACTACGAACTCGCACCGTCGCTCTTGCAAAAGGACAAGTGGGGTCGCGAAGTCATCTCCAAGGACTACAACGCCGAGATGCTGACGCAGGCGCTGTGCAAGCTGGAAGGCTTCGCCTATGCGCCGAGTCCCGATATTTATTGGCAGCAAGGCCAGTCGTCGGAAGCCGACTTCCTCTACGTAACCACCCAGACGTTGGGGCCAGATGAACTGGCGGCTCTCAGCGAGGATGTGGGTGAAGGGCGGTCGCTGCTGATCCTATGCGCCGCATTCCGAGGAAACCCGGACAACTGGCCCAATCTGACGGTCCGGAAGATTCCCAACCATATTCGTACACGATGCGAATGGGGACATGACGACTACAGCCTCAACGTCGCCAATCTGCCGCAGGCAGACACATCGGCAGAGAAGGCCTCGCCTCAGCCAGGCCTGTTTGATGAAGGAGATGCCGAATGAGCAATCTCCGCCATGTAAATGCCATCGCCGGGCGTTTGAGCCTGCGTCAGCCCCAACGCACCAGTTTGGAAATCCTGGACCGCGTGACCGAGATCGCGCCGCCTTCCAAGCGGGCGGATCTCGCCGCAGCCCTCGATGTGATCCGCAGCGAATACCCAGGCGTTACGGACTTCGAGCGTGACTTCGTTTCGCTCTGCTTCGCCTTGGCGACGGGCGTGGGCAAGACGCGCCTGATGGGGGCCTTCATCGCCTATTTGAAGATCGCCCAGGGCATCAATAATTTCTTCGTCCTGGCCCCCAACCTGACGATTTACAACAAACTGATCGCGGACTTTACGCCGAACACGCCGAAGTACGTCTTCAAGGGCCTGTCGGAATTCGCCATTGCACCGCCAGTGCTGACGACTGGCGAGAACTTCGAGCGCCAGATCGCGTCTGGTGGTCAGCTTTTCCCGACGACCATCAACATCTTCAATATCGCCAAGATTTCGTCCGAGGTGCGTGGCGGGCGGTCGCCTCGCATCCGCTCTTTCCGCGAAGAGATTGGCGAGAGCTATTTCGACTATCTGGCCAATCTTCCCGACCTCGTTCTGCTGATGGACGAGTCGCATCGCTATCGTGCGACGGCGGGGATGCGGGCCATCAATGAGCTGAAGCCAATCCTCGGTCTGGAGCTGACCGCGACGCCTTTTGTCGAGAGCGCTCGCGGCCCGGTGCCGTTCCGCAATGTCGTTTTCGACTATCCGCTGGCGCGTGCGATGGAGGATAGCTTCGTCAAGGAGCCAGCCGTCGTCACGCGCAAGAATTTCAATCCGGCAGGTAAGTCGCCTGAAGCGATCCAGACCATGAAGCTGGAGGATGGCATTCGCTTGCACGAAAGCGTCAAGGTCGATCTTGAGACCTACGCCCGCGAGAATGGCGAGCGGATCGTCAAGCCGTTCGTCCTGGTGATCGCGCGCGACACAAATCACGCGGCGGAACTTATGGCGTCGATCCAATCGGACGCCTTCTTTCAAGGGCGATACGCCGACAAGGTGATCCAGGTCGATTCCAGCGTGAAGGAAGAGGAGACCGTCGAAAAGCTGCTGACGGTCGAGCAGAACGACAATCCGGTCGAGATCGTCA
This sequence comes from Brevundimonas sp. RM1, assembly GCF_052907225.1. Taxonomy (NCBI): domain Bacteria; kingdom Pseudomonadati; phylum Pseudomonadota; class Alphaproteobacteria; order Caulobacterales; family Caulobacteraceae; genus Brevundimonas; species Brevundimonas sp. RM1. The sequence continues at coordinate 151,717 of NZ_JBRERY010000003.1, forward strand.
TCCACGTCAATATGTTGAAGGAAGGGTGGGACGTCACAAACCTCTACACCATCGTTCCCCTTCGCGCGGCGAATGCCCGGACGCTCATCGAGCAGAGCATCGGTCGCGGCTTGCGCCTTCCATACGGTAAGCGCACTGGCGTCACCGCTGTTGACCGCCTGAATATCGTCGCGCATGACCGTTTTCAGGAGATCGTCGACGAGGCGAACAACCCTAATTCGCCGATCCGGCTCAAGCAACTCATCCTCGACGAAGCCGACCTGATTCGGAAGACGGTGACGGTTGTGGCGACGCCGACCCTGTTGTCCAGCCTTGGCCTCCAGTCGGCACCGGCTCCTGAAGGCCCAGCAGCACCGCCGTCAGTCGCCCCGGCATTTGTCGACCCGCAGGAGTTGAAGGTTGCGCGGTTGGCTTATGATGCCTTTCGGAAGCTAGCGCGTGACCCAGACAAGGTTCCGAGCGCCGCTTACCTGAGCCGCCCTGAAGTCCAGGCTCAAGTCGTTCGGGAGGTCGCCAGTCAGTTTCAGCCCGCGCAAATGGAACTGGAGGGCATTGAAGCTCCGGCTCCCGACATGGCCGCCGTCGTGGCGGCAACAGCCAAACTTATGGCTGAAGGCACCATCGACATTCCCCGCATCATCGTGATGCCGAAGGGAGAGGTGAAGGCGGGTTTCAAGCCCTTCAAGCTCGACCTTTCTGGAATGCGCTATCCCGCGCCAAGTGAGGAATTGTGGGCTAAGCATCTCCGTACCGATCAGGTGGATGTCATTGGCCTTAGCCAGGGTAATCTCTCCGAAGAGCGGCTTGAGGATTATGTTGTTAGCGGTCTGATCGACTTCCCCGATATCGCCTACGATGAGCATGCTGACCTGCTCTACGACTTGGCGGGACAGGTCGCCGCGCATCTGCAAACCTATTTGCCGGAAGATGACGCTAGGCGGGTGCTGGCGCTCCACCAAAGGGAAATCGCTCGCGCCGTTCACGCGCAAATGCAAGACTATTTTTGGCTAGATGATACGGTCGAATATCATCACGAGGTCCGGCAAGGTTGGACTGATCTGAAGGAAAGCGCGTTCACAACGGTCAACGAACCGCCGCTCGATTTCCGACAGTCACCCGCGGACAAGAGCAACATGGCCCGCTACCTGTTTGGCGGATTTTCCAAGTGCCTATCGAACGTCACGAAGTTCCACTCGGACACGGAGCGTAAGCTAGCCGTCATTCTTGAACGTGAAGCTTTGAAATGGCTACGCCCGGCCAAAGGGCAGTTCCAAATGTTCTATCGGAGTGGAAACGACCATCTTGAATATCAGCCTGACTTTGTCGCTGAGATGGATGATTGCATTGTCATGCTGGAGCCAAAAATGGCGACGCAGATGACCGACAAGGACGTTTTGGCGAAGCGCGACGTTGCCGTGCAGTGGTGTGGCTGGGCGACTGAACACGCGCACACATATGGGGGCAAGCGGTGGCGATACGCCCTGATCCCTCATGACGCCGTTGCTGAAAACATCACGATCGACTTCCTCTTGAAGCAGTACGCGGCGTCGCACTGAGACTTGGAGCTTCACGTCTAGCGCGCTGCAGCGCCCGCCGTGACGGGCCCCGGCGCGTTTGCGGCCTCAAACGTCAGTGTCAATCGGCGCTACGCGAGTTTCCTCGATCACTGACAGCCTCGTTATGCAATGCTCCCCCGCGCAATCTCATTGGCGATGGGTAACCAAGGGCGCTTCACGATGCCTGCAGGAATCCACCATCCTATTCACCGCTAAGTTTGGCGCGTCAATTGGATGGTCTGTAGGCGTCTAGAGAGTGATGCATCAAGGTGCCCAGCCGACCAGGGTCAAATAGTTCTCGGCATCATCCGTCGCGGCGCGCCACCTCTCCCAACATCGTTGATAACGCTGCAGAATTACCGTCCGCACAACCGTTTTCAGACGATTGCTACACAATTCGACCGACGATCATGAGCTAAAGTCTTATGATCATTCAAGAAAGCGGGCGGAGGGCTGCTACACAAAGTTGCTACACAATGTTCGAACGCATTTGGTCGAACGAGGTGATGGTCGCCTCGCGGTTAAACGACGCCCATCGCCTTTCTGAAATAAAAAACAGTGTAAACTGCGGGCATGACCGCCGCGCGACAGCACCTTCCACGATCCGTGCTCGACACCAATCAGTTGCCGCAGCGGCAGCGGGCGCCGCTGTGGCGAGACAGCGCGACATCGGTCTGGGATGTGGAGCGCATTACCGACGACGGATTCTACGCCTATGTCGACGCCTTCCAGGCGGGCGACCTGATGTTCGGCACCGTCAAGAGTTCCGGCCAGGCGACCGAGCGGACGCGCCTGCGCATCGCCTCGGACAGCCTCGACTATTACATGCTGCAGTTCTATGTGCGCGGGCAGCGCAGCGCGAACGCACGCGGGCACGAGGTGCTGGCGCAGAATGGCGATCTGCTGGTCGTCGACATGACCCAGCAACTTCAGACGCGATCGACCGAGTATCAGAGCTTCGATCTGGTTCTGCCCCGGCGGTTGTTCGACCCCCTGCTGGGCGATCCGGATGCGTTCGGCGGCGCCCTGTTCGCGTCGCAGCAGCCGCTGGTCGCCCTGCTCCGCAGCCACCTTCTAGCGCTCTATCAGGCTGGGCCGGAGATGACGCAGGATCAGGCCATCGCCATGCAGGGGCCGACCCTGGCGCTGGCGGCGGCGGCCCTGAACGGAGCGGTTACAGAGGAAAAGGCCCAACCGGTGCGAACCGCCGCCTGGCTGGCGGTCCGACGGCATCTGGAAGACCGTCTGTCGGACCCCGAACTCAGCGCCGAGCGCGTGGCCCGGCACTTCGGTTTTTCGCGCGCGACCCTTTATCGGATCATGGAGCCGGTCCACGGCTTTTCGGCCTATGTGCGCCTGCGTCGGCTGTATCGCTGTCGTGAAGACCTGGCGGACCGCGCCCAGCGCCACCGCCCGATCGCCGATATCGCCGCCGGGTGGCGATTTCATAACGCGGCGGCTTTCAGCGCCTTTTTTTCGAGAACCTTCGGCCTGCCGCCGCGTGACTATCGGCAGATGGCCTTCGGTCAGGAATTGGGCGCGACCCATTCGGCATCCGAACTTGACTGGAGCCGCTGGCTGTCAGCGATGCGATAAAAATCGTTCGATTTTCACTCCGATGCAGCGACGTGAGACGGAGAGAAAACAAAAACGCCGCATCCTGAGATGCTCGATATAGTGCATTAATTATCAAGCACTTTTGTCGTTTTGCCTCCGTTGACAATGTTGTCCGAGCGCCCCATCGAACGCCAAATTCGGATGCGCCGCTCTTCAGATCGGGCGGCCGTCCTCTTGGCGGATGGATCGTTATCGCGCACGGCCCCAGTCCCGCGAAACGATCGCAACAGATCGGGGATCGACATGTCCAAAACCACTTTGCACGCGATGCGTTCGTTGCTGCGCAGTTCGACCGCCCTGGTCGCCGTAGCGGGCCGCGCGACGACGCAGCGCCCGCTTGTCCCGGCTGCGCTGGCCGTCTTCCTGTGCGTAAGCGTCGCGCCTCAACCCACATGGGCGCAGGCGGCAACGTCAGAATGGATTGGTACTTTCGGTCGTTGGAACGATCCCCGGGAGTGGAGCACGTCAGCGGTTCCAAATAGCCCGGGCGCGTCTATATTATTGCACAACCAAACTCCACAAAACAACTTTGGAATACATCTTGGCGAGAATACATATACAGTAGGAAGAATTACTTCAAATAACTCTATAGAAAGTATACATCTTTTGCATGATGGATCCATTATTATGGATTCAGGTTCATCAGAAGACGCAGAAATAATATCCAATGGAATTCCCTCACCCATCCAACTTTCCAATATTGACAAATCAGTAACACTAATCTTAAAATCAAATCTTTCAATCAAGGTAAATGGCGCAAAGAATATATACATTGTATCGGGACAAATAATTGGACAAAACTCCGTTAGCAAGAATGGAGATGGAGTTCTTATTTTAGAAGGAACCAATCAATACACCGGAGACACATTAATAAATACCGGAATTTTGTCCCTGGAAAAGCAAGGAAGACTCTCGCCTTCGAGCAAGGTCCTTCTGCCCGCTGCTGGCGCAGTATTAAATATTTCCAACTCACCTTATCAACAGATCATCGGCGCCTTGTCGGGCGTTTCCGGAACAAAAATTGTTCTTGGTGTAAACAATCTGACGCTCGGGGGTGCCAGCAGCACAACATTCAACGGGTCAATCACTGGCGCAGGTGGCATCGTCAAGCAAGGCTTAGGCGTCATGACGCTGGGCGGCGCCAACCATTTCACCGGCGGCGTTGACATCGCGGCAGGGACCCTGGCCCTGAGCGGTTCAGGAACGCTCGCCCGGACGACCGCCATGTCTTTGAATAACGGGTCGACGTTCGACATATCCGCTGCATCCTCCGCCCAGACGATCGGCTCTCTGGTCGGCGACACAGGAACAAATGTTCTGCTGGGCGGAAACATTCTAACCTTCGGCTCGACCGCCAGCACGGCGTTCGCAGGATCGATCAGCGGCACAGGCGCCATCGTCAAACAGGGCTCAGGCGTCATGACGCTGAGCGGCGCGAACAGCTTCACCGGCGGCGTTATGGTCGCGGGAGGAACCCTGGCCCTGACCCATTCAGGCGCCCTAATGTCTGGAAACAATGTGAGCCTGACAGCGGCGAACGCGACGTTCGACATCTCAGGCCTGTCCAGCGGACAGACCATCGGCGCCCTGTCCGGCGTTGCCGGAACGAAAGTCCTTCTGGGCACCAACTCTCTGACATTCGGCACCGGCGCCAATACGGTGTTTGCAGGTCAGTTCGACGGCGCCGGCGACATCATCAAACAGGGCGCCGGCACGATGACGCTGAGCGGCGACAGCTCCGCCTTCACGGGCGACACGCGCGTGACGAACGGCGCGCTGAAGATCACCGGCAGACTGGGCGGCGACGCCGGTCATATCGAAGGCGCAGGCAGCGACCCGGCAAGCATCGAAGTCACAGGCCCGAACGCGGGCTGGGCGATGGATTACAATCTGACGGTCGGCGGAATCGGCCAGGGCGCTCTGCGTATTCTTGACGGCGCGACCGTATCCAACATTTTCGGCGACGTGGCGTCCAGTTCCGGCTCTGCGGCCAGCGTGACCGTGTCGGGGCAAGGCTCCAGATGGGACAACGGCTTCGCCCTGCTGGCGGGCGTCAACCGTGGGCGGGGCGAGATTTACGCTCTGGACGGCGCCGTCATAACCAGCGTCGACGGCCACATCGGCGCTGGCTCGAACGCCCCCGGAGAGGGCCTGGTCGAAGTCTCAGGCGCCGGGTCCACGTGGACGAATGACGGCGAACTGAAGGTCGGGAACATGAACGCCCAGGGAACCCTGCGCATCGCCGACGGCGGCGTCGTGTCCAATACGACCAGCTATATCGGCAGCATGGGCGGCGGCGTCGGCACGGTCAGCGTCGCGGGCGCGGGGTCGCGCTGGAACAATACCGGCGACCTGAATGTCGGCTTCGGAGTATTCGGCAACTACGGCACGGGCGCCGTCTCCATTGCGGATGGAGCCCTCGTTACAGTCGGCGCAACGGGAACCGGCACGGTCTATCTGGCGAAAGACAGCCTGTTTCCCGGGTTCGGCACGACCGGCACGCTCAGCATCGGTGCGGCCAGCGACAACGCCGCCGACGCGGTGGGGGCAGGAACCCTGCAGGCCGGGCTGATTGAGTTCGGCAAGGGCGCAGCGACCCTGCGGTTCAACCATACCGACAACGACTATCTGTTCGATACGCGCCTGAAGGGCGGCGGCACGGGCAGCATCAATCAGATCGCCGGGACGACCATGCTGACGGCCGATAACGTCGACTTCAAGGGCAAGACAACCGTATCGGGCGGCAAGCTGATCGTTCAAGGCCGCCTGGCAGGTTCGGCCGCCGTTACGGGCGGCGTGCTGCAGTTCGGAAATGGAACGACCGGCAGCGTCAGCCGCCTGAGCGGCGATCTGAACGTCAGCGGGTCCGGCGCCACCCTCGCCGTCACCGGACCAGCGGCCCTGTCGGTCGAGAATACGATTGATCTGGCCGCTCAGACCCGCCTGAACATCGGCGCAGGTACGACCGGGCCGACATTGGCCGCCGATCGTCTGAACATCGGTTCGGACGTCGTCTTCAACCTCAGCGGCATCGATGACGAAGGCCAGTTGCCGAAGGTGCTGATCTCGACCGCCAACGGCATCAGCGGCGATTTCGCGAGCGTGACGATCGGCGGCTTCGCCGGTTCCGTCGACTATCTAACCGTCCACACGGGCAAGTCGGGTGACGGACTTAGCTATCAGGCGACCTATGGACTGAGCTGGACAGGCGGCAACAACATGTCCCACGGGACATTCACCCTGACCAACGCCACGGACAACATCATCTTAGGCGTGGCGTTGCGCGATCAGTCGCCCAATGCGGCGCTCGGCTGGGACGGGCGCAGCCTGACCAAGGCTGGACAGGGAACCCTGATCCTGACCGGCGACAGCATCTATACCGGCGACACGACCATTCAGAGCGGCGTGCTTCAGATCGGCAACGACGGCGCGACCGGCTCGGTCATGGGCGACATCATCAATCACGGAACCCTGGCCTTCCAGCGGTCCGACGACTTCGCCTTCGACGGCATCGTTTTGGGCTCTGGCGGTTTGATCAAAAACGGGGCGGGAACCCTGACCCTGACCCGCGCCAACAGTTTCACCGGCGGCGTGACCCTGACGCAGGGCGCGCTGCGCGTGGCGTCAGACGCCAATCTGGGTGATGCGTCAGGCGCCCTGACGTTCAACGGCGGCGTGCTGGAAACCACGGACAGCTTCGCCACCAACCGCGAGATCCAACTGGCGCAGGAGGGCGTGTTCGACACGGCAGCAGGCACGCAGCTGCACCTGAAGGGCGCCATTTCGGGCGCCGGCGCCCTTCACAAACGCGGCGCAGGAACGCTGCGTCTCGATCAGGCCGCCGCCGTCCAGCGGACTCTGGTTGAGACCGGGACGTTGATCGGCCATGCCGGGTCCCTGTCCCGCCGGATCGAAAACGCCGCGACCGTCTTGTTCGATCAGGCGACAGATAGCGTCTTCGCGGGCAGTCTTACGGGTCTGAACGGCGTCTTCGGCACGATGAAAAAGCAAGGCGTCGGCAGGCTTAGCCTGAGCGGCGCGTCTCATCTGGACTGGTCTGTCGCCGAGGGAGAGTTAATCGCCGCCATCGACCGCTTCAGCGGTGATGTAGACATCGCCTCCCCCGCCGCATTCAGCTTCACAGACGCCGGAAACCAGACCTATGCAGGCGCCGTGTCGGGCGCCGGGCGCTTCGTTCTGGACCGTGACGGCGCGACCCTGCTGACCGGCGACAGCTCCACGTTTGGGGGCCTGACGACGCTTAACACCGGTAAGTTGCTGGTCGGCGACGCCTCAGGCCTCGGCAAGCTGGGCGGGTCGCTGAATGTGCTGAACGGCGCGACCCTGGGCGGGTCGGGCGTGATCGGGTCGGGCGCCGCCTCGCACGTCAGCATCGCGGCAGGCGGCGTCCTGTCGCCCGGAAACTCCATCGGAACCCTGACCATCGACGGCGACCTGACGCTGGCGGCAGGTTCTACGGTCAATATGGAACTGGGCGCGCCCGGCTTCAGCGACCGCATTAACGTCAGCGGCGACCTGTCGCTGGACGGCGCGCTCAACCTGAGCCAGAGCCTGAACGCCGCCGATGGCGCGGCCGGGCTCGGCTATTATCGCCTGATGACCTATGGCGGCGTGCTGAGCGGCGCCGGTCTGACGATCGGCCAGACCCCGACCATCAACGATCCCGCCGCTTTCGAGATCATGACCGGAAACGGCAATGTCGATCTGTTCATCGCCGCGGTCGGCGACGACACCCTGCAGCACTGGCAGGGCGGCGACGGCGTCTGGAGCGCCTCGAGCCCGCAATGGAATAACAGGAACGGGACGGTTGCGGCCAACTGGAGCGGCCAGCACGCCGTCTTCCGCCATCAGCCGGGAGGCTACACCGGCGGCGTCATCACGGTCGACGGCGCCCAGGCGTTCCAGGGACTTCAGTTCGTTGATGACGGCTATCGTCTGGAAGGCCCCGGCTCGCTGGTCACGGACGCAGACGGGTCTGAAATCCGCGTGCTGGCCAACAGCGCCCGCATAGACGCCACGATCACCGGCGCGGGCGGTCTGATCGTGACGCAAGGCGGCGTTCTGACCCTGTCCGGCGCCAACAGCTATGCTGGCGGAACGACCCTGCGCGGCGGCGTGGTCGCCGTTTCACAGGAAGCCAATCTGGGCCATGCCGACGGCGCGCTGCGCTTTGATGGCGGCGCGCTGCGCGTGACCGGAACCGATTTCAACGGCACCGACCGGACCATCGGCTGGGGCGCCGCCGGCGGGGCCTTCGACATCACGGACGCCGCCAACCGCTTCGAGGTCAGCGCCGACATCAACGGCGCGGGCGCTCTGATCAAGCGCGGCGAAGGGACGTTGATCCTATCCGGCGACAACGCCTTCGGCGGCGCGCGCATCGAGGACGGCGGCCTGATCGGCACGACTTCCTCCCTCTTCGGCGACATCGCCCTGATCTCCGCATCAAGCCGGCTGAGCCTCGTCAACGCCAATGCCGGTATTTTTGCCGGCGCCTTCTCCGGCGTCGGGCGCGTCTCGCTTGACGGCCCCGGAACCGTGCTGCTGACGGGCGACAGCTCGGGCTTCAGCGGCGTGACCACGCTGAACGCCGGAACGCTGCTGGTCGGGAACGCCAACGGGCTCGGCCGACTGGGCGGATCGCTGAACGTGCTGGACGGCGCGACCCTGGGCGGATCGGGCGTGATCGGTTCGGGCGCAGGCTCGCACGTCAGCATCGCATCGGGCGGCGTCCTGTCGCCCGGCAACTCCATCGGAACCCTCACCATCAACGGCGATCTGACGCTGGCGGCCGGTGCTCGCTTCGAGGTCGAGGTCAATCCGCTCGGCGCCGACAGCGACATGGTGCGCGTCACCGGCGCCGCCACATTGAATGGTGGAACAGTCGCCCATATCGGCGCGACCGGACGCTATGATCCGCGCTCGACCTACACCATCCTGTCTGCTGCAAGTCTGACGGGCGCATTCGACGACGTCACCTCGGATTTCGCCTTCCTGAATCCCAAGCTGCACTACGATTACGGGGCTGGAACGGTGCAGATGGAGTTGCTGCGTAACGACAACGAGTTCGCTTCGGCCGCCAAGACGCGCAATCAGGCGGCCACGGCCCACGCCATCGAGAGCATCGGCTTCGGTGCGGAACACGCGGTTTATGACGCCGTCGTCCAACTGTCCGATGACGCGGACCAGATCCGCGCCAGCTTCGATCAGTTGTCGGGAGAGCTTCATGTCTCAGCCCTGACGGCCATGATCGAGGACAGCCGCCTGATCCGCAACGCGGCCAACGACCGTCTGCGCGCCGCCTTCGGACAGGCAGCAGCCTCGACAGCCCCCGTCGTCGCCTATGCCTCCAGCGGCGCGCCCGTCGCCGTCGCCTCCGACCATGCTGGTCCCGCCTTCTGGGCGCAGGGCTTCCGCTCGTGGGGCGCATTCGACGGCGATGACGACGGCAAGACGCTGGATCGCGACACCGGCGGCGTCCTGCTGGGCGGCGATGCGCTGCTGAGCCGCTGGCGCGTGGGCGTGACCGGGGGCTACAGCCAGTCCAACATCAAACCCCGCGACAGGGCGTCATCCGTCTCGTCCGACAACTACCACCTGGGCGTCTATGCCGGGACGCAGCATGGCGCCCTCGCCTTCCGCACCGGCCTCGCCCAGAGCTGGCACGAACTGGACGCGCGCCGCACCATCGCCATGCCCGGTCTGAGCGATCGCACCCGGGCCGAATATCGCGCCGACGCCTTACAGGCGTTTGGTGAGGTCGCTTATGGGCTGACCGCAGGCGACGGTGCACGCCTCGAAACTTTCGCCAACCTGGCGCACATCCGTCTGAAAACGGATGGTTTCTCTGAAAGCGGCGGCGATGCCGCTCTGACCAGCGAAGAAGCCAACGCCGATGTGACCTTCGCCACTCTGGGCCTACGCGCTGAACAGGCGTTCGATCTGGGCGAAACGAAAGCGGCCCTTCGCGGGACAGTCGGGTGGAGGCGTGCTTTCGGCGACACCTCGCCGCAAAGCGTCCACGCCTTCACAGCAGGCGACGCCTTCACGATCACAGGCGCGCCGATCTCAAAAGACAGCACCGTGCTCGAAGGCGGACTCGCCCTCTCCTTCACGCCCGCCACAACCATGAGCCTAGGTTACGCTGGGCAGGTCTCAAACGGCGCCCAGGATCATGCCTTCACAGCCAGCTTCAGTCTAAAGTTCTAGGCTCTTCAACGAAACATCGGCTTGCACGCAGGCCGATGAAATCGCTTCGGCTCCTACTCGTAGTTGGACTCGCGGTCGTTCGGCAGGGCGATCTGCCATCTGTCGGGACTGTCGGCGGTTCGAGCTAAATGCTCCTCGAAGGCCTTCTCGGTCCGCCACTTCTTCGATCATAAGCGTGGGGCCAGATGTGTAGCAGTAGACGCAGGTCTGCATCTCACCGACAGAGGCGATGGCCGCGCTGAGGTATGGCCTTCAGGACCGCCCGATTACGCATGCTCCTGGCGCCCTCGAGACGTCAGCCCATCATCAGGATGCTCGCACAATAGTTCTCGGCATCATCCGTCGCGGCGCGCCACTCCCTCAAGCATGATGCTGAATCCCTCAGGCGCGTGTATAATCACTGCGATTGGCCCCGGTCTGAGAGCATTCGCATCGCCAATGCGGCGGGCAGATGCGTCCGTTCCATTAGCCGGACCTCGACAGTGTGTGCGACGGTCATGCCGGCTTGTGTCGCTCAGGGCGGCGGGCGACATTCATCGTCGAACGATCGTCGCAGGTGGAAGGCGTGACTGAATCCGTAGCCTTGCTGACCGAGAGAGAGCGCCAATGCCTCCGGCTTGTCCATGCGCACTTCAACTCGAAGCAGATCGCGCGGGAGCTGGGCATTCGCCCGGGCACGGTGGACCGCCATTGCGAGAACGCGACCAGAAAGCTGCAGGTCGAGAACCGCATCGCCGCCGCGCTGGCCCTGGCGGCCCGTGAAGGCGTTGGGGGCGGTTCCCAATCGGGCTCGTTCCCAATACCCGCCGAGGGGCTGATCGCATCGACTGGGGGCGCCGAAAGGACGCCCTATGTTTTCGAGCAACGATCCCATCCCCACCCTGCGTTGGGGCGAGGCCGAAGCCCTCTTCATGAAGATGGCGACGACCTCCGCCAAGCGCCGGATGCTGCCTCTCCTCATGGAGGGGGCGCGCAAGCAGGCGCCGTTCCTGACGCCGAGCGGCGTGATGAGGGAGCTGGCCTATATCGCAGCGGCCATGTTGGACGTGAACTTCGCGCCGACCCAGTCGGACTCGGGCGTCTGGGAAGCATCCTCATCGTCTTCGGCGTCGCCGCCGCAGCCGCCTGGATCCTGACAGCCGCAGCCGGCGCCGAACAGTTCGCCTTCGTACTGCAGAAGCTGCGGTACGGCTCCTGAAGGTTCGCCGGCTTCAATACCGGAAGACACTGAACTGATGAAGAGAACCGAGCAGGCGACCTTGATCGCCTCGCGCATACAGCGCGCGCTCAAACGGGCCGAGGACGGGCAGGATCAATCGATCGAACGTCTCGGGGGCCTCGCCCAAGCCCTGACCCGCGGTCGAAAGGACGCGGGCCTGTCCGCCACCGTCGGCCAGCCGGCGTTTGACGCCCTGGCCAGAGCGATGGCGGCCCAGGTCGCCGCCCAGGCCGCAATGGTCGAGCTGCACGAGGCCCTCGCCAATGTGAAGGAGACGACGCGCTTCCGCGGCGTGCAACTGGTCGGCCTGGACAAGGAGGACCAGCAGATTCCGCGCAACGTCCGTCTCTCGCTTATCGAACGGGTGGGCTGAATCATCTGTGGGTGGCATGGTGCGCCATGTCGCCCATTTTCCTGTTCACGATTATCCTGCTGGCCGTTGCGACGGGGCTCGCCCTCGTCCGCGGCGGCCCCTGGGAGCGCGCTGTAGCGATCGCCATCATCGTGGCGGGGGTGATCTCGGCCGTCGCCCCGTTCGATCATCGGTCGCCGCCCTGGTTCGCGATCGGAGCGGACGCGGGGGTGTTCCTGCTCCTTCTGTACGGCGTCGTCAGCAGCGGCCGTCGGTGGTTGATCGCAGCGGCGGGCTTCCAATTCCTGGTGCTGGCCACCCATTACGCCTTCGCCTCCAATTTGCAGCTGGAGCAGTGGGGCTATATCTCGGCCTACTATGTCTGGAACATCGGCGTGATCGGCTCTCTCATGATCGGGAGCCTCACGAGAAGGCGCAGCCGGTCGCGGGTTTAAACTCGCGCGCCGCCGGGCATTTGTTGAACGCCAGCGAGGGTTAGGGCGTATTCATCACGCGCCTACATTCTCCTTTAAGTTGTAATAACGATGATCATCGCGTCATGAGGTGCGATGATGCGAAGCTATGCACGTATCCGGGGCGAAGAGCGCGAGGGCGCAGCGGCGGTTGAGTTGGCCCTTGTAGGGCCGGTGTTCTTCCTGCTGTTGGTGGGGATGGTCGTCTACGGCGCCTGGTTCTGGATGGCGCATTCGGTCCAGTCGGCCGTATCCGAGGGCGCGCGGGCGGCGATCGCGGGGCTGGATGCGGCCGAGCGGGAACAACTTGCACGAGAGGTGGTCGAGGCGCAGCTGAAGGATCTCGGCCTCAAGGCCGCCGACGCCGTCGTGGGGGTGCGGGCCGAGCCGGGGCGGGTCAGGGTGGAGGTCGCCTATGATGCGGGCGGTCATCCGCTGATGGCCCTGTCGCCGCTGACCGTGCCGCCGCCCCGCACCATTCGCCGCGCCGCCGTCATCCGCGTCGAGGAGAGCTGAGATGCGCCCGCGCCGACGTATGAGCCGCTGGGGCGACGACCGGGGCGGGGTGGCCGTCATGGCGGCCGTGTTCAGCGCTCTGATCTGTATCGCAGCGGCCTTGGCGGTTGATGTGGGCTCCATGGTGCTGAAGGGGCGCGAGGTGCAGGGCGCGGCGGATCTATCGGCCCTGGCCGCCGCCCAGACCCTGTCGCAGCCTTTGGCGCGGACCGAGGCCGCCGCCGCCGACACCGCCCGCGCCAATCTGGCGGATCTGGCGAGCGTGCGGCTTCAGCTCGGCGGCTATACGCCGGATCGTCGGTTGAAGCCCGCTGCACGCTTCACCCCAGGCGCGGCCCGCCCCAACGCCGCCCGCGTGGTTCTGAGCGCGCCGGCGCCGCTCTATTTCGGCCGCTGGATCATGGGGCGTGACAGCGTGACGGTGTCCAAGTCGGCGATGGCGGCCCTGCCGGGCGGCCAACCCAGCGCCATGTTCTCCATCGGCTCGCGGCTGGCGAGCCTGGATGGGGGCCTGGCCAACGCCCTGTTGTCCGGCCTGTTGGGGAGCCATGTGTCACTGACGGTGATGGATTATCGCGCCCTGGCCGACGCGCGGGTCAATCTGCTGCAATTCTCGGACGCCCTGGCGGCGGAGCTGGGCGTCGCCGCGGGCGACTATGACGCCTTGCTGGCGCATGAGGCCCAGACCGGCCAGGTGCTGAAGGCATTGGAGGCCGTGGCCGGCTCGGGCGCCCAGAGCGCGCTGGGCAAGCTGACCCGCCTTCCGGCGAGCGCGACGGTGAAGCTGGATGAACTGATCGGCGTCGAGGCGGATGCGCGCGAAGGCTTGCGGCGCGGACTGAACGCCGAGGTTTCGGCCATGGACCTGTTGATGGCGACGCTGCAGACCGCCAATCAGGAGCGTCAGCTGGCCCTGGACGTGGGCGCCCGCACGGGGCTGGCGGACCTCGACGTCATGCTGGCCATCGGCGAGCGACCCAATCGCGCGCCCTGGCTGACCGTGACCAGCACTGGCGAGCCCATCATCCGCACGGTGCAGACGCGCCTCTATCTGAAGGCGACGGCGTTGGACAAAGTCCCGTTGGTCGGCCTGTTGGCGCAGGTCAAGGTTCCCATCCTGGTCGAGGCGGCCAGCGCCGAGGCGCGGCTGAAGGCGGTTCAGTGCCAGGGCGAGCCGCGTGTCTTGATCGAGGCGCGGCCCGGCGTGGCCCGCGTGCGTCTGGGCGAGATCGACGAGAAGCGCCTGCGCGACTTCAAGTCCGAGCTCAAGGTCAGCCCGGCCAGGCTGGTGTCTGTGTTGCTGATCGCCGTCGAGGGCAGCGCCGATATTCAGGTCGCGGATGTGGAATGGAGCGAGCTGCGCTTTACAGGGGCTGAGATCGGTTCGGCGCAGCCCAAGAGCGTCAAGGCCAAGGGGTTTGCGAATGGGCTGCTGACGACCCTGTTGCGGGACACCAAGCTGACGGCCCTGGGCATACCGCTGCACCTGGTGACCCAACTTCTGGCGGCCGTATTGACGCCGCTGGGGCCGGTGCTGGACGGCGTGGTTCAGCCGTTGCTGGAGCTGCTCGGCGTTCGGCTAGGCGAGGCCGACGTCTGGGTGCATGGCGTACGCTGTCCGAACCAGGGCGGCGTTCCGCAACTGGTCGGCTGAGATCAGCGCTTGGAAGAGGGGATCAGCCCTCGGCGGGACGCAGGCCGTTGGCGGCTTGCTGCACGGCGGCCGGGCGGCGTTGGCCGCCGGCGGCGATGACGCGGTCGATGCGGGCCTTCTCGGCGCGGAAGGCGGCCAGATCGGCGCCCGCCAGGACGGTGCCTTCCTGGGTCTTGATGCCGGCCGGATTGATCCGCTGGCCGTTGCGCCAGATTTCATAGTGCAGGTGCGGACCGGTCGAGGCGCCGGTCGAACCGACGTAGGCCACGACCTGGCCCTGGGTCACGCGTTGACCGGCGCGCATGCCCGAGGCGAAACGCGACAGGTGGCCGTAACCGCTTTCCAGGCCGTTCGAGTGGCGGATGCGCAGCCAGTTGCCGTAACCGCCCCAGCGACGGGCCTCGACCACCACCCCGTCGGCGGGGGCCACGACTGGCGTGCCGGTGGAGGCGGCGAAGTCCATCCCCTGGTGCATCTTGCGATAGCCCGAGATGGGGTGGGTGCGGACGCCGAAGTTGGAGCTGACGCGACGGAAGTTCTGCAGCGGGGTGCGCATCATGGCGGTGCGCGTGTTCTTGCCCGTGGCGTCGAAATACTGGGCCGTCTTTGAGCCGGCGGGCTGGAAGCGGTAGAAGGCGTGGCCCTTCAGCTCGGCGTAGAGCAGTTCGCCGGTTTCCACCGTGCGGCCCGATTCCGTGACCGTGCGGTCGAAGACCAGGGTGAACTCGTCCGACGCGCGCACGTCGCGCTGCATGTCGAACTTGTGGGCGAACAGCTGGCTGGCGCGACGCACCACGGCCGAGGTGGCGCCCAGTTCGCGGGCGCTGGCCGACAGGGAGCGCTGCACCTTGTCGTTGGCGACGACGGTTTCCTCGGTGATCTTCTCGTCCAGCGAGCGCAGGCGAAGGGCGCCGTCGAAGCTGCGCGACACGGTCAGCTGGCTGGCCGGGCCGGTGCGCATGGTCAGGCCGATCAGGCGGGCGTCGCCCAGGCCGCCGCGCGGCTTGGACACGGCGGTTTCGAAGCGCAGGCCCGCGCGCATGTCTTTCAGGTCGAAGGCGCTGGCGACGGTGGCGGCCACGGCGCGGGCCTCGTCGGCGCCGATGCCGGTGCGGCGCACGGCCTGCTCGAAGGTCTCGCCGCGGCGGATCTGGACGGGGATGGCTTCCGGGGCGGTCATGCCGGCCGGCGCGGCGGCGGCGGCGTAGGCCTGGGCTTCCAGCGATTCGATCTGCGCCGCGGTCAGGGCCGGAACTTCCTCGGCCTTCACCTGTTCATATCCACGACCGGCCAGCAGGGCGATGCCCACAGCGGCGCAGGTCGTCAGCAGGTGCGGCGCGAGCCGGACAGGCTGGCGGCGAGGATCGAACTGAGCCATGGGTCCCCGGCAAGTCGGCGACGCGTTCCGCGCCAAAACAGTCGAATCTCGACGCGTTTGCCGGTCGCCCGACGAACGCGAAGCGAGCCGTATAGCCCGCACGTCCCATCTTGGGAAGATGGAATGTTACGATTGGTTAACGTGGCGGCGATGATGTGCAGTAATTTAGCGTTCTGCGTGAGTCTCACGCCAAACTTCGCCTTCTTGTAGTTGAGGTCGATTGGTAGTGGCGGAGGTGTCACGCCGCAGTGCTCATTCTGCAACGACTGTTGTTGTCGCGCATTCTGTGGCGTTGTTGCCCTTCCTGTTAAGTTGAACGCCGCGCCCCCTTGACCGACGACATCGCCACCTCAGGGTCCGACGCCGGACCCGCTCATTCCTCTGGCGCGCCGTCCGGCAAGGGAAGGCCGCGGCGGCTGCGGCTGGCGGCCCGGACGCTGCTGATCCTGCTGGCCTTGCTGCTGGTGCTGGCGGCGACCGTCTATCTGAACCGGCGGGCGGCGGCGCGCGAACTGCTGGTCGGCTGGCTGGACCGCAAGGGCATAGACGCCGACGTCGAGGTCGAACGGCTGGAGCTCAACGGCTTCGTCGGCAAGGTCTCCATCGGCGACCCCAAGAACCCCGATTTCAAGGTCGAGCGGGTCGAGGTCGACTACGCCGTGGGCCTGCCGTGGTCGAAGGCCGGGCTGGGGGTGACGCCCAGCCGCGTCCGTCTGGTCCGCCCGATCGTGCGCGCGGCGTGGAAGGACGGCAAGCTGTCGCTGGGCAGCCTTGATCCCCTGGTCGAGGAGTTCACCGGCAAGCCGCCCAAGCCGGATTCCCGCGCGCCCCTGGTCATCGTCGAAGGCGGCCAGGCGCGGCTCGACACCGAATACGGCCCGATTCGCCTGCTGGCGGACGCGCGGATCGACGACGGCAAGCTGATGCGGCTGTCGGGGCGGATGCCCGCCGCCTCGCTCAAGAGCGGCGAGACCGAGGCGCGCGGCCTGGGCGGGGTCATTGAGGTGACGACCGTGGGCGACCGTACGGCGGTGAAGCTGGACGCCCAGGCCGAGCGCTTCGCTGTGGCGGGCGTCGGCGGGCAGGGGGCTGCGCTCAGCCTCAGCGGCGACCTGCCCTACCCGGACATGAAGACCCGGCGCGGCGACGGGCGGATCGGTCTGACCGCGCGGCTGACGGCGGATGAACTGGCCGGGGCCGGGGCGACGGCGCGTCAGGCGGCGGCGACGATGAATTTCGCCGGGGCGGTCGAAGGCTGGCTCAACGCCTATAGCCTCAAGGGCGAGGCGAAGGCGTCGGCGACGGCGGACCGGCTTCAGGGCGAGGGTATGGAGGTTCGCCAGGCGGCGCTGGACCTCAGCCGCCTGACCCTGTCGACGTCGGGCGGGACGGAAGGCCAGGAGATGAAGTGGCGCGCGGCCTCGCCCCTGCGGCTGACGGCGGCGTCGGGCCGGTTCGGCGAGAACCGGCTGACCCAGGCGGTCGTCGCCTCGAACGCGATTCAGGCCGGGGGCAAGGGCGCGGCCTTCGAGGTTCAAGGGCCGGCGACCTTGACGGCGCGGCGGCTGGCGACCGGCGACGTGACGCTGGACGGGGCGCGGGGCCGCCTCGACTTCGACCTGGTGCGGGATTCCATCACGCGGATCAGCGCGACCGGCGCGCTGGGGGCGGATCGGGTTTCGGCGCCGGTGCTGGGCGCGCCGCTGGCCGACGATCTTCCGGAGCTGGCGGAGTTGAAGCGGGCGCTGGGCGCCTTCGCCCTGGATGCGCCCCAGGTGAGGCTGATCAGCGACAACGCCGGGGTCGAGCTGACCCTGCTGCGGCCGATCACCGCCCGCCCGGCCAACGGCGGCGAGTTGAGGCTGTCGGCGGCGACGGGGCCGACCCTGTCCCTGACGGCGGGCGGGGCGACGCGCGGGGCCTTCAGCGTGGCGTCGATACGCGGCGGCGGCCTGCCCGAGGCGCGCTTCGACGGCGTTGAATGGCGGCTGACGCCGGGCGGTTTCGCGGCGAAGCTGAAGGGGCGGGCGGCTCTGGACTTCGGTCCGGCGCGCGGGATCGCCTTCAGCACCCAGGGCGAACTGGCCTCGGCGGGCGGGCGCCTGACCTATACGGCGAGCGACTGTATTCCGGTGACGCTGGACAAGCTCGACCTGGGCGAGAACTCGGTCGAGGCCGTGTCCGGCCGCGTGTGTCCGACGTCGACGCCCTTGTTCACCGCCCGCAACGGCGCCTGGCGCGCTCAGGCGCGGCTGGCCGAGGTGGCGGCGACGGCGCCCGTCTTCGAGGTCGGCTTCACGGGCGCCGAGGGCGATCTGGTCGTCGACGGCGCGGCCAAGGGGCTGTCGATGCGGGTGGGCGTCAGCAAGGCCCAGGTCGCGGACACAGCCGATCCGGTCCGCTTCCTGCCGCTTCAGGCCAAGGGCGAGGCGCGGCTGGCGGGCGACGTCTGGAGCGCCGGCTTTGATCTCAGCCGACTGGACCACGCCGTCGGCCGCGTCGAGGTGCGCCATGACGTTCAGGCCGAAGCGGGCGGGGCGGTGATCTCGGCGCCCAGCCTGGCCTTCACCGAGCATGGGCTTCAGCCGGACGACCTCAGCCCGATCGTGGCCGACTATGTGAAGTCGCCGGTCGAAGGTTCGGCCGGGTTCGAGGGGCGGTTCGACTGGGCGGCCGAGGGCGCGACCAGTTCGGGCGTCCTGACGGTGCCGGAGCTGGATTTCACCAGCCCGGCGGGCAAGGTCCAGGGGCTGAAGGGGCGGGTGGAGTTCACTAGCCTGACGCCGCTGATCACCGCCCCGAACCAGACGCTGACCGCCGACCGGGTGCAGACGGTGACGCCGCTGACCGATCTTCAGCTCTCCTTCGGCCTGGACGAAAAGGCCCTGACCATCGGCGGCGGCCAGATCCAGGCGGCGGGCGGGCGCATCAGCGTCGAGCCTCTTTCGCTGCCGCTGACGCCGGGCGAAGGCTGGGGCGGGGTGGTCGTGGTCGAAGGCGTGCAGCTGAACGAACTGCTGAAGAGCGCCAATCTTCAGGACAAGGCCGAGTTCGACGCCGTGGTGTCGGGGCGGCTGCCCTTCACCTATGACCCCAAGGACGGCTGGCGCATCGTCGGCGGCGTGCTGAACGGGGTGCGGCCCGGCCGTCTGTCGATCCAGCCCCAGGTGTTCGACGACCTGGCCGCCGGCGGCGGAGGCGAGACGGGCGTGCCGCCCAACACCATGCAGGATCTGGCCTATCAGGCCATGCAGGATCTGGCGATCAGCGACCTGACTGCCGAGGTCAACAGCCTGGATCAGGGACGGCTCGGCGTTCGCTTCCGCATCAACGGCCGCCACGATCCGCCGGAGCGCGAGCAGCTTCGCCTGACCTTCATGGAGTTGATCCGTCGCGACTTCCTCAACAAGAAGCTGAATCTGCCGTCGGATACGCCGATCGATCTGACGCTGGACACGACGTGGAACGCCAACCAGATCATCTCGGATCTTCTGGAATACGCCCGGCGCGGCGAAACGCCCGTGCTGACGACGGATGAAACGCCTTGAGTCGCGGCCGCGCTTTGTTCAGAACCCATTCACACGCCGCAGCGTTTAGTGGCGATGACTTCCAACGCCGCCCTCGGAGACCGGCCCCATGATCAGCAAGCGTCAGATCGTCGCCATGCTCGGCCTCGGCGCCGTCAGCCTGGCCGCATGCGCGCCTACGGTGAACATCAAGTTCAGCGAGCCGCTGCAGATCTACGCCAAGCTGGACGCCGACATCCGCATCAAGCTGGACCAGGAACTGCAGAACCTGCTCCGCGAAAACCCCAACCTGTTCTGATACGAAAGGGGGCTTTGACATGACTTACCGCAAACTCTTCGTGGCTGTGGCCGCTGTCGCCGCTCTGGGCGTCGCCGCCGGCGCCGCCGTGGCTCAGACCGCCTCGCAGAAGGCTCTGGTCGATCAGGCCAAGGCCGCCGGCGCGGCGGGCGAGCAGGCCGACGGCTACGTCGGCGTGCGCACCTCGGTCGACGGTCCTACCCAGGCCGCCATCAGCGCGACCAACGCCGGCCGCCGCCAGGCCTACGCCCGCAGCGCCGCCGACGCCGGCACCTCGGCCGAAGTGGCCGGCGCCCGGATGTTCGAGACCCAGCTGCTGCCGCGCATCAGCTCGGGCCAGTGGTACAAGAACGCCCAGGGCCAGTGGGTCCAGCGCTGAGCTGAGCCATGACATCGACCTCCAGAGGCGGGCGGCTGGTCCGGCTTCTGCGGTCGTTGCTCCTCGCCGTCGCCATATCGGCCGTCAGCACGCTTGGGCTGGCGGCCTATTGGCGTCTGATCGGCGGGGGCGAGATGAGCATGCACGGCTGGATCGCCATGGGGCTGGGCGTGCTGGGCACGGTCGGCCTGGCCTGGGGGCTGATGGCCCTGGCCTTCCGCTCTGATCGCGACGGCTGGGACGATCAGGTCGACAATAGCTTCGACCCCGGCATCGAGAGCGCCGAGGACCGCAAGGACGACGACCTCTACTACTAAGGCTTCAGGCGGCGGCTTCCGCCTGGCCGGAGAGGGCGGGCAGGAACAGGCCGCGCGCCAGGGCGTCCACCACCGGCACGGCCACGGCGTCGCCCATCAGCTTCAGCGCCGCGCTTTCGCTGGCGGGCAGGCGATAGGCGTCGTCCACCCCCATCAGGCGGGCGGCCTCGCGCCCGGTCAGACGGCGCATGGCGACGCGGCCGTCCTCGACGATGACGACGTACTGGCGCGATGAACCGCCCGACGGCGTGCGCAGGCATCCGGCCAGACCGTCGAAGCGCATCTCCAGCCGTTGCAGCTTTTTCCCGTCCTTGGTTCGCACCCGGCGGAAGGCTGCGCCGACGCGCCGCTCGCCTGAGGCTTTGAGCGTCTCCAGCCGCGCCCGGTGCAGCGGCGACAGCATGGTCAGCAGGGTCTGCGTCTCCGCTTCGCTGAAACAGGGCGCCTCAGCTTCCAGAACGGCCGCCAGGTCGAGGTTGCGGCGCGGCGGAGCGGCCAGCCGCCACCAGGCCCAGTTCGCCTTCGCCGCTTCGGGCAGGCGCTCCCAGGCGGAGATCAGGCGCGAGGAATGGAAGGGTTGGGCGGGGGCGGGCAGGCGCGGCCCCTCGACGCCCCGCATGGCGATGATGAACAGGCGCGGGCGCGACTGCGGCAGCCACAGCCCGGCGTCGATCTCCAGGGCGCCGACCGTATAGCCCGCCTCGGCCATGGCCCCGCAGACGGCGGCGAAATCCTGCCCCTCGCCCGAGGTCAGTAGGCCGACGACATTCTCCAGCACGATGACGGCCGGGGCGCGGCCTTCGGCGTCCAACCCCTGCATCAGCTTCCAGAAGCCCCAGAAGGCGCCCGAGCGCTGGGCCTTCAGCCCGCCGCGCGCGCCCGCCAGGCTGACGTCCTGACACGGCGACGACGCCCAGCACAGGTCGGGCGCGCCCGGAACCTGATCCGGCGTCACCGCCCAGACGTCGGCGTGGATCAGCGAGGTCTCGGGGTGGTTGGCGCGAAAGGCGCGCGCCTTGGCCGCGTCGATGTCGTTGGCCAGAACGGTGCGGAAACCGACGCCGTCCAGGTTCAGCCCCAGCCCCGCCAGACCGCCTCCCGCGAAGAATTCGCAGGCGGTGAAGGCGGCGCCTGCGTCTGCAATCGGGGCGGGGCGAATCGGCATGAGGGGACATTAACCCAGGCGAGCCGCTTTGGCGCCTGTCTTGACGGGGGGAAGGCAAACCGGGACTTTGGCCGCGAATTTTCAGAAAGGACCGCCATGCGCGTCGCCCTCCTCTCCGCCGCCGCCTTGTCCCTGACTCTGTCTTTGGCCCTGGCCGCCTGCTCGCAGCCCGCTGAAAAGGCGCCCGCGCCCGCCAAGGTCGAGCCGCGCGCCCTGGCGGGCGTCGATCTGGACCAGCCGGTGCGCGTGCTGGGAACCGAGCCCTTCTGGGCGGTGGAGATCAAGCCGGACGGCCTGACCTATTCCGGCGTCGACCGGGCCGAGCAGAAGGCCGCCAATCCCGGTCCGAGCTTGCAGGGCACGGTCGCCAGCTGGACCGCCAAGACCGAGGCCGGGACGGATCTGACCGTCACCCTGACGGCGACGGACTGCTCGGACGGCATGAGCGACCGCACCTATCCCCTGACCGCCAAGGTCGAGATCGGGGATGAGACCCTGACCGGCTGCGCCGCCGCCACGGCCGCCATCGAGAGGGCCGGGGAGAGCGGCCGCGTAGAGTAAGGCGAAGCTGGCGCCCGGCTTGCATTGAGCGCTGTTATGCGGCCGGGCTGTCCCCGGTCGGTTCACCGGCCAGGATGGTCCCATGACGCCCGTAGCGACGCCGATCGACATCCGTCCCCTGACTTCGCTCAGGTTCCTCGCGGCCCTGTGGGTCGTGGTCTATCTGATGTGGCCCAATCTGGCGGTCGGCGGCATGCCCGCCCTGGCGGCCAAGGGCTATCTGGGCGTCGAGCTCTTCTTCGTCCTGTCGGGCTTCATCCTCAGCCACGTCTATCTGCAGGCGTTCGGCGAGAAACGCTTCGGCTACAGGGGCTTCCTGTGGGCGCGCATCGCGCGGGTCTATCCGCTGCACCTGTTCACCCTCTTCGGCGTCATGGCTCTGGGGCTGGCGGCGACGGCGGCCGGCATGGCGATCGACGCCAGCATCCTCAGCTGGAAGACGCTGCTGCCCAACCTGCTGATGGTCCACGCCTGGGGGTTTGCGGGCGAGGCGGGCTGGAACCACCCGTCCTGGTCTATCTCGGCCGAGTGGTTCGCCTATCTGACCTTCCCCGTCTTCGCCGCCGCAGCGTGGAAGTTGCGGAACCGGCCGTGGCTGGCGACAGGGGCGGCGGCGCTGTTCCTTGCCGCCCTCTATGTCGGTTTTGAGCGCGTCGCCGGCTATCGCCTGACCGAGGCGACCTTCAAATGGGGCGCGCTGCGGATCGTGCCCTGCTTCGCCTACGGCTGCGCCCTCTACCTGGTCTATCGCCGGGCGCCCTTGCCGCGCGCGGGCCTGCTGGCCCTGGCGGCGGCGGTCGTGATGGCGCTCAGCGCCTCGCTGATGAGCTGGGACGGGATCACCGTCCTGTCCGGCAGCCTGCTGATCCTGGCCTTGGCTAGCATTCCGGCGAACAAGGCGGGCGTTCTCGGCTCCGCGCCCGCAGTCTATCTCGGCGAGATCAGCTATGCGGTCTATATGCTGTGCGCCCCGTGGCAGATCCTGGCGGTCAATGTCGCGGCGCGCCTGACCGGAGCGGAAGACAAGCAGCTTCCTCTCGTATTGTGGCTGGCGGTCATCGCGGGCTTGATTGTCGCGGCGGCGATTGTTCACCAGCTGATCGAGCGCCCGGCCCGTCGTTTCCTGCGTGGATGGGCGGCGAAGCGGCGATCATCTGTGGATCAGCCGGGGAAACAGTCGGAAACAGTTCTTCAACATTCTGACCCTATCGTCTAAGGCTTGTCCGCGTTCAGTCGGGAGCACGCCAGATGATGAAACGGCTCACAGCCGCCGCCCTTGCGGCGACCCTTGGCTTCTTCGCCTTCAGCACGACCCCGGCTCAGGCCGGCGACCCCTATTGGCAGTGCGTGACCTTCGCGCGCATGTTCTCGGGGATTCAGATCTTCGGCGACGCCTGGACCTGGTGGCGTCAGGCCGTCAGCAAGTTCCGCACCGGCGACGCGCCTGAGACCGGCTCGGTGCTGGTGTTCCAGCCCCACGGCCGCATGAGCGCCGGCCACGTCGCCGTCGTCTCCGACGTCCTGACCGACCGCGTGATCCGCGTCACTCACGCCAATTGGGGCGGCAGCCGCGGCAAGGTCGAGGAAAACGTCACCGTCGTGGACGTCTCGTCCTCGGGCGACTGGAGCCGGGTGAAGGTCTGGTACAACCCGATCAACGATCTGGGCACGACCGTCTATCCGACCTACGGCTTCATCTACAACAACGCCCGCGACGCCTTCGCCAACGGCCGTCAGATGGCCGCCAACGCCGTCGCCGACGACCGCGCCGCCAACTAGTTTCTCAAGTCAAAAAGGGTCTGGCCCCGCCCGGCTGATCGGGCGATAGCTGGCGCATGACCGAAGCAAACGACATCCGCGGACACGCGATCGAGACGGCCAAGCATGAGCCGCAGGGCGTGACCTACGCCGGCTATCTGGCGCTCGACGACATCCTGTCCGCCCAGAAGCCGCGCTCCGACCAGCATGACGAAATGCTGTTCGTCATCATCCACCAGACCAAGGAACTGTGGCTCAAGCAGATCCTGCACGAGGTGGCGCTGGCGCAGACGCTGGTGCGCGCGGGCGATCTTGTGCCCGCCTACAAGAGCCTGGCCCGCGTCAGCCGCATCCAGTCGGTGATGACCCAGAGCTGGGACATCCTGGCCACCATGACGCCCGCCGACTACCTGAAGTTCCGCGGCGACCTGGGCGCCAGTTCGGGCTTCCAGAGCGACCAGTTCCGTCGTCTGGAGACCATGCTGGGCCTGAAAGACCCGCGCTTCCTGCGCTTCCACGCCGAACGCCCTGACGCCCATGCGGCGCTGCAGGCGGCCCTGGAGGCGCCCAGCCTCTACGACGACGCCCTGCGCCAGCTGGCCAAGGCGGGCCTGCCCGTGCCGGAGGCCGTGCTCAACCGCGACGTCAGCCAGTCCTATGAGGCGAACGAGGGCGTCGAGGCCGCCTGGCTGGAGGTCTATCGCGACACCGAGCGCTGGTGGCCGCTGTACCAACTGGCCGAAAAGCTGGTCGATCTGGACGACGCCCTGCTGACGTGGCGGCACAAGCATGTGGTTACGGTCGAGCGCATCATCGGCCGTCGCCAGGGCACGGGCGGCACCGACGGCGTCGGCTATCTGGTCGAGACGCTGAAGCGCCGCTGCTTCCCCGAGCTGTGGTCGCTGCGCACCAAGCTGTGACGCTGGAAACCTTCGCCGCTGGCAGGGGTTTCTCTCTTGAGCAGCAACGGAGGTTTCCGATGAGCGGCAATAGCCACGACATCAAGACCCTCAATGGTTTGGTCGAGGGGCTGGTCGACAGCGCCGACGGCTATCATCAGGCGGCCGTGGAGGCGGCGGACGGCCCCTATCGCACCTGGTTCGAGGCGCGGGCGGCCGAGCGGCGTCGTCTGGCCGAGGCGTTCAAGGCGACGGTGCGCGAACGCGGCGGATCGCCGGAGGAAGACGGCTCCATTCTGGCCAAGGCCCAGCGGGCCTTCATGGATGTGAAGCACGCCCTGCTGCGCAACGACGCCTCAGTGCTCGGCATGGTGGAAAGCGGCGAGGATCAGCTGAAGATGCGCTTTGAGCGCGCGCTGTCGGATGACGCCCTGTCGGCGACGACCAAGGAGACCATCCGCCGCGCCTATGACGAGGTCCGGGCGGGGCGCGGCCAACTGAGCGCCCTGAAACAGGGACTGGCGGGCTAAGAGGCGCTCAAGCAGCGAGCCGCCGCGCGGCGAGTGTTTGCGCACTAGAGGTCAGATACTAAAAAGCCCCGGCGTCTCCGCCGGGGCTCTTGATCTTCAGCGTGAAGCCGAAGCCTGAAATCAGGCCTCGTCGCCGGCCTTCTCGGCCGTGCCGGTGGCCGGGACGGCGACCTTGCGGGCCGTCTGGCGCTCGGCGATACGGGCCGACTTACCGCGGCGGTCGCGCAGGTAGTACAGCTTGGCGCGACGGACGACGCCGCGACGCTTCACTTCGATGGAGTCGACGTTCGGCGACAGGATCGGGAAGCGACGCTCCACGCCTTCGCCGAAGGAAATCTTGCGGACCGTGAAGGTCTCGTTGATGCCGCCGCCGTCACGGGCGATGCAGACGCCTTCGAACGCCTGGATGCGTTCGCGCTCGCCTTCCTTGATGCGCACGTTGACGCGCAGGGTGTCGCCCGGCTGGAATTCGGGGATGGTCTTGCCTTCGAGCAGGCGGGCTTTTTCTTCGGCAGCGAGTTGCTGGACGATGTTCATAGTGTCTCTCCGGAGCTTATTTGCTCTTTAGCTGTAAGTTGGCGAGATGCCGCTCCCAGAGATCCGGGCGCCGCTCCCGCGTGGTCTTTTCCCTTTGCTCCTGGCGCCATTTGGCGATCTTCTTGTGATCGCCTGACAACAGGATCTCGGGGATGTCGTGGCCCTCGAACGTCCGCGGTCGCGTGTACTGCGGATGCTCAAGCAGGTCGTCCTCGAAGCTCTCGGTGGACAGGCTTTCCGCCGCACCCAGAACCCCCGGAACCAACCGGACGCACGCCTCGATCGCCACCATGGCCGCCGCCTCGCCGCCGGCGAGCACCGCGTCCCCGACGGAGACCTCCTCGAACCCCCGGGCGTCGAGCACCCGTTGGTCCACCCCCTCGAAACGGCCGCACAGCACGACGATGCCGTCGGCCTTGGCCCATTCCGTCACTCGCGCCTGCGTCAGGGGTCGACCGCGTGCGCTCATGTACAAAAGCGGCCTAGGCGGGCCTTCCAGGCTGTCGAGAGCCCTGGCCACCACGTCCGCTTTCAGCACCTGACCAGGACCGCCGCCCGCAGGGGTGTCGTCCAGGAAGCCGCGCTTATCTTCGGAAAACGCGCGAATGTCCAGCGTCTGCAAGTCCCACAGCCCCTTCTCGCGCCAGGCGGCGCCGATCAGCGACACCCCCAGCGGTCCGGGAAAGGCCTCGGGGAACATGGTCAGGACGGTGGCGGTAAAGGGCATGGGCAGCCTCCTAGCCCTTCTCCCCTCGGGGGAGAAGGTGTCATGCGTCAGCATGACGGATGAGGGGGCGGGCGGATGAAAGCGAGACGTCAGCCGCGCGTGCGCTGAAACCTCCCCCTCATCCGAGCGCCTCCGGCGCCCGCCTTCTCCCCCGGAGGGGAGAAGGAAGACTTAGTTGGGCGCGCCGCCGCCCTTGGCGATCCAAGCGTCGACCAGGTCGCCCAGAACGTCCAGCGGCACGGCGCCCGATCCCAGGACCACGGTGTGGAAGTCCTTGATGTCGAACTTGTCGCCCAGCGCCGCCTCGGCCTTGGCGCGCAGTTCCTCGATCTTCAGCTCGCCGATCTTGTAGCTGGTCGCCTGGCCGGGGTTGGTGATGTAGCGCTCGACCTCCTTCTGGATGTCGCGCTCGGACAGCAGGGAGTTGTGGCGGAAGTAGTCCATCGCCTGCTCACGGCTCCAGCGCTTGGCGTGCAGGCCGGTGTCGGTCACCAGACGCACCGCACGCCACAACTCGGTAGAGAGACGGCCGAAGTCGGAATAGGGATCCTGATAGAAGCCCATCTCCTTGCCCAGGCGCTCGGAATACAGGCCCCAGCCTTCGGAATAGGCGCCGTAACCGCCGAAGCGGCGGAAACTGGGCAGGTGCTCCATCTCCTGCGCATAGGCGATCTGGAAGTGGTGGCCCGGCGCGCCCTCGTGATAGCTGATGCCCTCGATTTGGGGCTTCAGCACCTGGGTCATGTCCGACAGGTTGACGTAGTAGATGCCGGGGCGCGAGCCGTCCGGTGCAGGCGAGTTGTAGAAGGCGATGGAGGCCGTCGCCTCACGGAACGGCTCGACCGCGCGGACCTCCAGCGGGGCCTTGGGCAGGTTGGAGAACCACTGCGGCGCTACGGCCATGACCTGGGCCACAAAGGCGCGGGCGTCGGTCAGATAGGCTTCCTTGCCTTCCGGCGTGTTCGGATACTGGAACTGCGGATCGGTTTTCAGGAAGGCGAAGAAGTCCTGCAGCGAGCCGGTGAAGCCGACCTGGGTCTTGATCGTCTCCATGTCGCGCTGGATGCGGGCGACCTCGTCCAGGCCGATCTGATGGATCTGGTCGGCGGTCAGGTCGGTGGTGGTCGAGAGCCGCAGGCGCGCGTTGTAATAGGCCTCGCCCTGCGGCAGGCGCCAGACGCCCGCGTCACTGTCGGCCTGGGTCTGCACCTGGCCGAGCGCCGCCAGAACCGTGTCGAAGCCGCGCTTGTACGGGCCGGTCAGGGCCGTGCGGGCCGAGGCCAGCAGGCGGTCCTTGGTCGCCTGATCGGCGTCCAGGGCGGCGATCTTCTTCTGGAAGTCGGCCCAGACCGGATTGTCGGCGGCGCCGTCGAACGGGGCGCCGGCGATCACCGCGCGGGTGTTGTCGATCGAGGGCTCGAAGACGAAGCGCGGCGAGACCACGCCCTTGCCGGCGCGCGCCGTCAGGGTGTCTGCCACCTGGCCCATGTAGCGTTCGGCGGCGTTCAAGCGGGCGACATAGGCCTCGGCGTCCGAGACGCTGCCGATGCGGTGGTTGTTGATGAGGAAGACCGGCAGGCTGGTCGTCGGGTTGCCGTTGGCGGCGAACTGGAAGCCCCAGTCGCGCCACTGGTTCGACAGGCGGGCCTGCTGCACCCCGTGTTCGAACAGACGCCAGGACAGGCGGCTCTGCTCGCTCAGCTTGGCCGGGTCGAACTGGGCCTTCATCTGCGCCAGCTGGGTTTCCTGCAGGGCCAGGGAGCGTTCGGCGGCGACGTCGGAGACGTCGTCCAGCTTGTCATAGTCGGTCTTGCGGCCCAGCGAGGTCATGCGCTGGGGGCTCAGCGCCACGCGCGCTTCGAAGGCCTGTTCGAAGAAGGCGTTGAGCCGGGCGTCCTCGCTCTGGGCCTGGGTGGTCGCGGCGACGGGCGCGGCCCCCTCTGCCATGGCAGCGGGCGCGGCGGCGCAAAGCGCCAGGACGGCGGCGGATGAAATCAGAAGACGACGCATGAGAAAGACCCCCCTCGGTACAATAAGGGGGCACTCTTTCGCGAAGCGTGGCGGGACGCAAGCCGGGAGGCAGCCCTCTCCCGCCGGGAGAGGGGGCGCCTTACCCGCCGCGCAACTGCGTGATCGTGCGGCCCGGCGCGATCTGTTCGGCGTCGGTGATCAGATGGATCAGGGCAGGGCGCCCGCCTGCCGCCGCCTCTCGCGCGGCCGCCAGAGCCGCCGGGAAATCGCCGGTCATCTCGCACCGAACGGCGAAGGCGCCGAAAGCCTCGGCGTATTTGACGAAGTCGGGGTTCTTCAGCTCGGTGGCGATGACGCGGGCCGGGTATTCCCGCTCCTGGTGCATGCGGATGGTGCCGAAGGTGCCGTTGTCCACGACGACCACGACGACGCCGAGGCCGTATTGGGCGGCGGTGGCCATCTCGTTGGCGCTCATCATGAAGTCGCCGTCGCCGGCGATGCAGACCACTTCGCGCGCCGGATCAACCGCCTTGGCCCCCAGCGCGGCGGGATAGCCATAGCCCATGGCGCCCGAGGTCGGGGCCAGCTGGGTGCGGCGGGCCTGATGGCGGTGGAAGCGGTGCAGCCAGGCGGCGAAATTGCCTGCGCCGTTGGTGATGATGGCGTCCTCGGGCAGGGCGTCGGCCAGGTGGGCGATGACCTCGCTCATATTGACGGCGCTGTTCACCTCGATGGGCGAGGAGAAGGCGAGGAAGTCGGCATGGGCCGTCGCGCCCTGTTCGGCCCAGACGCGGCTCGGCTCGACAGTCGACAGGGCCAGGGCCGCCAGCGAATTGTCCGCCGCCGCTGACAGGGCGGGCGCCCAGACGCGGCCCAGCTCTTCGGGGCCCGGATGGATGTGGATCAGGGTTTCGGCCGTCTTGGTGCGGTCCAACAGGGTGTAGCCCTGGGTCGGGTTCTCGCCCATGCGCGCGCCGATCACCAGCAGCAGGTCGGCGTCCTTGACCCGCGCCACCAGCTTGGGGTTGGGCCCCAGGCCGAGGTCGCCCGCATAGCCGGGGTGGTCGTTGCGGATCAGATCCTTGCGGCGGAAGGACAGGGCGACCGGCAGGCCCAGGCGTTCGGCCCAGCCGGAGATCGCGTCCGTCGCCTCATCGCTCCAGCCGGAGCCGCCCAGGATCAGCATCGGGCGTTCGGCGCGCGACAGGCGCTCGCGCACCTGTTCGACGAAGGCCGGGTCCAGGGCCGCCCTGGCCGGGACGACGGGGCGGATGGGCGAGGGGCCGCCGTCCTCGTGTAGGATATTCTCGGGCAGGGCGACGACCACCGGGCCCATGCGGCCTTGCTGGGCCGTGGCGAAGGCGCGCTCGACCACTTCCACCGTGCGCTCCGGGCTCTCGATCTCGGTCGCCCATTTGGCCAGGCCGCCGAACACTTCGCGGTAGTCGACTTCCTGAAAGGCGCCGCGGCCGCGGTCGGTCAGGGCGATCTGACCGACGAACAGGATCATCGGCGTCGAATCCTGATGCGCCGTATGCACGCCGATCGAGGCGTGGGTGGCGCCCGGTCCGCGCGTGACCATGCAGACGCCGGGGCGTCCGGTCAGCTTGCCGTAGGCTTCGGCCATGTTGGCGGCGCCGGCCTCGTGGCGGCAGACGATGACCTCGATCTGGTCTCGCACGTCGGCCAGGGCGTCGAGCACGGCGAGATAGCTCTCGCCCGGCACGCAGAAGACCTTGTCGACCCCGTTCATCACCAGGGTTTCGACCAAACGGCGGGCGGCGGTTCCGGAAGCTTGCGTCATGCTTTCGCCGTTAGCAGATTGAAGGATGAATTGGCCATGCAACCTTATGGTCAAGCTTCACGTTGAAGCGCCAAATCGATTCATGGGGATGTCATCATGCGCAAGCTCATCGTTCTCGGCGTCATCGCCGCCGCCCTGACCACCGCCGCCTGCAACACGGTGTCGGGCATCGGCCGCGACCTGTCCGCCGCCGGTCAGGCCGTCACCTCGGGCTCGGAGCGCGCCAAGAGCTGACGCCGGGCGAAGGCGCGAGGCGTTGCCTTGTTTTGCCTTTTCGCCACAAATCCGCAGACGAAGTCCGTCATTCTGACGGCGCAATCGGAGGAATTGAGATGGGACTTCTGGACAATATCCTGGGCGGCCTCGGCGATGACGCCGCCGGCGGCCTGGCCGACCTGCTGAAGGGGCAGGGCGGCGTGGCGGGCCTGGCCGAAAAGTTCGGTCAGAACGGCCTGGGCGACGTGGCGGCCTCGTGGATCGGCAAGGGCGGCAACGCCGCGATCTCGCCGGAACAGATCGCCGCCGTCATCGGCTCGGGTCCGATCGCCGACTTCGCACAGAAGCTGGGCATTTCGCCGGAACAGGCCAGCGAGACCCTGGCGGGCCTGCTGCCGGAAGCGGTCGATCGCTTGACGCCGGGCGGCTCCGTCGACGGCGCCGACGACATGCTGGGCGGTCTGCTGGACAACCTGCCGGGCGGCCTCGGCGGCGCGCTGGGCGGCCTGTTCAAGCGCTAAGGCTTGGCGCTAGGCTTCGGCCTCATAGGTGACGCCCGTCAGATAAAGCCCGTCTGACGGCGCCACCGGGCCGCACCGCGAGCGGTCCCTGGCTTCGAGCGCATCGGCCAGGTCGGCGGGACGCCAGCGGCCCAGGCCGACCTCGGCGATGCTGCCCGCCATTGAGCGCACCTGGCGATGCAGGAAGCTGCGCGCCTCGAACACCAGATGCACCTCTTCGCCGACGCGGTTCACGCGGGCCACGTCCAGCGTCTTCACGGGACTGGCCGACTGACAGGCCGCGTCGCGGAAGGTGGTGAAGTCGTGCAGGCCGGTCAGGTATTGCGCCGCCGCGTGCATGGCCTCGGCGTCCAGCGGCTTCCTGACGTGCCAGACCCGGCCTCGATCCAGCGCCGGACGGCCGGGGCGGTTCAGGATGCGATACAGGTATTTGCGTCCATTGGCGGTGAAGCGGGCGTGCCAGTCGTCGCTGACCGGCGTGCAGTCCAGCACCGCCACGGCCTCCTTCACCATATGGGCGTTCAGGGCGTTCATCACCGTCTGCGCCGGCCAGTCGCGCTCCAGATCGACGTGGCAGGTCTGGCCCGTGGCGTGGACGCCTGTGTCGGTGCGCCCGGCGGCGGCGATCCGCACGGCCTGGCCGCTGAAGGCGGTGATCGCCGTCTCGATGGCGCCCTGCACGGTCGGCTGGCCGAGCTGGGCCTGAAAACCGTTGTAGGCCGAGCCGTCGTATTCAACTGTGAAACGATACCGGGGCATTAGCCTTGGGGGCCGCGATCAGAAGGCTCCGCCTTCTCGACCTGACGCGGCCCGTCCAGCATGGCGCCGGCTGGAACCGGAAAGCCCCGCAGCATCTCGTCGGCCGGTTGCGCCGCCTTGCCGGGGCGCTGCACGCGGGTCAGGCGCACGGCGCCGGTTCCGCAGGCGATCGTCAGGGCGTCGTCCAGCACCTGACCGGGCGTCCCCTGTCCTTCGGCCAGAACCGACATCAGGGCCTTGATGCGGACGGGCTCGCCGTCAGCCTCGACCTCGAACCAGGCGCCGGGGAAGGGCGACAGGCCGCGGATGTGGGCGTCCACCTCTGCGGCCGGGCGGGTCCAGTCGATACGCGCCTCGGCCGAAGTGATCTTCTTGGCGTAGGTCGGCTCGCCCGCCTGCTGCGTCTCGGTGAAGCCGCCGCGCTCGATGGCGGCCAGCGCGCGGGGCCACAGGGCGGCGCCGACATGGGCCATGCGGTCGCCCAGAGAGGCGGCCGTGTCGTCGGCGTGGATGTCCATTAGTTCGGACAGGATGATGGCGCCTTCGTCCAGCCCCTCGCTCATCCGCATGATCTGGGCGCCGGTCTGGCGGTCCCCGGCCATGATGGCGCGCTGGATCGGGGCGGCCCCGCGCCAGCGCGGCAGCAGCGACCCGTGCAGGTTGAAGCAGCCCAGACGCGGCGCCTCCAGCACTTCAGGCTTCAGGATCTGGCCGTAGGCGACGACGCAGGCCGCGTCGAGGTCCAGGCTCTTGAAGACGTCGATGGCCTCCGGCGACTTCATGCTCTCAGGCGTGAAGACCGGCAGGCCCATGGCCTCGGCGAAGGCGTGAACCGGCGACGGCGTCAGCTTCTGACCCCGGCCCTTGGGGCGCGGCGGTTGCGAATAGACGGCGACGATCTCGTGCCCCGAGGCGATCAGCTCGGCCAGGGACGGCACGGCGAAGTCGGGGGTTCCCATGAAGGCTAGGCGCATGGGCAGGCCTTTAGACCGTGGGGCCGATTACATCCAGCGGGTATAGACGCCGCCGCCCTCGTCCCACTCGCCGCCCGCGTCCAGGGCGTCGTCGAAATCGAGCAGACGATCGATGACCAGACCGGCCACCACGCCGACGGCGGCGACGGCCAGCAAGGTCGCGACGCTGGCGACGCCGACCTTTTCGTTGCGGGTCAGGCGGCGACGGCCGCGCTGGTCGATGATGCGGGTCTTGCGAGCCATCAGGCGGCCATCCTCGCGTGTTTCTTGACCTTGGTGACCGCTCGGTCGCGACGCAGGCGCGACAGGTGGTCGATGAACAGGACGCCGTTCAGGTGGTCCAGCTCGTGCTGGAAGCAGACGGCGTACAGGCCCTCGATCTCTTCCTCGATCGTCTCGCCCTGATAGTTCATGTAGCGCACGCGCACGCGGGCGGGGCGCTCGACCGAGTCGTAATAGGTCGGCACCGACAGGCAGCCTTCCTCGTAGGAGAACATCTCTTCGGACGACCACAGGATTTCCGGGTTGACGAAGAAGCGCGGGTTGCGGCGCTCCAGCGCCTCTTCCTCGGTTTCGGGCTCGTCCGCCTTGCCCTCGACCGGCTTGTCGCCCAGGTCCATGACGACCACGCGGGTCAACTCGCCGATCTGGGGCGCGGCCAGGCCGATGCCCGGCGCGTCGTACATCGTCTCCAGCATGTCATCCATGAGGGCGCGCACGGCGTCGCTGACGCCGCCCTCGACGGGCGCGGCGACGGTCTTCAGGATCGCCAGATCGGCGGCGTTATCGATAGTCAGGATACGACGAATGGCCATGCGGGGGAGGTAGGGCCGCCGCCCCCGAACGTCAAGAATTACCGACCGTGGCGCTCGGACTTCTCGGCCGGCTTCAGGCGGGCGGCACTTCGCGCGGCTTGCGCTCCTGGTCGATGGCCACATAGGTGAAGACGCCCTCGGTCACGCGGACCGATTGGGCCTCGGCCTGGCCGCGGGCGCGCTTCCACGCCTCGACATGGACGCGGATCGACGTGCGGCCCGTGCGGATGATCTTGGCGTAGATGGAGACTTCGTCGCCGACCGACACCGGCTGGTGGAAGACCATGCCGTCGAGGGCCACGGTGGCGCAGCGGCCGCCCGCGCGCTCGAACGCCGGGGTCGCCCCGGCCAGGTCCATCTGCGCCAGCAGCCAGCCGCCGAAGATGTCGCCTTCCGGATTGGTGTCGGCGGGCATGGCGATGACGCGGCCGACGGGCTGGCCCTCGGGCAGGGTGGCGGCGGTTTTGTCGACGTCGGACACGGATGACCTCTTGGGCGGCTCTATCGAGGTCGGTTCATGCGCTGGTGCGCGGTCAGGTGCAAGTCATTCTCGATAGCCTAGTTTGGGACGGCCGCTCTCAGCCTTGTCACGGCGCGGACCAGTTCGGCTTCGTCCAGGCTGGCGAAACCGATGCGGAAGGCGTTGCGGCCTGGGCCGGGCTGGAGTTGAAGCTGGCCGCCGTGCGTCAGGATCAGGCCGGATCGCTCGGCCTCGGCGGCCCAGGCGGCGGCGTCGATGTCCGGGTTCACGCGCAGCCACAGCGCCAGCCCGCCCGCCGGCTTGTCGAAGGCGACCGCATCGCCCAGCCGGGCGGCGATCTCGGCGCACAATAGATCGCGGCGCTGTTCATAGATTTTGCGCGCCTTGCGGGCGTGGCGGCCCAACTCGCCGTCGTCGATCAGCCGCGCCAGCGCCCGTTCCAGCGGCAGGTCGCCCTGACGGTCGATGGCCTCGCGTCGCGCGGTCATGGCCTGGATCAGGTCCGGCGCGCCTGTCGCATAGCCGATGCGGACCACGGGCGAGAGCAGTTTGGACACCGAACCGATATGGATGATGCGGTTCCCGTCCTGGCCCTGGCTCCTGCCTAGGGCGCGGGCGGCCAGGGGCAGGACCGGGCGGCCCTCGAAGCGGTATTCATGGTCATAGTCGTCCTCGATCAGGATCAGGCCGTGGCGACGCGCCATCTCCAGCAGGCGCAGACGTCGTCCGGCGCCCAGGGTGACGGTGGTCGGGAACTGATGATGGGGCGTGACATAGACGGCGCGGATGGTCGGGTCGCGGGCAAGCAGCGCCTCCAGGCGCTCGACGTCCAGGCCTTGAGCATCGACCGGGGCGCTGACCACCCTGGCGCCGGCCGCGCGAAACGCCTTCCACGCCAGCGGATAGCCGGGATCTTCGACGGCGATGGCGTCGCCGGGATTCAGGACGGCGGCGGCCAGAAACAGGGCCATCTGGCTGCCGCGCGTGACCAGGATGTCGTCTGCGCCGATGGTCAGGCCGCGCTCGGTCGACAGATAGCGGGCCAACGCCGTTCGCAGCGAGGGCGCGCCGCGCGGGTCGCCGTATCCGGGCAGCGACTTCAGTTCGGCGCCGGTCAGCGAGCGGCGGAAGGCCCTGGCCAGCTCCAGCCCCGGCATCAGGCGCGCATCGGGGGCCCCGTCCGAGAACTGCATCGGCGGCGGCGCGGGCCGGGTCTGCGGCAGGGGCGAGGCGAGGCGCGCGGCGGCGGGCCGGACGCCCCAGTTCTGCGTGCCCAGATCGGGCAGGTCGCGGGCGACGAAGGTGCCGCGCGACGCCTCGGCGGTCAGCCAGCCCTGCAGCACCAACTCCTGATAGGCGGCGTCGACGGTGTTGCGATGCACGCCCAGGGCGCTGGCCAGGGCGCGGGTGCCGGGCAGGCGGTCGCCGGGCTTCAGCCGACCGCGCTCGATCTCACGGATCACCGACCCCGCCAGATTGATGAACAGGGGCCGGGCGGGGTCTTCGATCAGTTCAATGACGACGGCGCTGCGTCCCATGATCCGGCCTACCAGGTTTCAGGAAAGCGGCTCTTATGACAGGGCCGATAGGCCGGGTATCCCACGCGCACTCCCAGGCAGCAACACCGCTGCGGGAACAGAAACAAGGGATAGGGTCATGGCCGAGAAAGCCGTTTTCTATCACGCAGGCTGCACCGTCTGCGTCGACGCCGAGCAGCGCTTCGCCGGCGCGCTGAATCCTGCGGCCTATGAGGTCGAGGTCGTTCATCTGGGCGAGACGCCTCAGCGTCTGGACGAGGCCGAGGCGGCGGGCGTGAAGTCCGTTCCGGCCATCGTCCTCGGCGACGCCGTCTATCACATCAACCATGGCGCGGACCTTTCCGCCCTGCGTTGATGCTGTTCGATCCGGCTTCTGTCCCCCGAAGCCGGATTGCTTGGCGGGTCGGCGATCCCTCCTCACCGGCCGACCCGCCGTTTTTTCTTGTCTGACGGAGACAGCATGACTTCCGACCTGGCGACGCGGGCTCTGGACCCGCAACTGGCCCAAGCCCTGATGCTGGAGCGCCAGCGCCAGCAGGACAGCATCGAGCTGATCGCGTCCGAGAACATCGTCAGCGCCGCTGTGCGTCAGGCGCAGGGCTCGGTCCTGACCAATAAATACGCCGAGGGCTATCCGGGCCGCCGCTACTACGGCGGGTGCGAGGCGGTCGACATCGCCGAGAAGCTGGCCATCGAGCGCGCCTGCACCCTGTTCGACACGGCCTACGCCAACGTCCAGCCGCACTCGGGCGTCAACGCCAACCTGGCCGTGCTGTTCGCCCTCATCAAACCGGGCGACCGCATCATGGGGCTGGATCTGGCCTGCGGCGGCCACCTGACGCACGGCTCGCCGGTCAGCCTGTCGGGCCAGTGGTTCGAGGTCAGCGCCTATCGGGTGCGCGAAGACGACGACCTGATCGACTATGACGACATGGAGCAGCGCGTCCTTCAGGACCGGCCGCGCCTGATCTATGCGGGCGGCTCGGCCTATCCGCGCCGCATCGACTTCGCCCGGATGCGCCAGATCGCGGATAAGGTCGGGGCATACCTGGTGGCCGACGTGGCCCACTACGCCGGGCTGATCGCGGCGGGCCTCTATCCCAATCCGACGCCGCACGCCCATGTCACCACCTCGACCACGCACAAGACCCTGCGCGGCCCGCGCGGCGGCCTGATCCTGTGCAACGATCCGGAACTGGCGCGGCGCATCGACAAGGCGGTCTTCCCCGGCACGCAGGGCGGGCCGCTGATGCACGTCATCGCGGGCAAGGCCGCAGCCTTCCATGAGGCGCTGCAACCGGACTTCGTCGAATACTCCAAGGCGGTGATCGAGAACGCCCGCGTGCTGGGCCAGACGCTGGCGGACGGTGGCCTGCGCCTCGTGTCGGGCGGGACGGACTGCCATCTGGTGCTGGTCGACCTGCGCCCCTTCGGCCTGACCGGCAAGGCGGCGGTCGAGGCGCTGGAGGATCACGGCCTGATCGCCAACAAGAACGCCGTCCCCTACGACACCGCCTCGCCGATGGTGACGTCGGGGCTGCGGCTGGGCTCGCCGTCCTCGACCTCGCGCGGGTTCGACGCCGAGGCGTTCCGCACGGTCGGCGGCATGATCCTGACCATCCTCAAGGGTCTGCGCGACGGCGATCTCGACAGCGCGGCGGTGAAGGCGCAGGGAAGAGAACTGACGCGGGCCTATCCGATTGTCGGACCGGCGCTGACGCCCGCTTAAGGAGGTTCCGAACGCGCGTGCGGGTCATCTCGATTCAAAGCCAGGTCGTCTACGGCCACGTCGGCAACAGCGCGGCGGTCCAGCCGATGCAGGCCATGGGGCTGGAGGTGGCGGCGGTGCCGACCACCCTGCTGTCCAATCACCCGCACTATCCCACCATGCGCGGCCGGATTCTGGAGACGGAATTGGTCGCCGACCTGCTGCTGGGGGTCGAGGAGCGCGACCTGCCGATGACGGCCGGGGCGGTGGTCACGGGCTATATGGGCTCGGCCGCCAATGCGGCGGCGACGGCGGGTTTCCTGCGGCGCTGGAAGGGGAGGAACCCGGCGCTTCTGCACATCTGCGACCCGGTGATCGGCGACGATGATCTGGGCGTCTTCGTCGCCGAGGGCCTGATCGAACAGTTCCGCGACGAACTGACGCCGATGGCCGACATCATCACTCCCAACCAGTTCGAACTGGGCCGACTGGTCGGCGAACGGCCCGATACGGTCGAGGGCGTGATCGAGGCGGCCCGCATCCTGAACGCGCGCGGCACGGGCCGGACGGTGGTGACCGGCTGCGTCCTGACCGACACCGCGCCCGGCGAGGTCGAGACGGTGGCGGTCGAGGGCGGCGTCGCCCATCGCGTCTCCATCCCCCGCATCCCGATCCGGCCCAGCGGCACCGGCGACCTGTTCACCGCCTATCTGACCGGCTGGCTGATGCGCGGCGAGGCGCTGGCCGAGGCCGCCGCCCGCGCCACCGCCGGGGTCCAGACCGTTCTGCTGCGCACCCAGGCGGCGGGCGCCTTCGAGATGCGCCTGACCGAGGGCTGAAAGCCCTCAGCCGAAGCCGGCGACGGCGGCGATCACCCGGTCCTGCACGGCCTCGTCCAGATAGGCGCTCATCGGCAGGCTGACGACCCGTTCCGCCTTGGCCTCGGTCACGGCCAGACCGCCGGGTCCGACCGGGTGCTGGCGATAGGCGGGCTGGCGGTGCAGGGGGATCGGATAATAGACGGCGGTCGGCACGCCCTCAGCCTTCAGATGGGCGGCTAGAGCGTCGCGGTCGTCATGCTCGACGGTGAACTGGGCCCAGACCGAACGGCCGCCGGGAATGACGACGGGCGTCGCCGCCACATGACCGGCCAGACCCTGCACATAGCGCTCGGCGATGCGGTTGCGGCGCTCGATCTCGTCCGGGAAGATCTTCAACTTCTCCAGCAGGACGGCGGCCTGCAGCGTGTCCAGCCGCCCGTTCATGCCCAGACGCGGGTTCAGATATTTGGGGTCGTGCGCAAAGCCCTGCGCCGCTGCATCCGCCGCCGTCGCCTGTCCGTGGACGCGCAGGGAAACGAGGTGATCCATCAGCGCCTCATCCTTCATCAGCACCGCCCCGCCGTCGCCATAGGCGCCCAGAGGTTTGGCTGGAAAGAAGCTCAACGTCGTGGCGTCGGCCCAGTGGATGGGGTGCCGGCCGTTCAGGGTGCAGCCGAACCCCTGCGCCGAATCCGCGATCAGCTTCAGCCCGTGTTTCTGGGTGATGCCCGACAGGGCGGGATAGTCGGCGGGCTGGCCGAACAGGTCCACGGCGATGACGGCGCGGGGCTTCAGCACGCCCTCGCGCTCGACCGCCTCGACGGCGGCGCGCAGGTGGTCGGGGTCGATCGTCCAGGTGTCGGGGCGGATGTCGACGAAGACCGGCGTGGCGCCCGCCAGCGCCACCACTTCGGCCGTGGCGGCGAAGGTGAAGGCGGGGCAGAAGACGGCGTCTCCCGGCCCCACGCCCCACGCCATCATCAGCAGCACCAGCGCATCCGTCCCGTTGGAACAGGACAGGGCGTGGGGCGCCTGACCGAAGTCGCACAGGGCCTGTTCAAAGGCGCCGACAGCCGGACCCATGATGTACTGGCCGCTGGCTGCGACCTCCATCAGGGCGGCGTCGATGGTCGCGCCGATGCGTCGGCGCTGGCTGAGAAGATCGATGAAGGGAATCGTCACGCGGTTACTCCGGGGAGGGAATGGTGATCAGGCCAGTCAGCTCAGGACAGTCGGCTCAGGCCAGACCGGGCCAGTAGTGGGCGTTCGGCGTCGGGCGCGGGCCGAAGATGGCCTGTCCGACGCGCACCACGGTCGCGCCTTCGCGCACGGCCAGTTCGTAGTCGCCGGTCATGCCCATCGACAGGCCGGTGATGCGCGCATCGATGCGCTCGGCCCTGTCGCGCAGGGACCGCAACAGGGTGAAGCAGGGCCGCACCCGGTCGGGATCATCGCTGAACACCGCCAGCGTCATCAGCCCCTGCGGCTTCAGCCGGGGGAAGGCTTCCAGCCGTTCGATGAAGTCCAGCGCGTCGTCGGGATGCAGGCCGAACTTGCTCTCCTCGCCCGAGGTGTTGACCTGGACATAGACCTTCATGTCGCGCCCGTCGGTCTCCAGCCGCTTGTCCAGCACCTCGGCCAGCTTGAGGCTGTCCAGCGCATGGAACTCGTCCGCCAGACGGGTCAGGTATTTGACCTTGTTCGATTGCAGATGGCCGACGACGTGCCAGCGCATCGACAGGTCGGCCATGGCCTCGGCCTTGTCGCGGGCCTCCTGCAGCTTGTTCTCGCCGAAGTCGGTGACGCCCGCGGCCCAGGCCAGACGAAGAATCTCGGCCGGAACCGTCTTGGTGATGGGCAGCAGACGCACGCTGTCGATCGGCCGCCCGACTTGTTCGCAGGCGGCGGCGATGCGGCGATGGACCAGCGCCAGATTGGCGGCGAACCGCTCGCGCGGATCAGACCCGAAGCGTGCGAGGTTTTCAGACGAAAGGGTCACGAAACATACTCCCGACACAGGCGACGGCCCAGTCGCGCGATGACTTCATAGTCGATGGTCGCGCCTTCCAGCGCCAGTTGCTCCGGCGGGCGGTTGGGGCCCAGAAGCTCGACGTGATCGCCCGGCTTCAGCGCGTCGGGCGGCAGAGCGCTGACGTCCACGACCAGACTGTCCATCGAGATGCGGCCGACGAAGGGCAGCAACCGCCCCTCGAACGCGGCGCCGCCGACGGCCGACAACTGACGCGGCCAGCCGTCGGCATAGCCCACGCCGATGGTGGCCAGACGCATTCCCTTCGCCGCCGTGACGGCCCAGCCGTAGCCGACGCCCGCGCCCGCAGGCACGGCGCGGGTCTGGATGACGCGGCCCGTCACCTCGACCACCGGCTGCATGGCCTTGGCCGAGGGCGAGGCGTCCAGCCCGAACAGGGCGGCCCCGACCCGGCACAGGTCGTAGTGATAGTCTTGGCCCAGCCAGCACCCGGCCGAGTTGGCCAGCGAACGCGCAACGCCCGGCGGCGCGTGGGCCAGTATGCGCTCAAAGG
The DNA here is from genome assembly GCF_052907225.1 of Brevundimonas sp. RM1. NCBI lineage: Bacteria > Pseudomonadati > Pseudomonadota > Alphaproteobacteria > Caulobacterales > Caulobacteraceae > Brevundimonas > Brevundimonas sp. RM1. The sequence continues at coordinate 192,561 of NZ_JBRERY010000003.1, forward strand.
CCTGACGCTGGCGCGCATTGCCCGCGTGGCCGGGCGTGTCGGCGACGGCCAGGTGGCTGAGGATCAGGCGCGGTTCGATCCAGCGGATCGGGCCGTCCGGGTCGAAGGCGAAGGCGGCGTCCTCGGGCGGCAGGCCAAGCCGCGACATGCCGGTGTCGAACTGGATCGCCGCTGCTAGCGGCCGCCCGACGGCCCGGCCCAGGCGGGCCCAGCCCTCCATCTGCTCGCGGCTGTTCAGCACCGGGATCGCCCCGGCGGCGAGGGCGGCGTATTCGGCGCTGGGCGCCAGACCGTTCAGCACGAACAGTTCGGCGTCTGCGGGCAGGCTGCGGCGCAGATCCACGGCCTCGAACAGATGGGCGACGAAGAAGGCGCGGCATCCGGCGTCATAGAGGGCGGGCGCGATGCGGGCCGCGCCCAGACCATAGGCGTCGGCCTTGACCACGGCGGCGCAGGCTGCGGGCGCGACCTGGTCGCACATGGCGCGATAGTTGGCGGCGACGGCGCGTAAGGAAACGTGAATCCGGCCGCCGCCGTGGTCGGATCGGCGGCCCGGCTGGTCGGTCGAGAACAGGGCGAGGGCAGGCAAGGGACGGGAGCTTTCACGGCGTCGGCTGACCGCCGACCTCCGCATCCTAGGCGGCGCTGTCCCGGCCATTCCCCGCCACGTCGGCGCAGATTGTCAGACCGCTTTGTAAGCGTCGATCACGCGAGGAACAGCTTCGCCAGCCGGTCGACGGCGGCGTCGATCTCGGCCGGGGTCGAGGCGGCGAAGCCCATCAGCCAGCCGGGACGGCCCGCGCCCATGTCGTGCAGGGGCGTCAGGCCGGTCAGGTGGACGCCGACGCGCCGGGCCGCGCGCACCGTCTCGGCCTCATCGAAGCCGTCCTTCAGGAAGCAGGGCATCTGCAGGCCCCCGGCGGGTCGGTCGGGCGTGACGACGTGGGGCAGGCGCGCCCTCACCGCCGCCTCCAGAGCATCCAGCCGTTCCGCATAGACGCCGCGCATGGTGCGGACATAGGCGCCGAACCGGCCGTCCTCGATGAAGCGGGCCAGCGTCAGCTGCGCCACTGAGGCGGTGAAGCCGTCCATCAGGCTGCGCGCCGCGACCACCGGCTCGACCAGCGGGCGCGGCAGGATCAGATAGGCCAGCCTCAGACCTGGAAACAGCGACTTGGTGAAGGTGCCCAGATACAGGGTCCGGTCATGCGGGTCCAAGCCCTGAACGCAGGCCGTCGGCCGCCCGGCATAGTGGAATTCACTGTCGTAGTCGTCTTCCAGAATCCAGGCGTCATGCTCGGTCGCCCACTGGATCAGCGCCAGCCGTCGGTCCAGCGACAGGGTGCGCCCCGTCGGAAACTGGTGCGAGGGGGTGACGAAGACCGCCCGCCCGTCCTCACGTCGGGCCAGCAGGTCGTCGGTCCGCAGCCCCTGTGCGTCGACCGCCACGGGCAGGCGCTTCAGCCCCGCCGCATCCAGCGCCTTGGCGGCGCCCTGATAGGCCGGGTCTTCGATGAAGACGCCGTCGCCGGGATCGGCCAGCACCCGCGCGCACAGCGACAGGGCCTGCTGGGAACTGGTCAGGACCAGGATCTGGTCGGGATCGGCCCGCGCCCCGCGTTCCAGGTTCACATAGCCGGCGATGGCGCGGCGCAGGCGCGGATGGCCCTGCGGGTCGCCGTGGTGCAGGGCGGCGGCGCCCTCCTCGCGTAGGGTCAGGCGGTGCAGCCGGTCCCACTGTGCGAAAGGAAACAGCCGCGTCTCCGGCACGCCGGGCGAGAAGGCCAGCGGAGCGTAGGGATCGCGCAGACCTCCGCTGTCGGCCATCGCTTGTCCGCGCTTGCTGAGCGTCGGCGCTGTCGCCGGTTGCAGGGCGGGGCGGCGGCCCGCCGGACGCAGCACTCCGCGCTTCAGGCCCAGTTCGGTCAGCTCGCAGACGAAGCTGCCGCTGCCGACGCGCCGCTCGATGAAGCCCTCGGCGTGAAGCTGGGCATAGGCCGTCTCGACCGTATCGCGCGACACGCCCAGCGACCGGGCCAGCGTCCGCGATGACGGCAGGGGCCGCCCCGCCGTCAGCGATCGCTCGACGATCAACTGGCGCACGGCGCGCTGGATGCGGGCGTGCAGGGGCAGGCCGGACTGGGCCGGATGGTCCATGAAGGCTTGAACGGATTCCAGCTGGGCGCGCTTCAGCAATGGTCTGCAGTTTCTTTCCAAAGTGGCCGGAATGATCCAGCCAATCCAGCGTTAGGTGTCACGCCCCCGGCGGGATGGCAATGTCGCCGCCCGTCCTGTGATGGGATGTGATGTCATGGGCGCTTTTGATTTCGCCGACTTCTTCAGCCGCGATCTGGACGATCTGAAGCAGGAGGGCCGGTATCGCGTCTTCGCCGATCTGGAGCGGCTGTCGAAGGGCGCGCCCTACGCCTGGGATCACCGGCGCGAGCGGACTATCACCATCTGGTGCTCGAACGACTATCTGTCGATGGGCGTCCATCCCGAGGTGGTCGAGGCGGCGCAAAGCGCTATCCGCACCTATGGCGCGGGCGCGGGCGGGACGCGCAACATCTCGGGCACCAGCCACGAACACGTCCTGCTGGAGCGCGATCTGGCCGATCTGCACGGCAAGGAGGCGGCGCTGCTGTTCACCTCCGGCTATGCGGCCAATGACGCGGCCCTGTCGACGCTGGCGTCGCGCCTGCCGGGAGCGGTGATCTTTTCCGACGCCCTGAACCACGCCTCCATGATCGAGGGCATGCGCCGCTCGGGCGTGGAGAAGCACATCTTCGCCCACAACGACTGGCGCGACCTGGACCGGCTGATGAGCGGGGTCTGCCGCTATCGGCCCAAGCTGGTCTGTTTCGAGAGCTGCTATTCGATGGACGGCGATTTCGCCCCCATCGCCGCCCTCTGCGACGTGGCCGAGAAGCACGGCGCTTTCACCTATCTGGACGAGGTTCACGCCGTGGGCCTGTACGGCGCGCGTGGCGCGGGCGTGGCCGAACGCGACGGCCAGTCGCACCGCATCAGCATGATTCAGGGCACGCTCAGCAAGGGGTTCGGCGCCATGGGCGGCTATGTGGCGGGCGATGCGGCGGCGGTCGATTTCGTGCGCAGTCACGCGCCGGGCTTCATCTTCAGCACGGCCCTGCCGCCCTCGGTCGTGGCCGGGGTGCGGGCGGCGCTGCGACATCTGAAAGCCGACGGCGCGCCGCGTCGGACGCTGGCCGCGCGCGCCGCCTCGATCAAGGCGGGGATGCAGCGGCTGGGTCTGCCGGTCCTCCCCAGCCCCAGCCATATCCTGCCGGTGATGATCGGCGACGCGGCCACGGCGCGGGCGGTGACGGACGCCCTGATGGATGAGCACGGCGTCTATATCCAGCCGGTCAACTTCCCCACGGTGCCGCGCGGGACCGAGCGGCTGCGCGTCACGCCGACGCCGCTGCACAACGACGACGACGAGGATCATCTGCTGGAGGCTCTGGCCGCTGTCTGGGCTGACAACGCCGACTGGCGCCGGTTCGCGGCCCTGGGACGGCGTCAGTTGGAAACGGCCTGAGCGTCAGTTGGCGGTTGAGGCCGCCTTCCACCGCTCCAGATACTCCAGCCGCCTCAAGACCTTTGAGCCGGGGTCCAGCAGGATGTGCGCGCCCGGCGGCGCCTCGAACGTCGCGCGGCCGTCGGTCATGGGCAGGGCGCGCACGGCGCCGTCCACCTCGACCTCGACCGGCAGGGGGAAGGGGCGGCCGTTTGCGGTCTTCCACTCCAGCGTCACCTGCTCGCCCTGCCGCGTCATGACCAGATCGGGCAGGGCCGCCTGATAGAGGTAGGCGTCGAAGAACCAGCCCATGTCGCGCCCCGTCACTTCATTGACGATGGCCACATAGTCCGGCGTCGTGGCGTAGCGCGGACGGAAATTCCCCGGCTGCGGATCGGGACGGCCGTAGACCAGACGGCGCAGGCTTTCATAAAAGGCGTCGTCGCCGATGTGCAGGCGCAGGGCGTGGGCGATCAGCGTCCCTTTGTAATAGAGATCCAGCGCCGGGCCGGTCTTGTCGTCATAGACGGTTCCCGCGTCCTGCTGTTTGCCGGACACGACTGGGAAGCGGTTGGCCAGGGCCAGCCGCATGGTCTGAAGTTCGGCCTGCATGGCCCGCTCGCCGTTCAGCCAGCGGGCGTAGAGCGGCTGCATGTATGTGCCGAAACCCTCATGCAGCCACATGTCGTCCCAGTCGGCGTTGGTCAGCTGATTGCCGAACCATTCGTGCGCCAGTTCGTGCTGCAGCAGCCAGTCGTAGCCCTTGCCGTCCAGCTTGTAGCCGTTGCCGTAGGCGTTGATGGTCTGGTGCTCCATGCCCAGGTGGGGGGTCTCGACCACGCCCATCTTCTCGTCGCCGAAGGGGAAGGGGCCGATGCTTGCCTCATAGAAGTCGAGCATCTGCGGGAACTCGTCGAACAGCGCCTGCGCCTTGGCCGGATCGGCCGAGGCCAGCCGCCAGAAGCGCAACGGAATCATGTTCCCGAACCGGCTCTGATAGTCGGCGGCCATCTCCACATAGGGGCCGACGTTCAGGCTGATGGCGTAGGTGTCGGGCTGGCGCGCGGTCCAGTTCCAGGTCGTCGTGCCGTCGCCGTTGTCGCTCTTGCCCAGAAAGCGGCCGTTGGCGGGGGCGCTGAGGGTTGAGGGGATGGTGATGTGCAGATCCACCTGCTCCGGCTCGCCTTGGGGGTGGTCGACGCAGGGCCAGAACAGGTCGCAGCCCTCGCCCTGAACCGCGCTGGCGATCCACGGCTGGCCGTCGGGCGTCGTGGTCCAGACGAAGCCGCCGTCCCAGGGCGCGCGCTTGGCCTGATGCGGGCGTCCAGCATAGGCGATACGGACGGAAACGCTTTCGCCCGCCGTCAGGGGGTGGGGCATGGGAATGGTCAGCCGCCCCTCGGGGTTGGACCAGTCGGCGACGGCCTGCCCGTCCACGGTGATGGCGGCGATGGCGAAGACCGCGTCCAGCTCGACCACGACCGCCGAAGTCGGCGCCGTGGCGGTGAAGTCGAGGACGGCGACGCCTTCGAGGGATTGAGTCTCCGGCAGCAGCCTGAAGGACAGGTCCGCCTTGTCGAAGTGCAGGGCCAACTGCTCCGCCGTGCGCGGCGCGCCGCTGGACAGGGTGAAGGCCGTGGTTTCGCGCGCCGCCTCCTGCGCCAGAACGGGCGACGACAGCAGGGCCGTGGTCAGGCAGAGGGCGACGAGAGGACGCAAGGCTGAAGCTCCGGCAGGACGAACCCTGAGGTTAGCCGCGCGGCGCGCAAAAGAAAAAGGCCGGCGTCTCCACCGGCCTCTTCAAAATCCGTCAGTCGACGCCGATCAGGCGGCGGCTTGCTCGGCCAGCTTGGCGCGGACCTGACGCTTGATGCGCAGGGCGGCGATCGACAGCTGCTCGTCGCGAGCCTTGACGATGAAGGCGTCCAGGCCGCCCTTGAAGTCCAGGGTGCGCAGGGCGGCGTTCGAGATACGCAGCGAGAAGGTCTGGCCCAGAGCTTCCGACTGAACCTTGACCGTCTTCAGCGCAGGCAGGAAGCGGCGCTTGGTCTTGATGTTGGAGTGGCTCACGTGATGGCCGACCATGGGGCCGATACCGGTGAGTTCGCAGCGACGCGACATCTGAAGATCCTCAAGGTCACATCCGCGATACCGGTGCGGACGCATGAAACAGGGACGCGGCGAGCAAGGAGGCCCGCGCGAGAGGGGGCCGTATAGAGGAAGGACTCGCCGGGCGTCAAGGCTGGAGTCGTCGTCCGGCGCGACAGAGTCATTCTGAAGGCGAGGGATCGCCTTCGTTCAGCAGTCGTTCAAGGCGTGACTATATAGAGCAGACCCATGATGAGTCCCATGAACGGCAAATCCATGAAGACCTTGATCCCCTTCGCGCGGCTGATGGCTGTCGTCGCCCCTGTGGCCGCCGGCGCCGTGATGCTGGCCGCGCCAGCGTCCGCGCCTCAGGCCCAGTCGGCCGCCCAATCCGAGGTTCTGCCCGGCTACTGGGAGTACACCACCAGCGTCATGGGCGCCCGCGACACTGAGCAGAAGTGCGTGCGGCCCAGCGAGATCAATCGATTCTTCGGCGGTCTGTCGACGCGCAAGTGGCGGTGCACCTATCCGACCCGCCAGGTCGGCGACGGCCGCGCGCGCTTTGAAGGCAGCTGTCAGGATCGCAAGGGCCGCCGCATCAATGTGCGGCTGAACGGCACCTATGAAGAGCAGGCCTTCCGCTTCAACGGCGGCGCCCAGCTGGCGCGCGGCACGCCCTATATCCCGGCCAGCATCACCGCGCGCCGCCTGGCCGCCCAGTGCCCGGCCGGGGCCGAGTATTTCTGATCTGATTTTGGAAGAGGCCGGGACGCGAGACCCGGCCTCTGTTCCTTTGCGCCCTATTCCGCCGGACGCTCGGGCGCGGGCCCGACCGGCAGCAGGGTCTTGGCGAAGGCCGCCAGGTCGCCGTTCAGGGCCGCATAGGCGATCAGCCCTATCACCAGGCCCCAGAAGGCCCCGCCGATTCCGAACAGCTGGATGTTGGCCGCCGCCGCCAGGAAGGTGATCAGGGCCGCCTCGCGGGACTTCGGCTCGACAAGGGCGCCCGCCAGGCTGCCGCCGATGGCGCCCAGCAAGGCCAGCCCCGCCAGGGTGGTGATGAAGACGGAGGGCAGGGCCATGAAGACCGCCGCCAGGGTCACGCCGAACACGCCGATCAGGATATAGAACACCCCCGCCGCCACGCCCGCGATCCAGCGCTTGGACGGGTCTTCATGCGCCTCCTTGCCGGTGCAAATGGCGGCGGTGATGGCGGCCACATTGAAGGCGTGCGACCCGAACGGCGCCGTCAGCAGCGACCCGAGCCCCGTCACCGTGACCAGGGGGTTGGCGTTGACCGCATAGCCGTCGTTTCGCAGCACCAGCATCCCCGGCATATACTGGCCCGTCAGGGTGATCAGGAACATGGGGATGGCCAGGCTGAGCAGCGCCTTGAACGAGAAGGCGGGCATGGTGAAGACCGGTGCCGCCAGCTTCAGCTCCAGCCCCGACAGGTCGACCCGCCCCTGCGTCAGCAGGAAACCCAGCCCCAGCACGAGGATGCCCACGACCGCATAGCGCGCCGTGAACCGCTTCAGCACGACGTAGGTCAGGATCAGCAGGCCCGCTAGAACGGGGTCGACGCCGACGCCGCCGAAGGCCTGAACCCCGAAGGGCAGCAGTATGCCCGCCAGCAGGGCGGCGGCGATGGCGGGCGGGATCAGGCGGATCACCTTGTCGAACCCGCCGGACAGCCCCAGGACGACGAAGGCCGCCGCCGAGATCAGATAGGCGCCGATCGCCTCGGCGTAGGAGGTCGCCGCCAGGGCCGTGACCAGGAAGGCCGCCGCGGGCGTGGACCAGGCGGTGATGATCGGCGCCTTGTAGCGCCAGCTCAGCCATAGGCCCGTCGTCCCCACGCCGATGGAGATCGACCAGACCCAGGAGGCGGTCAGCTCAGGACTGAGGCCCGCGACCTTGGCCGCCTGGAACACCAGGATGAAGGTGCCGCCATAGTTGACGATGACCGAGATCAGTCCGGCGACGACGGGGTGCAGCAGGTCGCTCCACCGCAAGGGTGGAGAAGGGGCGGGCATGGACATGGGGAGGGCCTCTGCGAACGACGACGATGCGCGCGCTCCTAGAGGATCAATGGCCGGTCAGACCTGTCCATTCATGGCCATTTCGCCAGACCATTTGGTTTCACTGAGCGCTTGCCGACGGCGCTCATGAAAAAGGCCCGGCGTCGCCGCCGGGCCTTTCGCGTCGTTTGCGGATCGCCTGAGGTCAGGCGGCCTCGGCTTCAGCCTCGGCGGCCGGAGCGACCGGCTTCTTGGCGCTGAGCGACTTGCCCAGCAGGGCCATGGCGGCGTCCTTGTCGATCTTATTGGCGGCGGCGACTTCGCGGGCCATGCGGTCCAGGGCCGATTCATAGAGCTGGCGCTCGGAATAGGACTGTTCCGGCTGGGTCTCGGCGCGGTGCAGGTCGCGGACCACTTCGGCGATCGAGATCAGATCGCCCGAGTTGATCTTGGCTTCATACTCCTGGGCGCGGCGCGACCACATGGTGCGCTTGACGCGGGCGCGGCCCTTCAGGGTCGTCAGGGCCTTGGAGACGGTGTCGTCGGCGGCCAGGGTGCGCAGACCGGCGGTCTTGGCTTTCTTGGTCGGGACGCGCAGGGTCATCTTCTCGTGTTCGAAGGTCACGACATAGACTTCCAGCGCCATGCCGGCGACTTCCTGAGTCTCGATCGCGGCGACCTTGCCGACGCCATGCGCGGGATAGACCACCGCATCGCCAACCTTGAATTCCAGACCGGTCTTGCTCGTCATGTCATTCCTTTCCCGAACCGTCGGGATGAGATCGTCGCCACGCAGATAGTGAAAAACCGCCCCTCCGCCGAGCGCTGGGCCCGGCGGTTGAGGCGGAGGATCGCACTGTCAGACGCGAAAACGGATCACCAAACCTCTGGCCGACCTCGTCTCTAGCGGCGAGGTTCTGTCGTAAATGCGGGCGGCGCGCAGAGTTGCGGAACCGCCCGTTTCGAATAGGGAGGAACCTATCATAAAATTAGAAAATCTCAAAACATCCACAGGGCGCGCGGCGAGGATCGGCGCATTGTGACCGCATTGTGGCGAATTCTTAGGAGCCCTTGCCCGGCTTGGGGCTGAAGTATTTCTCGAACTTGCCGGTTTCGCGTTCATACTGTTCGCGATCCGCCGGGGGCACGCCCTTGACTGTGATGTTCGGCCAGACCTTGGCGTATTCGGCGTTGACCTGCAGCCACTTGCCGTCGGGTTCGTCCTCGGTGTCGGGGACGATGGCGTCGACGGGGCATTCCGGCTCGCACACGCCGCAGTCGATGCATTCGTCGGGCGCGATGACCAGGAAGTTCTCGCCCTCGTAGAAGCAGTCCACCGGACACACCTCGACGCAGTCCATGAACTTACATTTCACGCAGGCGTCGGTGACGATGTAGGTCATGGCGTTCGGGCGGGCCTGTGGCAGCGATGAGGTCGAGGGCGCGCACATGGCCCCGACGGAACCAACTGTCAACCGAAGGCGCTGTTGCAAAGCTGTTCAGGCCCGACGGCGCCGGGCCGCGCTTCACCGTCATGACGCCTGATCATCGTCCGCCCGGAGGCCTGTCCCCATGCGTTTCAATCAAGGTTTCATCTCTCGTTCCGTCCTCGGCCGCATCGGCGCGGCCGGCCTGGCGTTGAGCCTTCTGGCCGGCGGCGCGGTCGTGGCCCAGTCCGCCTTGACCAAGGTTCCGTCCGAGGTCCAGCACGGCGACTACAGGCTGGATCCGGAGCACGGCAAGATCACCTGGTCCGTCGATCATCTGGGCTTCTCGACCTATGTCGGCCAGTTCGTGAACGTCCAGGCCGAGCTGAAGCTGGACCCCGCTAACCCGTCCGCCAGCACCTTGACCGCGACCATTCCCCTGACGGACGTGGCGTCGAACTCGGACGGGCTGAACCGCCATCTGCAGACGGCGGACTTCTTCGATACCGCCAACCATCCGGTCGCCATCTTCCGCTCGACCCGGATCATGGTCGACGCCGATGATCGCGACGAGGCGACGGTCCACGGCGAGCTGACCCTGCGCGGCGTGACCCGTCCGGTGGTCATGGAGGTGGAGTTCAATCAGGCCGGCCCGACGCGCGGCGGCTATAAGGCCGGCTTCGACGGCGAGGCGACCATAAAGCGTTCCGACTTCGGCATCACCTTCGGCCTGCCCGCCCTGGGCGACGAGGTGAAGCTGCACATCGAAGGCGAGTTCGTGAAGGCGGCGGGCTAGGTCGGTACGTCCAGCGGCTCATAGAGGGCGCGGGCTTCCTCGGGCGGGCCGCGTCTTTCGCCCATCTGCACCACGCGCACGGCGATGAGACGCCCGCCTTGGGCGAACAGCACCTCGTCGCCGGGATGGACGCTGCGGCTGGGCTTGTCGAGCCGGGACTGGGCGCCGTTGTGCGTCAGGCGGATCGCGCCCTGTTCGACCATGGCCGCGGCCAGACTTCGCGTCTTGGCGAAGCGCGCGCGCCACAGCCAGACGTCGATGCGGCAGCTTTCGAGGCTCATTCGGCGTTCTGGCCCGCCCCCTGAGACGCGGCGCGTCGCGGGCGACGCCGGGATCGGCGCGCCGCCTTGGGTTTGGCGGAGGGGGTCGGGCGGGGCGGCTGGGTCAGCTGCGCCAGGGCGGCGAAGGGCGAATCCTTGGGCGGGGCCGTCGGCTTGCCGGAGGACGTCGCTCGCTCGGCGCGCGGCGTGCGTAGGGCGGCCTGGATGGCCCTGGCCTGATCCGCCGTCCAGCCGAGGCTGTCCAGGGCTTCATCCGACAGCGGCGCCTTGCCTGCCGCCTTCTGGGCGTCGGCGAAGGCTTCCAGCGTTTCGACCGGCGCGGTCCAGCGCCCGACCGAGCGGCGGCCGAAGGCGGACAGGGCGCGCGCCGACGGCGGCGGTTCCGGCAGAGCTGACAGACCTTCGCCCGCTAGGCCGTTGATCGCTTCGCGCGGCAGGAAGGCCTGCGCCAACGCCGCGCCGCGCGGCTTCATCACGCCGGGCAGCCAGACCGAATGGGCGCCGACCCGGATGGCGAAGGTCTTCAGCGTGCGCCGTTCATGCTGGCTCAAAGCCGCCAGATCGCGCTCGACCTCGCGCCGGGGGATCAGGCCGCCCGCCTCGATCAGTCGGAACGCCAGCCCGCGCGGCAGGCCGGTCAGGGCGCCGCTCTCGATCGCATGGCGTAGCCGCTTCAGCGGCTTCAGCGCCCGCCCCGCCTCGGCCGCCAGCCAGGCCTCCATGCGCCGCTCGGCCCGCTCGCGCGCGGGGGCCGGCCCCAGCTCGCCCAGCAGCCGCACGCGCGGCGAGAAGGGGTCTTCGTTGACGATGCGCCCGGTCAGGGCGCCGTTCCACAGCACCCCGCCGTCGGGCGTGACGGAAAAGGCCGCGTCCTCATCCGCCGCCAGCCGCCCCAGCCGCCGCGCCACCTCCGGCCCCACGGCCCGCGTCGCCGCCTGCCGCAGCGCCCGGTCGGCCAGGGCCGATCCGCCCGCGTCGACGGTGAAGCACACCCCGTCCAGATGGCCGACCACTTCGCCCTCGACCGTGACCTCGCCGTCGTCGGCCACGCCCGCCAGCACGTCGGAGCGCACGTTCAGCGCCCGCATGAGGGCCGCCGTGCGCCGATCGACGAAACGCGCCGTCAGCCGCTCGTGCAGCACGTCGCTGAGCCGTTCCTCCAGCGCCTTGGTTCGGTCGCGCCATTCCTGCGCCCCCGCCAGCCAGTCGGGCCGGTTGGCGATGTAGCTGAGGGTCCGCACCCCCGACAGCCGCGCCGACAACTGGTCGATTTGGCCGTCGTCGCGGTCCAGGTCGTTGAAACGCGGCGCGACCCAGTCCTCGGTCAGCCGCCCGCGACGGCTGGTCAGGGCGGTGAAGACCTCCTTTGACAGACGGGCGTGCTCGTCCAGCGTCGTCTTCTGGAAGTCGGGCAACTGGCACGTTTCCCACAGACGCATCAGGGCGCCGCGCGAACGGGCGATCTTCCGGACGTCCTCATCGACCGCAAAGCGCCGCAGCAGGGTCTCGTCCAGCGCCTGAGCCGTCAGCCGGAGCCCATGCCGGTCCGGCGTCACGGTCAGCGACCGCAACAGGTCAGGCAGCGTATCGAAATCCAACCGCCCGCTGCGCCACTCGGCCGCCTCGATCGGGTCGAAGCGGTGCTCGACCACCTGCTCGACCAGATCCTCGTCCAGCTCTTCCGCCTCGCCGGTGACGCCGAACGTGCCGTCGCGCAGGTGCCGCCCTGCGCGCCCGGCGATCTGGCCGATCTCGGCGGCGTGCAGCCAGCGGGTGCGCCGCCCGTCGAACTTCCGCAACCCCGCGAACGCCACATGGTCCACGTCCATGTTCAGCCCCATGCCGATGGCGTCGGTGGCGACCAGGAAGTCCACCTCGCCCGACTGGAACAGCTCGACCTGGGCGTTGCGGGTGCGGGGGCTGAGCGAGCCCATGACCACGGCCGCCCCGCCCCTCTGACGGCGCAGCAGTTCGGCGATGGCGTAAACCTGCTCGGTCGAGAAGGCGACGACGGCGCTGCGGCGCGGCAGGCGCGTCAGCTTCTTCGACCCGGCGTAGCTCAGCGTCGACAGCCGGTCGCGGGTGACGATCTCCGCGTCCGGAACCAGCGACCGCATCAGCGGCGCCATCGTCCCGGCGCCCAGGAACATGGTCTCGAACCGTCCGCGCGCGTGCAGCAGCCGCTGGGTGAAGACGTGGCCGCGCTCGGGATCGGCGACCAGCTGGATCTCGTCCACCGCCAGGAAGTCGGCCGACCGCTCCAGTGGCATGGCCTCGACCGTGCAGACGAAATAGGCGGGGCGCGGCGGGACGATCTTCTCCTCGCCGGTGATCAGGGCGACCGAGGCCGCCCCGCGCCGCTTGACGATCCGCTCATAAATCTCGCGCGCCAGCAGCCGCAGCGGCAGGCCGATCATGCCCGAGGCGTGACCCAGCATCCGTTCGACCGCCAGATGGGTCTTGCCGGTGTTGGTGGGGCCCAGGATCGCCGTGACGCGCGATGGAGCCATGCCTGCGGAACGGTCGCTCATGACCGGCCCAAGGTGGCGAACACTGAAGGCTTTCACAAGCGGCGCGGAGGGAGGGGCGAGCGTGAATGTCTAGGGCAGGGGCGAATGGTAAGCGGAACCTTACCGCACGCTGGAACACGGGCGAAACGAATCATGACCGAATCGGCGACGTCCGTCGATTCAGGCTTTGTTCCATACTAGAGATTGTAGCTTAACGGCCTTTAACCACAAGGCGGAACGGCCGCGCGCATGCTGTGACGTGACGGGCGACCGCAAGGGCTTCCCTGACGCTGCAACCTCCTTTAGGCAGTGACGCCGTGGCCCCGTAGCTCAGCTGCATAGAGCAAGGCTTTCCTAAAGCCGAGGTCGGAGGTTGGAGTCCTCCCGGGGTCGCCATTCTTTTGTCGGGACCACTTAGAACTGGCTCAAAACCAGTTAAGGGTGGCTCAATATGAGAACTGATCGCAACTTTAGCCTTCAGTCTCGTATCGGCTGGTGCTGGCGCAGAGAGCGCGTTGGGGCTCTGCCTCCCCCGGCCCAAGACAAACAATATCGCCTTATCTCCGCAGAACCACGTTCAGCACTCTTGCGGCCGATGTGCCGAATGGCGCGCGGATCAAACCCGTCAGGTTCCAGCGGCCCTGAACGAAGACGCCCTTGGCGTGGCTCAGGGCGCGGAAGCCTTCGATGCCGTGATAGGCGCCCATGCCGCTCGCGCCAACGCCGCCGAAGGGCAAGTCTTCCTGAGCGACATGCATCAGCGTGTTGTTGATCCCGACGTTGCCGGATGTGGTGGAACCGAGCATACGCGCGCAACCCGCATCCTCGTCGCCGAAATAATACAGCGCCAAGGGCCGGGGGCGGTCGTTCACATGGGCGATCACCTCGTCGATCGTGCGATAAGTGCGCACCGGCAGGATTGGTCCGAAGATTTCCTCCTGCATCAACCCCGCGTCGTCGCCGGCGCCGATCACCAAGGCCGGCGCGAGGGTGCGGGAGCGCGTCTCAGCGGTCTCCGGATGGACGCCGACTTCGATGACGCGGGCACCCTTCGTCCGAGCGTCGCCCAGCAGCCCCTTCAGGCGCTCGAAGTGCCGCTCGTTGACGATCGAGGTGTAGTCCGCGCCCGTCGGGCCTTCAGGATAGGCGCGCGCCACGGCGGCGAACCTTGGCGGCGACTCCAAGCGCGACGCTTTCCAGGACGGCGTCCAACAACTTGCTGATATGGCGCGTCAACGAGCGAGCCTGGGCGACCTGGCTCTCAAGTCCGCCCTGACCGCCGGATGTGCGCTTCGCGGGCTCAGCCATATGCTGAACATGGCCGCATCCGAACGTCATGAAAGCCTGTTTGCGTAGATCAGTGATCGGCCTCTACCTCACCTCTTTCGGCGTGTTAGCTAAGCCGAAAGCACCTTTAAAGGAATGGAATCAATGAAGTACAATATTCGACTAGAAATACCGCAAGATGCGTCAGACATTCGTCGGGTGACGGAAGCTGCTTTCAAGGTCGCAGAACACAGCTCTGGCGCCGAAGGCGCGATTATCGACGCCTTGCGGGCAAAAAATGCTCTCGCCCTTTCCCTTGTCGCGACTGATGAAGGTGAAATTGTCGGACACGTTGCGTTCTCGCCGGTCACGATCAATGGCGCGGACATCGGCTGGTTCGGCCTCGGCCCAGTTTCCGTCACGCCGAAGCTCCACGGCCAAGGCCTTGGCGGCATGCTGATCCGGGCCGGTCTGGAACAACTGAAGGCTATTGGCGCGGGCGGCTGCGTCGTCCTGGGCGACCCTGACTACTATCGGCGCTTCGGATTCGAACACGATCCCGCGGTGCGATACGACGAGGCGCCTCCTGAGTACTTCATGAAACTATCTCTCGATGGCTCAAAAGTATCCGGCAGCGTCGCCTTTCATGATGGATTCTCGGCGTCTTGAGCGCGGGGATAAAACCAACCGAAGGGAGGCAGGTAGTGCGCACAGTGGCGGAAAAGATGGGCTTGAGAGCGGGTTCTCGGGCTTACTTCATTGGCGCGCCGAGTGATGCGCACGCCGCGATGAAGTTACCGGAACTGGAGATCCCTAGCTCACTGGACGGGATGTTTGATCATATCCATCTCTTCGTTCTGACGGCTTCTGACCTGAATGAGCAATTCCCCACCCTCAGAAACCACGTTGCGCCCAAAGGACGACTTTGGGTGTCCTGGCCAAAGGGTAAGCAAAATCGCACGGATCTGAATATCCGCGAAGTTATAAGGATCGGGTATCAGCATGGCATGGTCGAGAACACCGCCCTTAGCTTTAATGAGGTTTGGTCTGCCCTCAAGTTTACAATGCCTATCCCTGGAAGGCGGTACAACAACAACTATGGAGCGCTGCCTGATCCGTCGTGAAAATTGCCTGCGAGTTGAACGAAACCGATATTGGTCTTGAAGCCTGCCTGTTTGGGCGTGCTTCGTCCCAAGCTCGAAGAGGCTTGGCTTGCGACCGTGGCTACCCAGAGCGAAGCGGCTTGTGGCTGAAATGGCGCCGGACAAGATCAGCGCTGCGCATTCCAGAACAACTCTTCCGAACTTTCCAGAAGATGAAAACGAAGACCGATCCGCAAGGTGGGGAGGCGCGCATGACGCAACGGAGTGGTTGTCAGGCTAACACTTAAGGACGGCCAACCAAGGAAGTGGGTCAGTTTCTGGCCAATGACAGTCGGACTGCATCTCTAAGGTTGAAAGAGAATGGTGGACGCGACAGGGATTGAACCTGTGACCCCTACGATGTCAACGTAGTGCTCTCCCGCTGAGCTACGCGTCCGCCTATTCTGCGGCCCGGCCGACTGATGTGTCGGTGGGCAGGAAGGCGGCGTCTATAACCCGCAGTTTGCGGGGCCTGCAAGGGGCTTTGACGCCTTTCTTCGACTTTTCTTTCGCTTAGGCCGCGATCATGCGTTCGACCTCGTTCACCAGGTCGCGCAGGTGGACGGGTTTGGACAGAACCTTGGCCTGGGGCGAGGCCTGGGCGGCGCTGAGGGCGACGGCGGCGAAGCCGGTGATGAACATGATGCGCAGGCCCGGTTGGCGGGCGGCGGCGACGCGGGCGACCTCGATGCCGTCGGCGCCCGGCATGACGATGTCGGTCAGCAGCAGGTCGTAGGGGCCCTGGTCCAGGGCGTCGATGGCGTCGTCGCCGTTCTCGCAGGCCACGACCTCATGATCGGCCCGCTCTAGGGCGCGGGTCAGAAAGCCGCGAAGAGAATTGTCGTCTTCGGCCAGAAGAATGCGCGCCATGATCGTATCGAAACCGTTGGGGAATTGGCGGCCAACCTAGGCCTAGCCGGGTAAACCGGCGATGAAGACGAGCGGGGGCGCGGCGGCATCGGGACGCGCCTTCCGCTGCGAAGCAGGCTATGGCGAAGGCATGGATGCGCCTCAGCCGCCCTTCTGGATTGTTCCGGCGGACGCCGGGCGGGCGACGCCCCTGGTGTTCGCCTCGCCGCATTCGGGCGATCTCTATCCCGACGACATGGGGGCGACGGCCTCTGCGCGCGCGGTTCGCAGCGCCGAAGACGCGGCCGTGGATCAACTGATCGACTGCGGGCCGGGGGAGGGGGCGGGCCTGATCGCCGCGTGTATCGGCCGGGCCTATGTCGATCTGAACCGGGCGCCGGACGAGTGGGATCCGGCTCTGATCGTCGATGCGGTCGCGTCGCGCGTCAGCGCCAAGGCCCAGGCCGGCTATGGCGTGCTGGCGCGGCTGGCGGGCGACGGGACGCCGCTTTATGGGCGACGGCTGATGCGGAGCGAGGCGGAGGCGCGGGTGGCGCGGGTGCACGCCCCCTATCACGCGGCCCTGGCGGAGATGATGCGGGCGGCGCGGGCGCGGTCCGGGCGGGCGGTGTTGATCGACTGGCATTCCATGCCCGCGCGGGCGACGAACGGGGCGGTGGACGTGGTGCTGGGCGACCGGCACGGGACCAGTTGCGAGGCGCTGCTGACGCGACGTCTGCGGCGCTTGTTCGAGGCGCAAGGGCTGACGGTGGGGCTGAACCGGCCCTATGCGGGCGGCTATGCGACCCAGATCTGGGGGCGGCCGGATGAGGGCTTTCAGGCCGTCCAGATTGAACTGAGCCGGGGTCTGTACTGGGATGAGGCGGTCTGGGCGCCGTCGCCGGGGTGGAAGCGCTGCCGCTCGGCCCTGCGTCGGGTGATCGCCGAGCTTTGCGCCGACTGGCGCGCCTGACGGCTGCGCTCGAGGCAAAAAAAGAGCCGCGCCAAACGGCGCGGCTTTGGAAAGTCTATAGGGAGGAAACGCCCAGGAAGGGCAAGACGCTCGAAAGCGTCGAAAGCCAAGTTAGTTTGCAGCGCACAAAAATACAAGTCCCGATTCAATCATATACAATCACGGGGTGTTACGAAGTTCGACGCTCAATCCCATGATCCTGAAATGCGGGCGCGCTTCGTTGATTTCGCAGTTGCGAGATGATCAGCCCCGCTCCAGCAGGCGGCGAGCCTGTCGAATGGCGCCGGCGGCGGGCGAGGCCAGCTGGCGCCAGGCCAGGAGGGCGAACACAGACACCGCTCCCAACATCAGCCATAGCGGCCCGAACAGCCAGGCGGCGGCGGCCAGGGCGAAATAATAGCCGCGAACGCCTTGGTTGAAGTTGGTCAGGGCGGGGTTGAGCACCCGCGCCACGGCGCGGCCATAGGCGACGCGGTCGGCTTCCTCGTGGATTTCCGGCGCGGCGCCGATCAGGGCGACGGTGTAGTTCAACTGACGCAGCGACCAGATGAAGTCGAGGAAGCCGCGCGCCAGGCACAGCAGCACCAGGGCCAGCTTGGCCTCCATCAGGCGCGGCGTGACGGGCTCTGCGCCGACGGCGGCGAAACCGCGTATGGCCGCTTCGCCCCCAAACAGCACCCCGGCCACGGCGGCGATCAACAGCAGATTGGTCGAGGCGAAGAAGGAGCCGGAGTTGATCGAATGGCCCATCAGCTGGCTGTCGATCAGCCGCATCTCGCGGTGGGTCATGGCGCGCATCCAGGCGTCGCGCACCGCCAGCATGTCCATGTTGAGCGAACCGCTGCGCCGCGCCACCAGGCGGATCAGCGGGCCGTAGCCCAGCCAGGCGACGACAAAGACGAACAGGGCGATCCAATCAAACAGACTCATGCCTGATTGACGCCACGTCGGCCGCCGCAAGGCAAGCGTGATCGCCGCGACGCTTGCCGTAAAGCCGCGCAAAGCTTATCACGCGCGTCAATTCTCCCCGTTCGCACCTGCAACAAGAGCGTATCATGAACATCGACGCCATCCCGGTCGGCCCCAACGCGCCGTGGGACATCAACGTCATCATCGAGATCCCGCAGGGCGGCCTGCCGGTGAAGTATGAAATGGACAAGGAATCGGGCGCCCTGTTCGTCGACCGCTTCCTGCACACCGCCATGTACTATCCGGGCAACTACGGCTTCGTGCCGCACACCCTGTCGGACGACGGCGATCCCTGCGACGTGATCGTGCTGAACCCGACGCCGGTGGTGCCGGGCTGCGTCATCCGTTCGCGTCCGATCGGCGTGCTGAAGATGGTCGATGAAGCCGGCGGCGACGAAAAGATCCTGGCCGTGCCGGTCGACAAGCTGAACCCCTATTACACCGAGGTCTCCAGCTACCGTCAGCTGCCCGCCATCCTGATCGAGCAGATCGAGCACTTCTTCACCCGTTACAAGGATCTGGAGAAGGGCAAGTCGGTCACGGTCAAGGGCTGGGGCGACGCTGGCGAGGCCGCCGAGCTGATCGCCGCCGGCATGGCCGCCCACCAGGCCAAGCTGGCCGCCAAGGGCGACGTCGCCGCCTGATTGGCGTCTGCATCTGAATATGAAGAGGCCCCGCTGGTTTGACCGGCGGGGCCTTTTTTTTGGGACTGCTACTTGCTTCCTCTCCGCCGTCGTTCTCGGGTCAAGCCCGAGAACGACGGCGGGATAGGGACGGGGAAGGAGGCGTGGCTACTTCGCCCGGAACGCCGCGATCGCCTCGACGGTCTGGCGCACCTTGGCCTCGATGCCGGCCCAGTCCTTCGCCTGAATGGCGGCCTCGGTGATCAGCTTGGACCCCATTCCGGTCGCCACGATGCCGGCGCCGAACCATTTTGCGATGGAGGCTTCGTCCGGGTCGACCCCGCCGGTCGGCATGATCTTGCTCCAGGGCATGGGGCCCAGCACCGCCTTGACGAAGTCCGGTCCGCCGACGGATGCGCCGGGGAACAGCTTGACGATCTCGCAGCCCAGCTCCTGCGCCTCGGAGATGTCGCGCACCGAGCCGCAGCCGGGCGAATAGGCCACCTGGCGGCGGTTGCAGACCTTGGCGACCTCGGGGACCAGGCAGGGGCTGATGACGAAGCGCGCGCCCGACGCCAGGTAGAGGGCCGCCGTCGGCGCATCCAGGATCGAGCCGACGCCCATGATGATGTCAGGGTCGGTGCGCGCGAACTCCTTCGACAGGGCGGTGAAGGTCTCCCAGGCGAAGTCGCCGCGATTGGTGAACTCGATCGCCTTGGCGCCGCC
The DNA here is from genome assembly GCF_052907225.1 of Brevundimonas sp. RM1. NCBI lineage: Bacteria > Pseudomonadati > Pseudomonadota > Alphaproteobacteria > Caulobacterales > Caulobacteraceae > Brevundimonas > Brevundimonas sp. RM1. The sequence continues at coordinate 211,770 of NZ_JBRERY010000003.1, forward strand.
GCGCGCGCAGGCCCGGATCACCTCGACGCAGACCTCGAAATCGGGGTGATAGAAGACCGGCACCACGCCCTGGGTTTCAAGGGCGGTGAGCACGCTGAGGCGGTCGTGGCGCATGGGGTCTCCTTCGCAAGTCTGACGGCCGCAGATCGACGGTCGCCGCCCTTGGCGTCAAGGGCGGCGGGGATCAATCCTGGTAAGCGCCGCTATTCGGCGGTCGCCAGCTCCACCAGCCGCTTCACCATGGCGCTGTCCGCATCGGCCAGAGGGTCCAGCACGGTGAAGTGGTCGGCCCCCTCGACGATCTCGACATGGGTGTCGGCGCCCTTGCCGCCCCAGGCGGCGGCCATCTCGCGGCTTTGGCGGACGAACTCATTGCTTTCGTCGCCGCCCACCCAGCAGTCCAGGGCGGTGCCGCCGGGCGTCGCGCCGTTCGGCGCGGGCCAGTGGATCGGCGACAGGGCGCGCGCGACCGGCGTATCCAGCTTCAGCGCCTCGTTCAGCGAGGTGTGGACCAGCGGCTCCAGATCGAACACGCCCGAGATCGCCAGCGCCGCCCGCGCCCGACCCTCGGACAGCATGCCCGCCGCCATATGGCCGCCGACCGAATGGCCGAACACCAGCGGCCGTTTGCCGGTGCGCGCGCGGACGAACTCCGTCGCCTCGCGCATCTGGCCGATGATCTTGCCGACCGTGACGGCGGGCGCCAGGTCGTAGCCGGGGACGACGACGCTGATCCCATGCTCCAGCAGGGCGGGCGCCACCCAGGCGAACCAGCCGCGGTCCAGCGCCTGCCAGTAGCCGCCGTGCATGAAGACGGCGACGGGCGCGCCCGCGCCCGCGTCGAACCATTCCATCTTCTGCCGTTCGGACGGGCCGTATTCGATCGTCTCGGGCCGCCGGGCGTCGATCACCCGCAGCGAGTCCTTGCGCCAGCGATCCAGAATGGCGGGGTGGCCCGGCACGCGGGCGCGGTTGTTATAGGCCGCCTCATAGGCCGCGGCCCGTTCCATCTGCGTCGCCTCGGGCGACAAAGCCTTACCCATGTCGTCTCCATCCGCTAGAGACCTCCGCTTGAACGGGAGGCTTGAAGGCCATGATGACCGCCATTTTCGTCTTCATCAAATGCGAGTTGGGCTACGCCAACGATGTTGCGGCCGATCTGGTCGATAATGTCGAGAATGTGAGCGAGGTCTATTCGACGTCGGGCCAGCATGACCTGCTGGCCAAGTTCCAGCTGCCCAAGGACGCCGACATCGGCACCTTCGTGACCAAGCAGGTCCAGACGCGCCCGCACATCCGCGACACCTTCACCGTCATCACCTTCTCGCCCTTCCTGCCCTCGAAGAAGTAGGGTTCCGTTTTCAAAAAGGACCGGCTAGCGTCCTTCCCAAGCAAGAACGCGAGGGAGGGCGGCCATGGCCGATCTGGAGACGTTCCGCGCGCAGACGCGCGCCTGGCTGGAGGCGAACTGCCCGCCGGAGTGTCGCGGCGCGCCGCCGCTTGAGGCGGATATGGTCTGGGGCGGGCGCAACGCCGTCTATCCGACCCCTGCGCACAAGGTCTGGCTGGAGCGCATGGCCGAACGCGGCTGGACCGCGCCGGAATGGCCGCGCGAATACGGCGGCGGCGGGCTGAGCCGCGAAGAGGCCAAGGTGCTGGCCGCCGAGCTGCGCCGCATCAAGGCCCATCCGGCGCTCTACAGCTTCGGCGTCTGGATGCTGGGCCCGGCCCTGCTGGCCTTCGGGACAGAGGAACAGAAGCAGCGCTTCCTGCCGCCCATCGTGCGCGGCGAAATCCGCTGGTGTCAGGGCTATTCCGAGCCGGGCGCCGGGTCCGATCTCGCCTCGATCCAGACCCGCGCGGTCGATCAGGGCGACCACTGGATCGTCAACGGCCAGAAGATCTGGACCTCCTACGCCGACAAGGCCGACTGGATCTTCTGCCTGGTCCGCACCGACCCCGAGGCGCCCAAGCATCTGGGCATCAGCTTCGTCCTGTTCGACATGGCGACGCCGGGCGTGACGACGCGGCCCATCACCCTGATCAGCGGGAAGTCGCCCTTCTGCGAGACCTTCTTCGACGACGTGCGTGTGGAGAAGCAGAACCTGATCGGCACGCTGAACCGGGGCTGGGACGTGGCCAAGGCCCTACTGGCGCATGAACGAACCATGATCGGCGCCATGGGCGATACCGGGGTCGGCCGACCGCTGGGTCAGGTCGCGGCTGATCATCTGGGGCTGGACGAGGCCGGGCGGCTGGATGAGCCAAGCTTGCGCGCCCGTATCGCCGACTACGACATCGACGCCGCCGCCTTCCGTCTGGCGATGGAGCGGGCGGGCGATCAGATGAAGGCGAAACAGGCCCATCCGGCCATCGCCTCCATGTTGAAATACTACGGCTCGGAACTGAACAAGCGTCGCCACGAACTGGCCATGGCGGCGGGCGGATCGGACGCGCTGGAATGGGAAGGCGACCGCTCGAACGACGGCCAGGCCGCCCGCGACTGGCTGCGCACCAAGGCCAACTCCATCGAGGGCGGCACCAGCGAAGTCCAGCTCAACATCATCGCCAAACACCTGCTGCAACTGCCGGGAGCCTGAGCCCATGCCCCTGATCCTGACCGAAGAGCAGACCTTGCTTCAGGACGCCGCCGACGGCTTCCTGAAAGAACACGCGCCCATCGCCCACTTGCGCCAGTTGCGCGACAGCCGCGACCCCGACGGCGTCTCGCGCGACCTGTGGCGGGCGTTCGGCGAGATGGGCTTTTCCGGCGTCGTCATCGCTGAAGAAGACGGCGGCTCGGGCCTCGGCGCCGTCGAGGCGGGCGTCATCGCCGAAAGTCTGGGCCGCACCCTGACGCCGTCGCCCTTCATGGGTTCGTCCGTGCTGGCGGCGACGGTGCTGAAGACGGCGGGATCAGAGGCGCAGAAGGCTTGGCTGGGCAAGATCGCGGCGGGCGAGGTCATCCTCAGCCTCGCTGTCGATGAAGGACCCAAACACGCGCCCGCGAAGATCGCCGCGCGCGCCGAACGGTCCGGCAACGGCTTCAAGCTGAACGGCGCCAAGGGCTTTGTGCTGGACGGCCACGTCGCCGACGCCCTGATCGTGGCGGCGCAAACGGATGAGGGCCTGACCCTGTTCCTGATCGATCCGGCGACGCCGGGCGTCTCGGTCGAGCGCACGGTCATGGTCGACGCCCACAACGCCGCCCGCGTGACCCTCAGCGAGGTTCAGGTCGACGCCGACGCAGTGGTCGGCGCTGTGGGCGAGGGGCAGGGGCCGCTGGACGCCGCCTTGACGCTGGGCCGCGCCTGCGCTGCTTCGTCGCTGGTTGGGGCAGGCGATCAGGCGTTCAAGACCACCCTCGACTATCTGAAAACCCGCAAGCAATTCGGCAAGCTTATCGGCGAGTTTCAGGCTCTGCAGCACCGCGCCGCCCACCTGTTCACTGAGCTGGAACTGGCCAAGGCGGCCACGCTGGCCGCGCTTCAGGCCATCGACGCGGGCCGCCCCGACGCCGAACAGGCCGCGGGGATCGCCAAGGCCAAGGCCGGCCGCGTCGCCGAACTGGCGGTGCAGGAGGCGGTCCAGATGCACGGCGGCGTCGGCATGACCGACGAGTTTGACGTCGGCCTGTTCATGAAGCGCGTCCGCGTCCTGAACGAGCTGCTCGGCGACGCACACTTCCACGCCGAACGCCTGGCCAGAGCGCAAGGATTCTGACGCTTCTCGTTTTATCCAGGGCAAAGCCGTGCGGCTCGGGGTGACGGTTGGGCGAGGATCGCTTACACCTCCCGGCAAGGGAGAAACGACATGACGCGATCCAACGCGCCTGCCTATCAGACAGGCTTCGCCAACCACTTCGCCACCGAGGCGGTGGACGGCGCCCTGCCGGTCGGCCGCAACTCGCCGCAGCGCCCCGCGCTGGGCCTCTATGCAGAACAGCTGTCGGGCACGGCCTTCACCGCCCCGCGTGACCACAATCTGCGCAGCTGGCTGTATCGCCTGCGGCCCTCGGCCCAGCACGGGCCGTATCAGCCGTTCGCGCAAGGCCGCGTGCGCTCCGGCCCCTTCACCGAGACGCCGCCCAATCCCAACCGGATGCGCTGGGACCCGCTGCCCATGCCGGACCAGCCGACCGACTGGGTCGAGGGGCTGACCACCTACGGCGGCAACGGTTGCGCCGATTCCGGCACGGGGGTGGGCGTCCACCTCTATGTCGCCAACCGCTCGATGGTCGACCGCGTCTTCTATTCCGCCGACGGCGAACTGCTGATCGTGCCGCAGCACGGGACGCAGCGTTTCGTCACCGAGATGGGGGTGATCGAGGCGGCGCCGGGCCACATCCTCGTCATCCCGCGCGGTGTCCGCTTCCGCGTCGAGGTGGACGGAGAGGCGCGCGGCTATGTCTGCGAGAACTACGGCGCGCCCTTCCGCCTGCCGGACCTCGGCCCCATCGGCTCCAACGGTCTGGCCAATCCGCGCGATTTCGAGACGCCGGTCGCCGCTTTCGAGGACGTGGATCGCCCGACCGAGTGCGTCCAGAAATACGGCGGCCAGCTGTGGGCCACGACCTTCGACCACAGCCCGCTGGACGTGGTGGCCTGGCACGGCAACTACGCCCCCTATCGCTATGATACGGCGCGGTTCAACACCATCGGCACGGTCAGCTACGACCACCCGGACCCGTCGATCTTCACCGTTCTGACCTCGCCCAGCGACACGCCCGGCACGGCCAACTGCGACTTCGTCATCTTCCCGCCGCGCTGGATGGTGGCCGAGGACACCTTCCGTCCGCCGTGGTTCCACCGCAACGTCATGAGCGAGTTCATGGGGCTGATCTTCGGCGAGTACGACGCCAAGGCGGGCGGCTTCGCCCCCGGCGGGGCCAGTTTGCACAACCGCATGAGCGGCCACGGACCGGATCAGGCCAGCTGGGACGGCGCGACCAAGGCCGATCTGAAGCCGCACAAGATCGAGAACACCCTGGCCTTCATGTTCGAGACGCGGATGCCGATCCGCACCACGGCCTGGGCCGAACAGACGCCGTTGATGCAGCTGGACTATGACGACTGCTGGACCGGCTTCGAGAAGGGCAAGGTCTGAAGCCTTCCCCAAATCCGATATGAAAAGGGCCCCGCCGCGATCGCGACGGGGCCCTTCTTCTGTGCAATGTCAGCTTAGGACTTCGGCGGGGTGTTCGAGGTGGTCATGCCGCCGTCGCGATTGCCGGCCTCAGCCTTGATGGCGTCGGCTTTTTCATCGGCCTTCTTCTCCACGGCGTCCGCCTGAGCGTTCAGGGCGTCGGCCTGGGCTGCGGTCGGGGCGGCGTCGGCCTGGTTCTCAAGCTGGGTCGCCGTCACATCAGCCTGAGCCTCGACGGCGTCGGCGCGGGCGTCGGCCTCCTTTTCGGCCGGGTTCTGGCAGGCGGCCAGGCCGGTCAGGGCGGCGATGGAGACGGCGGCGAGAACGAGTTTGCGCATGATGGTGCTCCAGATGGTTGAGCCTTGGAAACTCGCTGGATCACATTCGGTTCACGCACCTGTGATCACATTTTCAGCCCGCCTCGGCGAAGGCCACGCGCGCGGCGCCCAGCAAGGCGGCGTGTTTATGCAGGATCACCTTGGTCGGAATGGCGGCCATATAGTCCTGGAACCGACCCTTGCGCTCGAACCGACGACGGAAGGGGCTGGCCTGGATGAAGGGCAGGATGCGCGGCGCGATCCCGCCGGCGATATAGACCCCGCCGCGCGCGCCGGTGGTCAGGGCGATGTCCCCGGCGACAGCGCCCAGCATGGCGCAGAAACGGGCCAGGGTGGCGCCGCAGGGGCTGTTCGGATCGTCCAGCGCCTGGGCCGTGATCTGGGCGGGGTCGTCGATGTGGGTCTCGCGACCGTCGATCTCGGCCAGGGCGCGGTGCAGGTTCAGCAGGCCCGGCCCGCAGATCAGCCGTTCGATCGAGACGCGGTCGTAGCGGCGGCGCAGGATGCGCAGGATTTCGTCTTCGATTTCGTCGCCAGGGGCGAAACAGGCGTGGCCGCCCTCGCTGGGCAGGGCCATCTCGCGGCCGTGGGCGTCGCGCGCCAGGGCGGAGACGCCGAAACCCGTTCCCGGCCCGACCAGGGCGATGGCGGCGTGGGGATCGCCCTGGGCCGGGCCGCCCAGAGACGCCAGTTCGTCTTCGGGCACGATGGGCGCGCCCCAAGCCAGGGCCTCGAAGTCGTTGATCAGGCGGATCGGGTTCAGCCCCAGCGTCTGAAGCTCGCCCTCCGACACGCGCCAGGGCGAGTTGGTCAGGTCGATGGCGCCGTCCGTCACCGGCCCGGCCACGGCGATGACGCCGCCCGTCGGCTTGACCGGGCAGCCGTCGAGATAGGCCTTCACGCCGTCCAGAAAGGTCGGGTGGGTCTCGGCGGGGAAGCTCTCGAAATGCTCCAGCCGGGGGCGACCGTTGACCATGCGGGCCAGGGCGAAGCGGGCGTTTGTGCCGCCGACGTCGCCGACCAGAAGCAGGGGATCGGTCATACGGCTCTCCTTCAGGCGTCCACGGCGCGATCGACCAGGTTGGGATCGGGCGGGCCGTCGTCGTGGCCGTTCGCGCCGATGGGGGCGACGAAACAGACGCTGGCCCCTTCCTCCGCCGTCGACACCGCCTGACGGAAGGCGCCGAACAGCTCGCGGCCATAGCCCCAGGACGAGCCCTCGGCATGGGCGCGCGAGCGCGTCGCCGCCGGACGCGCGCCCAGGTCGCCGACCCCGACCGTGGTCAGCACACCGGCCTCCGGGTCCAGCCGGATCAGGTCGCCGTCGCGCACGTGGGCCAGGGGGCCGCCTGCTAAGGCCTCGGGGCTGACGTGGATGGCGGCGGGCGTCTTGCCGCTGGCGCCCGACATGCGGCCATCGGTGACGAAGGCGACCTTGAAGCCCTTGTCCTGCAGCACGCTGAGCGCCGGCGACAGGCTGTGCAGTTCGGGCATCCCATTGGCGCGCGGTCCTTGGAAGCGCAGCACCACCACGACATCGCGGTTCAGCTTGCCGTCCTTGAAGGCTTGAAGCGCGTCTTCCTGCGTTTCGAACACGGCGGCGGGGGCCTCGACGATGCGGTTCTCAGGCTTCACCGCCGAGATCTTGATGACCGCACGGCCCAGATCGCCTTGCACCAGCCGCAGGCCGCCCTCGCGGTCGAACGGGTCCGAGGCGGGGCGCAGGATGCTGAGGTCCAGACTCTCCTTCACCGTGTCGCGCCAGACCAGTGCGCCGTCCTCCAGCCGGGGCTCCTTGAAATAAGGCTCCAGCCCTTGGCCCATGATGGTGGTCACGTCGGCGTGCAGGTTGCCCGCCTCAACCAATTCGCGGGTGACGAAGGCGACCCCGCCCGCCGCCTGGAAGGCGTTCACATCGGCCGAACCGTTCGGATAGACCCGCGCCAGCAGCGGCGTGACCGAGGACAACTGGTCCATGTCGGTCCAGTCGATCAGCACCCCCGCCGCGCGCGCCATGGCGACCAGATGGATGGCGTGATTGGTCGAGCCGCCGGTGGCCAGCAGGGCGACGATCATGTTGACGATGGTCTTCTCCGACACGACGTCGGCCATGCGTCCGCGCCCCTCGCGCGCCAGTTCGATCGCCCGCTTGGCCGCCGCCGCCGTCAGGGCGTCGCGCAGGCCGGTGTCGGGATGGACGAAGGCGGTCGAGGGCAGGTGCAGCCCGGCGATCTCCATCATCATCTGGTTGGAATTGGCCGTTCCGTAGAAGGTGCAGGTGCCGGGCGAGTGGTACGAGGCGATCTCGCTTTTCAGCAGTTCGGCGCGGTCGATCAGGCCTTGGGCGTATTCGGCGCGGATGCGGGCCTTCTCGGCGTTGGGAAGGCCGCTGGGCATAGGCCCGGCCGGGGCGAAGACCACCGGCAGATGGCCGAAGGCCAGGGCGCCCATGAACAGGCCGGGAACGATCTTGTCGCACACCCCCAGCATCAGGGCGGCGTCGAAGGCGTCGTGGGTCAGGGCCACCCCTGTCGACATGGCGATGACGTCGCGGCTGAACAGGCTCAGCTCCATGCCGGGGCGGCCTTGGGTGACGCCGTCGCACATGGCCGGGGTTCCGCCCGCCACCTGCGCCGTGGCTCCGACCTCGCGTGCGGCCTTGCGGATGATCTCCGGAAAGTGCTCGAACGGCTGATGCGCCGACAGCATGTCGTTATAGGCGGTGACGACGCCGAGGTTCGGCTGGGCGCCGGTCATGGCTGTCAGCTTGTCCGCCACCGTCTGCCCGGCGAAGGCGTGGGCCCAGTTGGCGCAAGACAGCTTGGCCCGTCCCGACCCGGAGCCGGTCGCCGCGTCCATGCGGCGCAGATAGTCGGCGCGGGTCTTGCGGCTGCGTTCGACGATGCGGGCGGTGACCTCGGCCACCACAGGATTGAGCGCCATCAGTCGGCCTCCGTCCAGAACACTTCAAGGGGGGCGTTCGCCGCGATCAGGGCGGCGATGGGGCTGACGTCGGGATCGCTCGCCGCCTCACGCTCGAATACGGCGCGCTTCTTGGCCCCGGTTAGGGCCAGCACCACCCGCCGCGCCGAGACCAGCCACGGCAGGTTGAGCGTCAGCCGCTCCTGCGGCGGCCCCGCGCCGTCGCGTCCGGCCGGCACGCCGTAGACGGCAGGCTTGAGGCTGGGCGTCAGCAGGGTGGTCAGCGTCGGGCTGCCGGGGAACATCGAGCAGATATGCCCGTCCGCGCCCATGCCCAGCAGAACGGCGTCCAGCGGGCGGCCCTCAGCGGCCAGCGCCTGAGAGGCGAGGGCGGCCGCGCGATCCACCGTCACGGCGGGGCTGTAGAGCGGGATAAACCGCGCGGCGGCGGCCGGGCCGTTCAGTAGGGTGCGCTTCAGCAGGGTCGCGTTCGAGTCCGGCGAGGTTTCGGGCACATAGCGTTCATCCACCAGCGTCGCCGTGACCTGGGCCCAGTCGAGATCGGCCTGCGCCAACCGCGCATAGACGGGCGAGGGCGTCGATCCGCCCGACCCGGCGAACAGGGCGCGCCCGTCAGCGGCCACCGCATCCGCCAGCGCCGTAGCCAGCCGATTAGCGGCGGCCTCGGCCCAAGTATCGTGGGTGGGAAAGGCCTGGATCATACTGACACCTTCCTTCTCTCCTCGAGGGAGAAGGTGGGCCGCAGCGCGGCTCGGATGAGGGGCTGGCCGGATACAGACGCGACGTCAAAGGTCGAGCGGGCGGACACAGCCCCCTCATCCGTCCTGCTCCGCAGGCCACCTTCTCCCCTGAGGGGAAAAGGAAGAGAGTTTGCGTTTCTCATCGCACGTTCCATTTCCGCCCCGTGCGCGACAGAAGCAGATCGGCCGCCTCCGGTCCCCAACCGCCCGCCGCATAGTCCAGCGGTTTGCACTCGCGACACGTCCAAGCGTCGGCGACTTCATCGACCCATTTCCAGGCCTGCTCGGCCTCGTCCCGGCGCACGAACAGGGTGGAGTCGCCGTTGAGGGCGTCCAGCAGCAGCCGCTCATAAGCGATGCGGCGGCGCGGAGGGGCGCCGTCCTTGCCGTCTTGCCCCCACGACAGGCTCATCCGGATCGGCTGAAGCTGCATCCGCTGCTCCAGCCCTGGCTTCTTGTTCATCACCGACAGGGAAATGTCCTCGTCCGGCTGAAGTTCGATCACCAGCCGGTTGTCATAGATGTCGCCGCGCTCTCCGTGGCCGAAGATGGAGTGGGGCACCGGCTTGAACTGTATGACGATCTCGGTGCGCTTTTCGGCCAGCCGCTTGCCGGTCCGCATGAAGAAGGGCACCCCCGCCCAGCGCCAGTTGTCGATGTCGGCGCGGATGGCGACGAAGGTTTCGGTGTCTGATTTCTGGCCGCGTTCGGCCTCATAGCTCTCGACCGGGCGACCCTCGACCTCCCCGGCCGTATACTGGCCGCGCACGGTGACGCGTTCGGCGTCCTCGGCGGTGACGGGGCGAAGTGAGCGCAGCACCTTCACCTTCTCATTGCGCACCGAGTCCGGGTCCAGATCGCTGGGCGGCTCCATCGCCACCAGACACAGCAGCTGCAGCATATGGTTCTGCACCATGTCGCGCAGGGCGCCGTATTCGTCATAATAGGGCCAGCGGTCGCCGACGCCGACCGTTTCTCCGATCGTGATCTGCACATGGTCGATGGTGAGATTGTTCCACAAAGGCTCGAAGATGGCGTTGCCGAAGCGCAGGGCGATCAGGTTCTGCACCGTCTCCTTGCCGAGATAGTGGTCGATGCGGAACACCTGGCTCTCGTCAAAGGCGTGAGCCACGGCGTCGTCGATGGCGCGGAAGCTTTCCAGATCGCGCCCGACCGGCTTCTCCAGCACGATGCGGTCGTCGGGACCGGCCAGACCGGCCGTCTTCATCGCCGTGACGATGCGGCCGTAGAGCGAAGGCGACACAGCCAGGAAAGAGGTGATCGGGCCATCGCTCGTCAGCGCCTTCACCGCGCGCAGGCTTTCGGCGTCGGTGGCGTCCACCGCCAAGTATTCGAGCCGCCGGGTCAGGCGCGCCCAACTCGTCTCGTCCCAGGCGTCAGCGGCCTCGGCGCGGGGCTGCACCGCCTGACGCACCTTGGCGATGTAGTCCTCGGCGGTTTCCTGCGACCGGGCGGCGCCGATGATCTTCAGTTCCGGCGGCAGAAGCCCGTCGTGATCCAGGAAGTAGAGCGACGGCAACAGCATCCGCATGGCCAGGTCGCCGCCGCCGCCGAACAGGATCAAAGCCGCCATCTTGAGGCCTCCCTTGCAGAAGATCGGCCCGCCAAGCGTGACCGTGGTCAGCCAGAGTGATTGGCCGGTTCCGCCCGCTGGGCCAAGACGTCCAGCACGTCCTGAAACACCATGTGACGCGCGTGCAGAAGCACCAGTAGGTGATAGATCAAATCCGCCGCCTCGCCGGCGAGTTCCGCATTATCTCCCGCCGCCCCGGCCAGAGCCGTCTCGACGCCCTCTTCGCCGACCTTCTGGGCGGCGCGTTTGGGCCCCTGCGCGATGAGGCGGGCGGTCCAGCTGTCGTTGGGGTCGGCCTGGGCTCGGACATGGATGGTGCGCTCCAGCCGCCCGATGCGGCCCAGGCCGGGCGCGTCCTCCTCGCCGAAACAGCTGATGCGGTTCAGGTGGCAGGCGTTTCCGACCGGGCGCACCTTCACCACCACGGAGTCGCCGTCGCAGTCGGGCGTCACCGAGACGACGTTGAGGAAGTCGCCCGAGGTCTCGCCCTTGCGCCACCGTCCGCCGCGCGAGCGCGAGAAGAAGGTGGCCTGTCCGCTGTCCAGCGTCTCGCGCAGCGCCGCCTCGTCCATATAGGCAAGCGTCAGCACCTGAAGGGTGTCGGCGTCCTGCACCACGGCCGGGATCAGCCCGCCGCCCTTGGCGAAGTCCAGTTGGGAGAAGTCGATCTGAGAGATGTCGAGGGTCATATCCTCACCTCCACGCCTTGCGCATCCAGGTAACGCTTGAGTTCCGGAATCGCGATCGCGCTTGAGTGAAACACGCTGGCCGCCAGCGCGCCCGACACGTCCGCCTCCACGAACACATCGCGGAAGTGCTCGGCAGCTCCGGCCCCGCCGGACGCCACCAGCGGAATGGTCAGCCGCCGCCGCGCTTCGGCCAACTGGTCCAGGTCATAGCCGCGCCGCACCCCGTCCTGATCGATGCAGTTCAGCACGATCTCGCCCGCGCCCAGCTCCTGCGCCTCGACGATCCACTCCATCGTCAGCCGTCCGGCGCCGCGCCGAGCATCCGGATCGCCGGTGTATTTGTGCACCCGCCATTCGCCGCCCTCAAAGGCGCTGTCGACGCCGACGACGACGCATTGCCGCCCCAGCCGCGCGGCCATCTCGCCGATCAGTTCGGGCCGCTCCAGCGCGGGCGAGTTGATCGACACCTTGTCCGCCCCGTGATCGAGGCAGCGCGCCGCCTGCTCCACGTTGCGGATGCCGCCTGCGACGCAAAAGGGGATGTCCAGCAACCGGGCGATGTCCTGCACCCAGCCATAGTCCAGCGTCCGCCCCTCGGGGCTGGCCGTGATGTCGTAGAAGACCAGTTCGTCGGCGCCCTGATCGCGATAGCGCGCGGCCAGTTCGGCGGCGTCGCCCATGTCGACGTGGCCCTCGAACCGCACGCCCTTGACCACGCGACCGTCCTTCACGTCGAGGCAGGGGATGATGCGCCTAGCGGTCATTGGCCGAAACCGGAGCCATGTTCACGGCCTTGATGGCTTCGGCCACGGTGAAGCGGCCGGCGTAGAGGGCGCGGCCCGTAATGGCGCCGGCGCAGCCGATGGCCTTGGCGGCGATCAGGTCGTCCAGACCAGCGGCCCCGCCCGAGGCTTGAATCTCCAGCTCGGGGCGACGGCGGATGGCCTCTGACAGCAACTCTTGGTTCAGGCCGGTCAGGGCGCCGTCGCGACCGACGTCGGTGATCAGGATGTGGCGCAGCATGCCGACCGGATAGCGCTCCAGCACGCTCCACAGATCCACGCCCGACGACTGGGTCCAGCCCTTCAGGGCGGGCACGGGCAGGCCGTCCTCGTAGCGGACGTCCAGGGCCAGGGCGATGGCGTCGGGGCCGAACTGCTCCAGCCATTTCAGCACCTGATCCGTGTCGGTGACGGCCAGCGAGCCGATGACGACACGGCTGATCCCGGCGCCCAGCAGGTGCTCGATATCCTTTGCCGAGCGGACGCCGCCGCCGGATTGGACCTTGATGTCCACGGCCCGGGCCATGTCGCCGATCAGTTCATACTGACGCGCCTCGCCCGCCTGGGCTCCATCCAGGTCGATGACGTGGATCCATTCGGCGCCCTCGGCGGCAAAGGCCGCCAGCCGGTTGGCGGGGTGGGAATCATAGCGGGTCACGTGATTGAAATCGCCGTGCAACAGGCGAACCGCATGGCCCTCGATCAGGTCAATGGCGGGATAGATGATCACGCGGGCAACTCCAGGAAGTTCTTTAGAATACGCGCGCCGAGCGCGGCCGACCGTTCCGGGTGAAACTGGCAGCCCCAGCGGTTGGCGCTGTTGACCACGGCGGGCACGGGCGCGCCATAGTCGGCGGCGGCCAGGGTCGCCGGACCGTCGGGGCAGACATAGCCGTGGACGAAATAGGCCCAGTCGCCGTCTTGCACGCCGTCCAGCAGCGGGTCGTCGCGGCGGATCGTCAAGCGGCTCCACCCCATGTGGGGCGAAGGGCGCGACGGGGCGGGAAGGATGGCCTCGACTCGACCGGGGATCAGACCCAGCAGGTCGGCCTCGCCGTCTTCTGCGCTGACGTCGAACAGCAGCTGCTGGCCGAGGCATACGCCCAGCAGCGGACGTGGAAATCGGCGCAGCGGTTCGATCAGGCCCAACGCATTCAGCCGCTGCATGGCGTAACCGGCCGCGCCGACGCCGGGCAGGATGATCCGCTCTGCTTCAGCCACATCGGCCGGGTCGTCGGTGATCCGCACCCGCGCGCCCAGCCGTTCCAACGCGAACCGCACCGAGGCCACATTGCCCGAGCCGTAACCGATCAAGGTGACGTTCATCGCTCTTCTCCCCTTGTGGGAGAAGGTGGGCGCCGGAGGCGCTCGGATGAGGGGGGTGTGTCAGCATGCAGGACGGCTGACGTTGAGGATGAGGCCAGCGCACCCCTCATCCGACCTGCTCCGCAGGCCACCTTCTCCCTCAAGGGGAGAAGGGAAGCAGCGGCCGCCATCACAGAACGCCCTTGGTGCTGGGCACGACATCGCCCTCGACCCGGATCGCCTGTCGCAGGGCGCGGCCCAGCGCCTTGAACACGGCCTCGGTCTTGTGGTGGTCGTCGTCGCCGGTGACGCGGACGTGGACGGCCGCGCCCAGATTTTCGGCCAGCGATCGCACGACGTGCGCCGTCAGATCGGTGCGGTAGTCGCCCAGCATCGGCGTCGCGAACGTCCCCTCGAACACCGGATAGGGCCGCCCCGACAGGTCGATCGACACCGCCGCCTCGGCCTCGTCCATCGGCAGGACGAAGCCATAGCGGCCGATGCCGCGCCGCTCGCCCAGCGCCTGTTTCAGCGCCTGACCCAGCGCAATGGCGCAGTCCTCGATCGTGTGGTGCGGGTCGATGTGCAGGTCGCCCTCGCACGCCAGACGGATGGAGAATCCGCCGTGCGCCGCCACCTGTTCGATCATGTGGTCGAAGAAACCGACGCCGGTCTCGATCTTCACCGGCCCGGCGCTGTCCAGATCGACGGCGCAGACGATGCGCGTCTCCTTGGTGTCGCGAATGGCCTGACCCGTGCGGTTGCGCCGCGCGGCCGGGCTGGCGGCGCCGAGCGCGGCCAACAGGCGGTCGTTGACCTCGGGCTTCAGCGAGACGGGCAGGCGCACTCGCTCGCCCGCCGGATCGGCGGCCAGGCCGTAGCGGCGCAGGGCCTCCACGGCGCCCGCCGGGTCCGAGGGTTTGGCGATGATCACCGGCCCGACCCCGGCTTCCAGCGCCATGATGCGCGACAGGGCCTCGGCGACGCGGGCGCGCTCGCGGCGCACGGCGCTGATGCGTTCGGCCGTCTCCATCATCCGCGACGGGTCCAGCGCCTGCATCGCCAGCCGCACCGAGATCTCGGGCAGGGCGTAGGGCTCAAGCACGCCGGCCAGCCGCGCCAGCGTCTGCGCTTGCGCGACCGCCGCCCCGACCCGCGCCCCGGCCAGCCCATAGGCCAACGACAGGCTGCGCAGCACGATCAGATTGGCGTGGTCCTTCACCACGGCGGCGGCCGAGGGCGCCTCGGCGAACTCGACCAGCCCTTCGTCCACGACCAACAAGGCGGGGGCGACGCGCTCGGCCATCTCGGCTACGGCCTCGGACGAGCCGAGGGCGCGGACGACCACGGCGGCGGTGTCGGCGTCTTCGGCCAGGCGGGCGTAGAGGGCGGCCAGTTGCGTATAGGGCTCGGCGTCGGGCGCCTGCACCCTCAGCCCGTCACGCGCGGCCACGCGCCAGACCAGTTCCAGCCCGTGCGTCAGTCCGCGCGTCGGCAGCGCTTGATCGGCGCCGACGCCATAGAGGGCGGCCATGCGGGCCGCCAGCACGGCGGGCTCGGCCGGATAACGCTCCAGACCGTCGCCGCCCGACACCAGTGGGGGATAAGGGGCGGGCAGCGTCATGATCCTTCTCCCCTCGTGGGAGAAGGCAACCTGCGCAGCGAGACGGAGAAGGGCGAAGCCAGCACACCCCTCATCCGAGCGCCTCCGGCGCCCACCTTCTCCCTCAAGGGGAGAAGGAAGAGGTTGTTGGTCATCCCGCACTCCTCAGATCGGCGGCCCTGGCGTGGGCTTCCAGCCCCTCCAGCCGCGCCAGGGCAGCGGCGACAGGGGCCAGGGCGGCGGCGCCCGGCTCGGTGACGGTCTGTACCGACATGGTCGTCATGAAGCTGGCGGTGGTGACGCCGCCCAGCGTCCGCGCCGCGCCGTCGGTCGGCAGGACGTGGCTGGGCCCCGCCGCATAGTCGCCCAGCGTCTCCGCCGCCCAGCGCCCGACGAAAACCGCGCCCGCCGCGCTGATCCGCTCGACCAGCCGTTCGGCCTCTTGCGTCTGGATCGACAGGTGTTCGGGGCCGTAGAGGTTCGCCACCTCGCACGCCTCGGCCATGTCGCGCACGCGGATGGCGCGGGCCTCGGCCAGAGAGGCGCGGGCGATGGCGGCGCGCGGCAGGCTGTCGACCTGGCGTTGGACCTCGGCGATGATCTCGTTCAGGGCCGTGCCGCTGTCGGACACGAGGATCACCTGAGCATCGGCATCATGCTCGGCCTGACTGAGCAGGTCGGCGGCGACGATCTCGAAATCGGCGTCGCGGTCGGCGATGACCAGCAGTTCCGACGGCCCCGCAGGCAGGTCGCAGGCCGGGCCGCCGGGCAGGGACGAGGCGTAGCGCTTCGCCTCGGCCACATAGGCGTTGCCGGGACCGAACAGCTTGTCGACGGGCGCGATGACGCCGTCTTCCAGTTCGGCGCCGAAGGTCAGGGCGGCGATGGCCTGCGCTCCGCCCAGCAGCCACAGCTCGTCCAGCCCCGCCTCGGCGGCGGCGGCGATCATGGCGGGGTGGACCGAGCCGTCCTTCGACGGCGGCGTCACGGCGACGCGCCGCCCGACCCCGGCCACGTCCGCCGGTATGGCCAGCATCAGCAGCGATGAAAACAGCGGCGCCGTTCCGCCCGGAACATAGAGGCCGGCCGAGCCGATGGGCCGCCAGACCAGCTTGGACTTCACGCCGGGCGTCGTCTCGATGAAGGGCGTGTCCTCTGGCCGGGTCGCCTGATGGAAGACGCGCACATTGTCGGCGGCGACGCGCAGGGCGCGGGCGGCGGCGGGCGGCAGGTCGCGGCGGGCCTTGGCGGCGGCCGTCTCGGTGACTTCGATGCGGCGCGGCGGGGCGCCGTCCAGCCGGGTCGCCCAGTCGGTCACGGCCTCGCCGCCGCGCGCCCGCACGTCGTCGAAGATCTCGCGCACCACGCTGGAGACGAAGCCTTCAGTGCGGCGCTGCGGGCGGGCCAGGGCGGCGGTGCGTCCGGCGGCGTCGAGTTGGTTCCAGTCGATACGCTTCATCACATCATCTTCTCGATGGGCAGGACCAGGATGGCCGACGCCCCTTCCGCCTTCAGTTTCTCCAATGTCTCCCAAAAGACCGCCTCCTGACAGACGGCGTGGACGGCCACGGCGTCGTCGCGCCCCGACAGGGGCATGACGGTGGGCGATCCGGCGCCGGGCAGCAGGGCGGTGATCCGGTCCAGCGCCGCGCGCGGCGCATTCAGCATCACGTATTTGGCCCCTTGCGAGGACACGACGCCCGCCATCCGCTCGACGATGGAGTCCAGCAGGTGTTGAAGCCCCGCCTCAGGCGGCGTCGGCGCCTTGATTAGCACCGCCTGGCTGTCCAGCACCGTCTCGCGCGCCGTCAGCCCGTTGGCCTCCAGCGTGGCGCCCGTCGAGACCAGATCACAGATGGCGGCGGCCAGCTTCAGCCGCGGCGCCACCTCTACCGCGCCGCGCATGGTGACGATGTCGGCCTGGACGCCCGCCTCATTCAGAAAGCGGCGCAGAATCCTGGGATAGGAGGTGGCGATCCGCAGGCCCTGCAAGGACGACAGCCCGGCGTAGTCCAGCCCCGGCGGCGTCGCGATCTTCAGCGTGCAGCGGCCGAAGCCCAGCGGCATGACGACCTCTGCATTCGGCCCGCCGTTCCTGACCTCTTCCAGCACATTCTCGCCGACGATGCCCAGATCGCAGACCCCGTCCGCCACGAAGGTCGGAATGTCGTCGTCGCGCACCCGCAGCAGGTCGATCGGATAGTTCTCGATCCGGTACAGCAGATCGTTGTTGCCCTTGATCACGCGCAGGCCCGCATCGCGGACCAGATCGAGGCTGCGTTCGGCCAGGCGGCCGGATTTCTGGACGGCGATGCGCAGCCGCCCCTGAACCGTACTCATGATCTCAACTCAGGCTTTCAGTCTGTCCAGCACCAGCCGATAGCCCTGGTGCGGCATGTCCTTCAGGGAGCGCGCGACGCGCACGACAGTGGTCGGGCTGGCCGGCGCCTCGGCGGCGATCTCGCGATAGGTCTTGTCCCCGGCGTCCAGCATCCGCGCCACCTGCCACCGCTCGGCCATGGCGCGCAGCTCGGCCGGAGTGCACAGGTCGGCCAGGAAGGCGTCCGCCTCCTCCCGCGTTTTCAGCGAAAGCAGGGCGTCCAGCAATGCGGTCCTGGCGGCGTCGGTGCTCATGGCGCGTTCCATTATGCTGTAACAATGGAACGGTCAACCTGCTTCCCGGTCTGTCGTGCTCAGAATGGATGCAAAGGCGGTGGCGCTTCGCTTCCGGCGTCTCTATCTGCGCTGTCATGAGCAAGGTTGTGATCATCGGCGCGGGACACGCGGGGGGCTCGGCGGCGGCGCTGCTGAGGCAGTATGGGTTTGAGGGCGAGATCGTCCTGGCGGGGCAGGAAAGCGCGCCGCCCTATCAGCGGCCGCCCTTGTCGAAAGCCTGGCTGAAAGGGGAGGCGGGTCTGGAAGACCTGCTGCTGCGCCCCGAGAGCTTCTACGCCGAGCAGAACATCGCCCTGCGCACCGGCGTCACGGCGAGCGCCATCGACGCGGCCGCCAGGACCGTGACCTTCGCCGACGGAACGGTCGAGACCTACGACGTGCTGATCCTGGCCACCGGCTCGACGGCGCGCAAGCTGGCCCTTCCCGGCGCTGACCGGCCCGACCTGCTGGAGCTTCGCACCCTCGACGACGCGGAACGGCTGAAGGCCGTGCTGGCGCCCGGCAAGCGGCTGGCGGTGGTCGGCGGCGGCTATGTCGGGCTGGAGGCGGCGGCCTCGGCCCGCGCCCTGGGCGCCGAGGCGGTGGTGATCGAGCGCATGGACCGGGTGCTGGCGCGCGTGGCGTCTCAGCCCCTGTCGGCCTTCTTCACCGATCTGCACAGGAAGCATGGCGTTGAGATCCTGACCGGCGTCGAGGTCGCTGGGTTCGAGGACGCGGGCGTGCGTCTGGCGGACGGGACGCTGATCGCGGCGGATACGGTGCTGGTCGGCGTCGGCGCCTTCGCCTGCGAGGCCCTGGCGCGGACGGCGGGACTGACGTGCGAAAACGGCGTAGTGGTCGATGAGACCGCCCGCACCAGCGACCCGAACATCTACGCCATCGGCGATGTGACGCGGCGGCCGATCCCGGTCCACGGCGGCGTCATGCACCGGCTGGAGAGCGTGCCCAACGCCCTGGAGCAGGCCAAGCAGGCGGCCTCGGCCATCGTCGGCCGCGCGGCCCCGGCGCCGGAAGTGCCGTGGTTCTGGTCCGACCAGTATGACGTCAAATTGCAGATCGCGGGGGTGCCTTTCGACGCCGATCGCCAACTGGTGCGCGGCGATCCGGCCGGCGGCGCCTTCTCGGTCTTCCACCTGAGCGGCGAACGCATCGTGGCGGTGGAGGCGGTCAACGCCCCAGCCGACTTCATGGGCGGACGCCTGCTGATCGGGAAGGGGACAGCGGTGGACGACGCCCTGCTGGCCGATCCGACGGTGTCAATCAAGGCGGTCGCCAAGCCCCAGGTGTGACCTGCGTGTGACACCTGATCCGCAAGTGCGATTTAGTCGCAGGAGTCAGATTGTCGCACCTTGAAATGGTGCTAATGCGAGCCGGTCTCAATCAATGGCCGGTTTCCTCCTCATGTCCGACACCCGCTCCGCCGCCCTCAAGGCGCTCCTGTTCGCGTCCAGCGCCGCCGGCATGCTGTGCGCCGCGCCGGCGATCGCGGCGGCTGACGAGGCCGCGCCCGCTGATGGGGTGATTAGCCAGGACGCCACCAACCTGGGCACGGTGGATGTGCACGGCCATCGCGTGAAGCGCGAGCCGAAGGATCCGCAGTTCGTCACGCCCCTGGTCGACACGCCGCGCACCGTGACGGTGATCCCGCAGCAGATCATCGAACAGACCGCGGCCACCTCCTTGCAGGACATCCTGCGCACCTCGCCGGGCATCACCTTCGGTGCGGGCGAAGGCGGGCAGCCCCTGGCCGACCGGCCCTTCATCCGCGGTCAGGCCTCTGGCAACAACATCTTCGTCGACGGCATCCGCGACACCGGCGGCCAGCAGCGCGAGGTCTTCAACCTGGAGCAGGTCGAGGTCATCAAGGGCGCCGATTCCGTTTACTCGGGTCGCGGTTCGGGCGGCGGCAGCATCAATCTGGGCTCCAAGTCGCCGCGTCTGACCAACTTCGTCCATGGCTCGGCCGGCGTCGGCACGGACGACTATCTGCGCGGCACGGTGGACGCCAACTGGCAGGTCGGTCCGACCGCCGCCATGCGCCTGAACGTCATGGCCTCGCAGGGCGACGTGCCGGGCCGCAACGGCGTCGACTTCGACAAGTGGGGCGTCGGGGCTGCGGTCGCCGTGGGCCTGGGCGCGCCGACGATGCTGACGGTCAGCTACTACCATCTCGACAGCAATCAGACGCCCGACTACGGCGTCCCGCTCTACACCAAGCTGGGCGGGGCGACCGGGCCGCGCCCGGACGCCTCGGGCGTGCTGGACGTGCCCTATGACAGCTTCTACGGCCTGAAGGCGCGCGACTATCTGAACAATACGGTCGACAGCCTGACGCTGGAGGTCGAGCATCGCTTCAGCGACACCCTGGCCCTGCGCAACGTCACCCGCTACTCTCAGACGCTGAACGATTATGTCGTCACCAACCCCGGCGACGGCGGCGCGGCGCAGCAGATCAATGGCGTCTGGTGGATGAAGCGGGGTCTGAAGTCGCGCTGGAACCCGGCCGAGACCCTGGCCAACGTCACCGACCTGCACGGCTCCTTCCTGACCGGTTCGGTCAAGCATGACTTCGACGTCGGTCTGGAGCTGGCGCGCGAGAAGAACCGCAACGCCTCCTATACGGTCACGACCTTGACCGGCACGGCCTGCCCGGCGCCGTTGACGGGCCTGGACTGCACCCAGGTCTATGCGCCGAACCCGAACGACCCGTGGACGGGCACGATCACGCGCGGGACCGAGACATATTCGGACACGGATGCGCTGGGGCTTTACGCCTTTGATTCCGTCAGCCTGGGCGAGCGGTGGAAGCTGAACCTGGGCCTGCGCTACGACCGCTATGACGTCGAAGGCACGGAGCTGCCGCGCGGCGCTACGGCGCCTGTCATGCGCGAGGCGGACTGGGACTTCGTCAACTATCAGGTGGGTCTGGTCTACAAGCCGACGGCGAACAGCAGCGTCTACGCCTCCTTCTCGACCGCTTCGACGCCGCCCACGATCTCGGCGGGCGATCAGAACGGCGTCGGTGGCGTAGGCAGCGGCAACCTGGCCAGCACGGTGTTGGATCCGGAGCAGACCGAGAGCTTCGAAATCGGCGCCAAGGCCAATCTGTTCAACGACCGTCTGGCGCTCAGCGGCACCCTGTTTCACCTGACGCGCAAGGACGCGGCCATCGAAGTGGAGCCGGGCCTGTTCGAGCAGGCGGGCGAGACCAGGGTGCAGGGCGTGGAGCTGGGCGTGTCGGGCAACATCACCGACAAGTGGCAGGTCTTCGGCGGCTACACCTGGATGGACTCCGAACTGGTGCGCGGCGCCTATAGCAGCGTCAACCTGGGCGACCCGCTGGCCAATACGCCCGAGCACAGCGCCAGCCTGTTCACCACCTACCGTGTCCTGCCCAAGCTGAGCCTGGGCGGCGGCGTCTATTACGTCTCCAAGTCCTGGGGCGGAAACCAAGGCGGGGCCGGCGGCGGCGCCAACCGCGTCTATGCGCCGGAATACACCCGCGTCGACCTGTTCGCCTCCTACGACATCAACGACCGCGCCTCAGTGCAGCTGAACGTCCAGAACGCCGGGGATGAGGAGTACATCATCCGCACCAACGGCGTGCACCACGCCGACGTGGCCCCGGCGCGTCAGGCTATCCTGACGCTGAACGTCCGCTACTAAGAGGCCGCGTTTCGCGCCATCATGTCGGCCCCGTCGTTCGTTCGAGCGGCGGGGCCGATGCGTTTCCAGACGGTGAGAGAGCCATGCTGCTGCACATCCCCGAAGTCTTCACCAAGGCCGAGGTGAAGGCCCTGCGTCGGACGCTGGACGCCGGACACTGGGCTGACGGCAACATGACCTCGGGCCATCAGTCGGCGACGGCCAAGCGCAATCAGCAACTGCCCGAGGACAGCGCCCAGGCGCGCGAGGTGTCGGCGCTGGTCGTCCAGGCGTTGAACGCCAATCCGATGTTCGTCTCGGCCGCCTTGCCGCACACGATCTTTCCGCCCCTGTTCAATCGTTATGAGGGCGGCGGCGAGTTCGGCACCCACGTCGACAACGCCATCCGCCAACGCGACGGCCATCGCATTCGCAGCGATCTGTCGGCCACCCTCTTCCTGTCGGAGCCTGAGGACTATGACGGTGGCGAACTGATCATCGAGGAGATGTACGGCGCCCAGTCGGTCAAGCTGCCGGCGGGCGATCTGGTTCTCTATCCGTCCAAGAGCCTGCACCGGGTGACGCCCGTGACGCGCGGCGCGCGCGTCTCCAGCTTCATGTGGCTGCAGAGCCTGATCCGCGACGACGCCGACCGCGAGACCCTGTTCCGCCTCGATGTGGCGATCCAGCGGGTCAATCTGGACAAGGGACCGAAGGACGCGGCGGTGATCGAGTTGACCGGCGTCTATCACAACCTGCTGCGGCGTTGGTCCGAGGTCTGACGCTCCCTCAGGCGTCGTCCAGCATGGCGGCGAAGGCGGGGGTCATGCGCTCGATCAGGCCGTCAGGCGTGCGTTCGGTGAAATGAGCGGCCAGGCCCAGGGCCTCGGCCAGTTCGGGCCCCTCGATCGGGCCCAGCACGGTCAACGCCGTGGCCAGGGCGTCGGCGCGCATGGCCGAGGCGTCGAAGACCGTGACCTGGGCCAGGCCGTTGTCGACCGGCCGCCCCGTCGCGCCGTCCAGGGTGTGCGAATAGAGCCGCCCCTCATGGGGGAAGGCGCGGCGCCCCTCGCCCGAAGTCGCCATGGCTAGGTCGACCAGAGCCGCCACCGTGCGCGGCGCGGGCGATCCGGCGACGACCTCGATCTCGACCCACCAGGGTTGGGCGTCGGGCTTGACGCCGCGTCCCTTCAGCTCGCCCCCGATCTCGACCAGGTGCGAGGTCGCGCCCAGGGCGCTCAGCCGGTCTGAGACGCGATCGACCGCATGGCCCTTGGCTATGCCCGAGAAGTCCAGCTTCATGCCGCCGATCTGGATCGCCGCCTGGGCCTCGCGGTGCAGCCTCAGCTTCTGCCAGCCCGAGACGGCGCGAGCCGCCTCGACCTCTTCGTCGGACGGCAGGGGCAGCAGGACCGAGCGCGGTCCCGGCGGGCCGAAGCCCCACAGGTCGACCAGGGCGCCTAGGCTGGGATCGACCGCGCCGCTGACGTCGTCGGCCAGATCCAGCGCCTGGGTCAGCAGGGCCCAGAAGTCGTCCGACAGAGCCCAGGTTCCGGCCGGAGCGGCGTTGAAGCGGCTGATCTCGCTGTCGGCCTCCCACGGGCTGAAGACGGCGACGATGCGGGCCAGTTCTTCCTCGACCGCCGCCGCGAAATCGCCCTGGGCGGCGCCCGGCGGCGGAACCAGCCGCACCGACCAGGTCGTGCCCATGGTCTCGCCCGACAGGGACCAGATCAGGTCGCTGGGCGGCCGTTCGGGCGCGCCGGTCATGGGCGGGATCAGAACGCGGTCGTCGCGTCGGCTGTCGTCCGGCCCTCCGATCAGGATCGGCGAGGGGGCGGAGGCGGATCGTTTCATGGGGGGCGCAACGGTCTGGCTGAAAGAGACGAAGGCCCCTTATGACTGGGATCGTTCAGCGGGTCACGGCGACGCGCACGGCGCGCAGTTCGGATGATCCCGTCCCGGAGGCCGTATTGGCCGCGCCCCAGTGGAAGGGCACGCGCACGGACTCGCGCCCGCCCATCTCGCGCGCCGCCTCGACGACCAGCGTGTACTGCCCGGCGGGCAGGTTCCGCAGGCGCGCGCCGGGCACGTTGACGGCATGGCGGCCGGGGGCCTTGGTCGGGCCGGAGATTCCGTCGGCGGGCATGGCCATGGCCCGGCCGCCCTTGCGCCACCAGGCGCGCAAATCCCTCAGCCAGTCTGTGCCGTCGCCCTGACTGTTGCGGCTGCCGGGGTGATACCAGACGGCCAGGGTCTGGACCGCCCTCTGATCCGGCTTTTCGATCCACACGGCGACATAGGGGCGGTGATAGGCGGCGCTGTTGATGCGCGGCAGCTCGATCGACACCGACAGGTCGGCGGCCAGGGCGGGCGCGGCGGCCGCTGAAAGACCCGCAGCGGTCAGGATCAGGGGAAGCGGACGCATGAGGCGGCTCCTCAATGGATGAAGAACAGGGCGAGCACGACGGGGATCAGCAGCCCCAGCCCGACCAGCGGCCAGGTCAGGGGCCGCCGCCAGGCGTGCAGCCACAACAGGCCCAGCCCCGTCAGGGTGAAGACGATGCAGGCGACGGCGAAGGCGTCGATGAACCAGAACCAGGCCGCGCCGGTGTTGCGGCCCTTGTGTAGGTCGTTGAGCCAGGCGACCCAGCCGCGCGTGGTCTTTTCATGCAGGGCCTCGCCCGTCGCCCGGTCGATGGTCAGCCAGGCGCCCCCGCCGGGCATGGGCAGGGCGACGTAGATTTCCTCGGCCGTCGTCTCGGTCGGCTTTCCGGCGATGCGGACGTCGAAGGCCGCGTCCGCCCAGCGCGCCACGGTGTCGGGCGCGGGATTGGTCGTCTCCTGAGGAAACTCGGCCAGCCGCGCCAGCAGAGGGGCGGGCAGGACGGCGGTCTGTTCGCGCACCACGGGCTCGGCCGGGATCTGTGCGGCGTGGTTCAGGGTGACGCCCGTCACGGCGAACAGCAGCAGGCCGATCATGCTGACCGCCGCCGAAATCCAGTGCCAGCTTTGCAACTGTCTCAACCAGAAGGCGCGCGCGGGCGGCCGTGCGGCCTTGGTCTTCGGCTGGGCGGCGGGCTTTGCAGAAGAGGCGGCGGCGTCGGTCACGCCCTGGCCTTGCCACGAAATGCAAATGACTTGCAACTGCGACTATCGGCGCCGCTGATCCGGTCAGGCGGCCTGAGCGGTTTGTTCGCGCGACAGGACCAGGCGGATGGCGTTCAGCAGGGCCTCGGGCTGGATCGGCTTCTGCGCCACTCCGTCCATTCCCGCCGCCAGATAGTCCGCCTCGTCGCGCGGGTCGGCGTTGGCCGTCAGCGCAAGGATCGGCAGGGCGGACGCGGGGCCGGGCAGGGCGCGGATGGCGCGGGTGGCGGCGACCCCGTCCATCACCGGCATCTTTACGTCCATCAGGATTAGGTCGAAGGGCGCCGTCGTCGCGCACTCGACCGCCTGACGACCGTTCTCGGCCGTTTCATGGGTGCAGCCGAACAACTCCAGCACCTTGCCCGCCACGAAGCGATTGGCGGCGTTGTCGTCCACCACCAGGACGTGCAGGGTGGGGTGGGCGGTGGGATCGGCCATGGCGCCGTCGTTGCGGCGTCCATCGGCCTCGGCCAGCGGCAGGCGCAGCTCGAAGCGGAAGCGCGCCCCGCCCTGGGGTGATCGTTCGACCGCCAGGCGTCCGTCCATGCGGTCTATGATCTGGCGGCAGATGGCCAGACCCAGCCCCGCGCCCGCGCCCTGGCGGCCCGCGTCGCCGGTGTTGAAGGGTTCAAAGATGGCGCGCGCGGCGTCCTCGCTGACGCCGGGGCCGCTGTCGTCGACCGTGGCGGACAGGCGCACCTGTCCGTCCTCCAACGCCGTATCCAGGCGCACCTCGACGGCGCCGCCTTCCGTGAATTTCAAGGCGTTGCCGATCAGATTGTTCAACAGTTGCTTCAGCCGCATCTCGTCGCCGACGATCCAGCGTGCGGCGCGCAGATTGCCATGGACGCGCAGATCCAGCGCCTTCTCTTCGGCGCGGGGGCTCCACAGGGCCGAGAGGTCCGCCGTCACCGCCTGAAGGTCCAGAGGAGCGGGCTCCAACGTCAGCATCCCGGCTTCGGCGCGGGACATGTCCAGCGCATCGGTCAGCAGGCGCAACAGGCTGTTTCCGGAGTCCAGGATGGTGCGGACATGGGGGCGCAGATCCTCCTGCGTCAGCTGGCGCTCCATCAAGGCGGCCACCCCCAGCACCCCGTTCAAAGGCGTGCGGATCTCATGGCTCATGACGGCCAGGAATTCGGACTTGGCCCGGCTGGAGGCGCGCGCCTCGGCCTCGGCGCGGACCAGGTTCTGGGCCAGCTCGGCCATGGCTTCGGCGCGGCGCTTGTGGATCGCTACCCCGGCCTGAAGCACGTGCAGCCCGGCGCCGACCCCGACATAGCGGCCGCGCGAGACGACGATGAAGCCTTTCAGCAAGGCGCCCAGCCCCGCCGTGTCCATCGAGGCGAACAGGACGTCGGCCGAGGCGTCGGCTTCGACCATCATCGGATCAGGGTCCATCAGGGCCGAGATCGGGCGTCGGGCGTAGAGGGCGCGGCCGAACTCGGCGGCCAGCTTCAGGGTGAAGGCGTTGCGCTCGATCAGGCCGACGGGGCGTCCGTCGGCGTCGGCCACGGCGATGACCAGGGTCTCGGGCTCGGCCTCGAAACGGGCCAGGGCGTCGGCCCCCGGCGCGTCCGGCGCCATGGGCGCCGAGGCGTCCACGAAGTCTCCGATCCTGGCCATTTCCAGCCGTCTCCTGCTTCTTGCGAGAGCAGGGTTAGGCCAGGGCGCTTAACAGGCGCTTTGCCGGAAGTGAATGTTTTGCAAGGCTAATCTTACAGATAGTCCGAGAACGGACGATCAGAGACGCGCCAGCAGTTCGGCCGCAAAGGTCGACAGGCTGTCGTCGCGCGCGCCCATGACCACGATCCGGTCGCCGGACTGAGCGATTTCGACGATGCGGTCGCCGCAGTCGGCGCGGGTGGCCAGGGCCTGCGCCTGACGACCCGCCGCGCGGACGCCCGCTGCGATGTCCTCGCTGCCGACGCTGCGGTCGGTGGTGCCGCCGTAATAGACCGGCTCGGGCATCAGCAGCACGTCGTCACGGCGCATCAGACCGGCGAAGCCTTCGATGAACTCGCGCTGCATCAGCTTCAGCGGGCCGAAGCCATGCGGCTGGAACAGGATCAGCAACCGCCCGTCGAAGGCGTGCAGGGTCTTCAGGGTGGCGGCGATCTTGTCCGGGTTGTGGGCGAAGTCGTCGATGACGGTGACGC
This sequence comes from Brevundimonas sp. RM1, assembly GCF_052907225.1. Taxonomy (NCBI): domain Bacteria; kingdom Pseudomonadati; phylum Pseudomonadota; class Alphaproteobacteria; order Caulobacterales; family Caulobacteraceae; genus Brevundimonas; species Brevundimonas sp. RM1. Next base: position 238,539 of record NZ_JBRERY010000003.1, read on the forward strand.
CGTTTCGCGCGCCCACCACCTCCAGCCGCCGCCGGATGCCGCTGAAGGTCTCCAGCGCCGCGACCGCCTGATCCATGCCGACGCCCAGGGCCTTGACCGCGCCCAGCGCCGCCAGGGCGTTGGCGACATTGTGCGCGCCCGGCACGTTCAGTCGCGCGGCTCGCGCCGCCTCGCCGCGCACGCGCAGTTCGAACGTCATGCCGGTGGGCAGCGGTTGCAGGTCGTGCGCCGACAGATCGGCCTCTTCCTCGCCCAGGGCGAAGGTGATCGCCTTGCCCGTCTCCAGGGTTTGCGCCAGCGCCGCCGTCTCGGGGTTGTCGAGGTTCAGCACCGCCGTCGTCGCCCGGCCGACGAAGCCGCCGAACAGGTCGCGCAGCTCCTCCATCGACTTGTGGTCCAGCGAGATGTTGGAGACGACCGCCACCGTCGGGTCATAGCGGGCGATGGAGCCGTCGCTCTCGTCCACCTCGGCCACGAACAGATCGGGTCCGCCGATCAGGGCGCTGGCGAACGGGTGGTCGGCGTCGGCGAAGTTCTTCATCACGGCGCCGTTGACCACGGTCGGCGCGCGGCCCGCCTGATCCAGGATCCAGGCGATCATGCCGGTGATGGTGGACTTGCCGCTGGTGCCCGCCACGCCGATCGAAGTCGGAGCGGCGTTGAACAGTTCGCTGAGCAGCTGGGGCCGGGTCTTGATGAGGGCGCCGACGCGTTTGGCCGCGCCGATGTCGGGCACGGTGTCCTCGACGGCGCCAGTGGCGACGACCACCTGATCCTTGCTCACCACGCCCGATCCGTCCTGCGGGTGCAGGGTCACGCCGTGGGCGCGCAGCCAGTCGAACTTGTCCGGCGTACGGCCCTGATCCAGGGCGCGGTCGGAGCCTGCGATGCGGTGGCCTTGCGCCTGAACGATCATCGCCAGGGGCAGCATGCCGGAACCGCCGACGCCGCAGAAGAAATAGTCTTTGTTCATCGGCTTGATTTCAGGGCTGGAAACCGGGGAATGTCCGGCGGCCTGACTAGCACGTGAGGCGCCCGAGGCCACCCCGTCCATGCAGACCAGACCGTTCCGAATCGGCGTCGTCAACGCCAGCTCCCGCCTGGACCCCGCGCGGGGCGAGGCGATCCGGGCCTGGGCGGCGGCGACCTGGCCGAGCGGCGAGGTCGAGCTGGTGCTGCATCCGGCCCTGTTCGAGGCGCACGGCCATTTCGGCGGCGACGACGCCACCCGCGCCCGCGCCTTCGTCGAGACCGCCAACGATCCCGATATCGACGCCGTCTGGTTCGCGCGCGGCGGCTACGGCGCCTGCCGCATCGCCGAGGCGGTGATCCCCGAGCTGACCGCCCACGCCTACGCCAAGCGTTACCTCGGCTATTCCGACGCGGGCAGCCTGCTGGCGGCGCTGTATCGCGCGGGCTTTCCCCATGTCGCGCATGGGCCGATGGCTTCGGACGGGTCGCGCCATGACGCCACGGGCCTGCGGGCGGTGAACTGGCTGCGGAGCGGCGACGCGACGTCGCTGGAGCCGTCCCTGCTGACCGACGCCCGGCCCGCCGTCGGCTTCAACCTGACCATCCTCAATGAACTGGTCGGCACGGCGATCGAGCCGGACCTGACCGGCCACGTCCTGATGCTGGAAGAGGTGTCCGAGGCCCTCTATCGCGTCGACCGGATGATGTTCCACCTGACCGGCCAGGCCTCGATCCGCCGTGTCGCGGGCATCCGTCTGGGCCGGGTGTCGGACGTGACGGCGAATGATCCCGACTTCGGCCTGACGGCGGAAGAGATCGTGCGTTACTGGTGCGTGCGCTCCGGCATCGCCTATCTGGGCGACGCCGATATCGGCCATGACCGGGACAACAAGGTCGTGCCCTTCGGTCGGCGCGGCTGAGGCGCGTTCAGCCCCTCAGGATCAGGCCGTCGGGCCGCGCCTCGAAGGCCGACAGGCGGCCGAGGAAGCTCATGCCCAGCAGGGCCGCGGGCATGTCGCGATCGACGACCAGCGCCTCGACCGAGGTCATCTCGACCCCCGCCACCGACAGGGAGGTCAGCAGCACCCGCGCGGCGGGCACCTGGCCCGAGGCGGTGTTCAGCGTCTGGTTGAAGTCATGCGGTTTCAGCCGCACGCCCAGCCGTTCGGCGTCGGCGCGGCTCAGCGTCACCACGCTGGCGCCGGTGTCGACCAGCATCCGCATCGGCCGTCCCTCGACGGTCGCCTCGGCCCAATAGTGGCCGTCGGCCGCGCGCGTCACCGACGGCGCCTCCTTCAGGGCCACGGCGGCGTAGGCCTGGGCCGGGCCTTCCCACCACATCAGGGCGCCGATGCACGCCGACGCCGACGCCAGGGCGGCGGCGAAAACGACAGCGGAGCGCGGGTCAAAGCGGATCATGAAGCGGACTATGCCGCCTTGGTCTTCCCATGCGGTGAAGCGACGTGGCGAACGAAAGGTTGACGACCCAGGGTCTTCATTCGCCCAGCAGGCGGGGATCGATCCGACCCTTGCGGCTCGACAGGTCGGCCATGACGGCGGCGCGGGCCTCGTCCGTCATTCGGCTCCAGGTCGCGATCTCCTGAAGCGTGCGGAAACAGCCCAGGCACAGGCCCGAGGCGCCGTCGACGGTGCAGACCATGACGCATGGGCTGGCGACGGGGCGCGGCGGGCGAGGAGCGGGGGCTTCGGTCATGATTTGTGACGCTATCGCTACAATGAGTCCGAGAGCGGACTATAATTCTTGACTTTTTCCACAGCTTCGCTATCTTGATCGTCGACGCGAAACGACTGACAGGGTGAGAGTCCCAATAAGCACGACGTGTCTTCTTTCATCGTTCAGCGAAAGGAGACGCCAAAAATGAACGAAAACAAAGAGCGCAATCTCCAGCACGCCATGCTGTCCTTCGCCTTATTCGGCGGGATGCTGGTGAACACGAAGCAGATGAACGGCGCAGGCGACCGCGTGGTCAGCCATCCGTCCAACTTCGTGCCCATAACGATCAAACGGCCGCGCGCGTAGTCGCGAGACTGGATGATCCAACCAGAAGCCCCGGTCAGAACGACCGGGGTTTTTCAATTCCGCCCTTGCCATCCCGCCGCGCCCTGGCCGACACCGACAGCTCCATTGGAGAAGAGGAAGCGCGGCATGGGTCTGATCGTCGAAGAGCGCAAAGGCGCGGTCATGGTCTGGACCCTGGATCGGCCGGACCGTCTGAACGCCCTGCCGGGCCTGGAGGACGGCGAGGCCTTCGCCGCCGCCTGCGACGCCGTCAACGCTGATCCCTCCATCCGCTGCGTGGTGATGACGGGGGCCGGCCGCGCCTTTTCGGCAGGCGGCGACCTGAAGGCGATGAAGGACCGCCGCGACCTGTTCGAGGGCTCGGGCGCCGCCATCCGCGAACGCTATCGCCGCGTCGTCCACCGTATCGTGCGCGCCCTCTACGGGCTTGAGGTTCCGCTGGTGACGGCGGTCAACGGCCCGGCCATGGGGTTGGGCTGCGACATCGCCGGGCTGGGCGACATCCGCATCGCCTCGGACCGCGCCAGCTTCGGCGTGCCCTTCATGAAGCTGGGCATCATTCCCGGCGACGGCGGTTCGTGGCTGCTGCCCCGCAATATCGGCTACAATCGCGCCGCTGAACTGCTGTTCACGGCCCGCTCGATCGACGCCGCCACGGCCGAGCAGTGGGGTCTGGTCAATCGCGTCGTTCCGCATGAGTCCCTGATGGACGAGGCGATGGAGACGGCCGGTCAGATCGCCGCCCAGCCGCCCCAGGCTCTGCGCATGGCCAAGACCCTGCTGCGTCAGGGCCGCGACATGAATTTCGATCAGATGTTGGAGTTGTCGGCCGCCATGCAGGCCCTTGCCCATCTGACCGACGACCACATCGAAGGCGTGACGGCGGTGCTGGAGAAGAGGCCGGGGGAATTTACGGGCGCATGATCCATTAAGGCCCTTCGCCGTCGGGAGGGACGCGAGAGGACTGGACAGTAAAAAAGGGGCCTCTTGCGAGGCCCCTTTCCGTATTCGTTTCCGTCAGCCTTAGCGCTTGGCCGGGGTCTGCATCGAGCGGTTGGCGGGAACGCCGGCGATGCTGGTGTCGCGCTTGGCGCCGGCCGTCTCGCCCGGCTTCATGAACTTGACCAGAACGCGCTGGCCGATCAGCAGCGGGGCCTCGTCGACGGCGACCACCACCTCGACCACGCGCTCGTCGGTGCGTTGCGACGGGTCGTCCGACGCCAGCTTGCGGGCGCCGAAGACGGCGGCGCGGCGCAGAACCTTGCCGACATAGACCTTCGACGGGTCGCCTTCCGGGGTGATCTCCACGGCTTGATCGGCGGTGATGTTCGGAATGTCGGCCTCGACGATCTCGGCGCGGGCGATGCGGGGGGCGTCGGGCTCCAGATCGAACATGTTCGACACGTTCAGGGTCGAGGCGCCGGCGCCGGGGTTGGCGTAGCGGCGCACGATGCGGCCGTCAGCGGGGGCGCGAATGACCGTCAGCTCGACGTTGTAGGCGGCCTCGTCGCGGCGGGCGCGGGCGGTCTGCACAGCCGACTGCTGCGAGCCGAGCCGCGCCTGGGCCGAGGCGATGGCGTCGCGGGCCTGGTCCAGGCGCTGGGCGGCGACGAAGTTGGTCGAGACCAGCTTCTGCAGGCGGTCGTACTCGCGCTGAGCCGTGGCGATGTCGACGTTGATCAGGCGCAGCTGGCTCTCGGCTTCCGACAGATTGGCGGCGGCGGTCTGCAACGCCAGGCGCGGCTCGTCGTCTTCCTGGCGGGCCAGGATCTGGCCGGCGGTCACGCGGTCGCCTTCCTGCACCAGGACTTCGCGCACCACGCCGCCGCGGCGCGCGGCGATCTGGATGATGCCGCCCTCGACGTCGACCTTGCCGTTGGCGATGGCGGCATAGGGGCTTTCGACCTTTTTCTCGGCCTCGGCGGCGGCTTCCGCCTTCTTGGCGGCGCCGGCGGAGCGGACCATGGTGAAGCCGACGAGCAGCACGATCAGCAGCGCGAGGCCGATCCAGAGCCATTTGTTTTTCAGGAAAGCGGGCATGTGAGGCGTCCTCAGAGGATCGGTGTCAGTGCGAGGCCAGAACGGCGTCGGGATTGGGGGTGCGGCGCTGATCGTCGATGATCACGCCGTCTTCGATGTGGATGACCCGGTCGGCCCAGGCCTCGAGGCGCGGGTCGTGGGTCACGCAGATGACGGCGGCGCCGTGCTCGGTCGCCGCCCGTCGCAACAGGCGGATCACGACCTGGCCGTTCTCGCCGTCCAGGGCCGAGGTCGGCTCGTCGGCGAACAGGATCTGAGGATCCTTGGCCAGGGCGCGGGCGATGGCGACGCGCTGCTTCTCGCCGCCGGACAGGGCGGCCGGACGTTGGTGCAGGCGATGGCCGAGGCCGACCTCCTCCAGCGCCAGGGTCGCGCGCTTCCTGGCCTGATCGGACGTCAGGCCTTGGAACTTCAGCACCGTCGTCACCTGCTGCAGGGCGCTGAGCGAGGGGAAGAGGTTGAAGCCCTGGAAGATGAAGCCGCAGTGATCCAGACGGAACTTGTCGATCCGGCCTGACGACAGCTTCCACATGTCGTCCACGTCCAGCGCGTCGACGCGACCTTTCTCGGGGCGCAGCAGACCGGACAGGGCGGCGATCAGCGTCGACTTGCCTGATCCCGACGGCCCCATGACCATGGTCAGGTCGCCGTGGCGGGCGTCGAAATCCACGCCCTTCAGAACTTCGACGTAGTTCTTGCCGGACTTGAACCGCTTGATTAGCCCCTTGGCCTCGATGGCGAACTCGCCATGTTTGCCGTGAACTTTCGTGTGCCCAAAAGCCATAGTGTTCATCGCAGCAGGTCCGCAGGCTGGCTTTTCTTCAGGATGCCCATGGACAGGAAGCCCGAGAGCATGGCGATGGCGATCAGACCGCCGCCCACCACGATCAGCAGCGGCAGGGGCAGGGCGATGATGACCGCCTTGGACATGGCGAACAGGGACAGCAGCCAGGTCAGGCCGATGGCGGCGGCCACGCCGACCACCCCGACCCAGAAGCTCAGCTCCATGACGATGCGGCGCAAGGATCCCATGCCCACGCCCAGGGCGCGCAGCGAGGCGAACTCCTTGATGTTGGCCATGATGGCGCCGCGCAGGGTCTGCCAGGTGATGGCCACGCCGATGATGATGCCCAGCACCACGCAGCCGCCGATGATGATGACCAGGATGCCTTCTTCGAACATGGCGCCGGCGTTGGCGTCGGCCAGATCCTGGCGGGTCCAGGCCTTCCACTGGCCGTTGCCCATGGTGTTCAGTTGGGCGACCACGATCGCGGCGCGGGCAGGATCCTTGATCTTGATCATCAGGGGGCCGACGCGCGGGCCGGTGTCGGCCTGACCCAGCATGCGCAGGGTGTCGCGCGACATGACCACGCCGGGCTGCATCATGTTGGGATAGCCGCGGGTGACGCCGACGACCGTGACGGTCTGACCGTTGTACAGGGCCTTGTCGCCCAGCTTGACGCCCAGGGTCGTCAGCGCCGTTTCATCGACCGCGACGGTGTAGGGCTGGCGCAGGGCGTCGACCAGTTCGCGTGAATAGTCGGTCGGAATGGTGACCGAGCCGGGCGTGGTGTCGATGATGCTGGACTGGACGAATTTCAGACGCGGAGCGCCCTGCTTGGCGTTGTCGGCTTGGCTGCGGGTGGGGTCGACTTCATTGACCGACTGGAAGGTGCCGCCGGCGCCGTCCAGGGGCTGAACCTCGACCACCTCGGGATGGTTGTAGGCCAGCGGGATGAAGCGACGCGGCACGCCCGACGGCCCGTTGATAAGGCTCTTGGCGCCCGGTTGAAGGATCATGATGTCCGCACCGGACCGTTCGATCTGGGCGGTGAAGCCCTTGCCGATGCCGATGAAGACACCGGTCATGGCCAGCACGAGCAGACCCGAAAGGGCCAGCGCCATGACGGCGGCCATATAGCGGCGCCACTCGAAGAGCAGCGTGGATAGCGCGAGCGACATGACGCGTATTCATTCCCCTGACTTGCGCTGTTATCTGACCGCGCCTCGCCCCCGGGCCAAGTTAAATCGGGGTAAGGCTGGCTCTGCCGGATTTGTCACGGGGCTTGAGGAAGCGCCCCCGGCAAGGCTAGTGACGCGCAACAGCAAGGCGTGGCGTGGTGTCCCGCCTATTCGGAGACGCCTATGTCGCTTCGCCGCACTCTTTCGTTCACGGCTTCCCTGGCCGCCCTCGGCATGGCCGTCGTGGTGGTCAACGCCCCCGCTTCGGCTGCTCGCGCCGACGAGGGCATGTGGACCTTCGACAACTTCCCCATCCAGACGGTGAACGACAAATACGGCACGCGCATCGACCAGTCGTGGCTGGATCGCGTGCGGAACGCGGCGGTGCGCCTGCAGGGCTGCTCGGCGTCGTTCGTGTCGGGCGAAGGCCTGATCCTGACCAACCACCACTGCGTCATCTCCTGCGTCCAGGATCTGTCGACGGCCCAGAACGACTACGTCAAGAACGGCTGGATGCCCGCCACGCGTGAGGAAGAGAAGACCTGCCCCGGTCAGACGGCCGAGGTTCTGACCGACATCACTGACGTGACCGAGCGCGTCCTGGGCGCCGGCTCGGGTCTGGAAGGCGCCGCCTTCGTCGCCGCCCGCTCGGCCGAGATCGACGCCATCCAGAAGGAAGCCTGCGGCGACGACCGCAAGCTGACCTGCCAGGTCATCAGCTTCTATCGCGGCGGCAGATACGCCCTCTATCAGTTCCGCAAGTACGAGGACGTGCGTCTGGCCTTCGCGCCGGAGTTCCAGGCGGCCTTCTTCGGCGGCGACCCGGACAACTTCAACTTCCCGCGCTACGCCCTCGATGCCGCCTTCCTGCGCGCCTATGAGGACGGCAAGCCGGTCGCTTCGCCCAACCACCTGAAGTGGAACCCCAACGCCCCGGTCGACGGCGAAGTCACCTTCGTGGCGGGCAACCCCGGCTCGACCTCGCGTCTGCTGACCATCAGCCAGCTGGAGCGTCTGCGCGACCAGCAGATCCCGATCACCCTGATCCAGAGCGCCGAACTGCGCGGCCGTCTGGTCGAATATTCGACGACCGGCGAGGAAGAGAAGCGCGTCGCCCTCGACCCCATCTTCGGTCTGGAGAACAGCTTCAAGGTCTACTACGGCCAGCAGGGCGCCCTGACGGACCCGACCTTCATGGGCAAGAAGCGCCAGGAAGAGGCTGAACTGCGTCAACGCGTCGCCGCCGACCCGGCCGTGGCCGAGCGCATCGGCGACCCGTGGGGCGATCTGGAGAAGGTGCAGGTCACGGCCCGCGACCTCTACCTGCCCTATCGCCAGCTTGAGGCGAACGCCGGCGGCGGCTCGACCCTGTATTCCTACGCCCGGTCGATCGTCCGCGCGTCGAAGGAACGCGCCAAGCCGGTCGCTGAGCGCCGCGCCGGCTACGCCGACAGCGACATCGCCGCCCTGGGCCGTCGCCTGGCCTCGGAAGCGCCGATCCCGCTGGGCGTCGAGGAGATCCAGCTGTCGCACTGGATGCTGAAGACCCGCGAGTATCTGACGGTCGACAGCGCCGATGTGAAGGCCATGCTGGGCGCCGAAAGCCCGGAAGTCATCGCCGCCCGCCTGGTGCAGAGCCGCCTGATCGACCCGGCCTTCCGCGCCGAGGCCCTGGCCATGACGCCGGAGCAGCTGGCTGCCTCGGGCGACCCGATGATCGCCTTCGTCCTGGCCAACGACAATGCGGCGCAAGCGATCCGCACCCAGTGGGACGCCGGCGTCAACGCCCCGACCGCCCGCGCCGCGGAAAAGGTCGCCCAGGCCCGCTTCGCCGTCTATGGCGACAACCTGTATCCCGACGCGACCTTCTCGCTTCGCCTGTCCTACGGCCAGGTGAAGGGCTGGACCTATCGCGGCGTGACCGTGCCGTCCTTCACCTACATGGGCGGTCTGTACGAGCGCGCCACCGGCGCCGAGCCGTTCAACGCCTCCGAGCGTTTCGTCGCCGCGCAGGACCGGATCAACAAGGACGTCGTCTACGACTTCGTCTCGACCAACGACATCATCGGCGGCAACTCCGGCTCGCCGGTGATCAACGCCAAGGGTGAAGTGATCGGCGCCGCCTTCGACGGCAACATCCACTCCCTGGGCGGCTCGTTCGGCTATGACGGGGAGCTGAACCGCACGGTGACGGTCTCGACCGCCGCCGTCACCGAGGCCCTGCGCACCGTCTACAACCAGCCGCGCCTGCTGCGCGAACTGGGCGTGCGTCGCTAAGCCTGTCGGATTCAGGTCCGGGATTTGAGGGGCGTCTTCGGGCGCCCCTTTTTCTTTGTCCGTTCAGGACTACTGCGGCTTGCCCTTCTTCTCGATGAGCACAGCCTGCTGCCAGCGGCTGGGCGCCTTATCGGTGCGGTGGATGCAGCCCGCCCAGCAGCAGGGGCGGCGCTTGCCTTCGTGCAGTTCCTCGACCGCACGTTCGATCCGTTTCTGGCGGGTGGCGGCCTGTTTGGCGTCTTCGACCCAGCAGATGAACTCATTGCGGCCCAGCGGCGTCAGGCTCCGCCACAGCTCCAGGCTTGCGGGATCGGAGGACAGCCGCGCCCGCATGTCGTCCGGGACCAGATGCGCCACGCCCTGAGGGAAGTCGTCGGCCATCGCCTCAACCCTGTCTCGTTTCGCCAGTCGCCGAATCTAGACCTGCGAACGCGCCCCGTGAATGCGCTCGGCAGGGGTTGCGGTTTCACTCCAGGTTCTGTTCAGACTGACCGCAAGACGGCTCTGGCTTCCAGAAGCCGCAACCTGGGCCTCGACGACGGTCGAGGCGGCGACGCCGAGGATACTTCATGCGCCCTGCTCACACCCTTTCGCTTTTCGCCTCGGCCGCCGTCCTGGCCTTCGCCGCCGCTTCGTCGGCCCAGGCTGAGGAGGGCATGTGGACCTATGACAACTTCCCGATCGCCCGCGCCAACCAGACGCTGGGCACCAGCATCGACCAGGCCTGGCTGGATCGCGTCCGCCAGTCCTCGGTGAAGTTCGGCGGCTGCTCGGCGGGCGTCATCTCGGCTGAGGGGCTGGTGATGACCAACAACCACTGCGTCGCCACCTGCGTCGCGAACCTGTCCACGCCCCAGCTGCAGTACGCCGAGACCGGCTTCACGCCCAAGAGCCGCGAGGAGGAGCTGAAATGCCCCGGCGGCTCGGCCGAGATCCTGACCGACATCACCGACGTCACCGCGCGGGTGCAGAAGGCCGGCGAGGGCCTGGACGGCCAGGCCTATACTCAGGCGCGTGAGGCCGAGGCGGGCCGCATCGAGACCGAGGCCTGCGGGAACGATCCCAAGATCCGCTGCCAGGTCGTCAGCCTGTATCGCGGCGGTCAGTTCAAGCTCTACAAGTTCCGCAAATACTCCGACGTGCGTCTGGCCTGGGCGCCGGAAGATCGCGCCGCGACCTTCGGCGGCGACCTGGACAATTTCTCCTTCCCGCGCTTCGCCATCGATGCCGCCTTCATCCGCCTGTACGAAGACGGCAAGCCCGCCGCGACGCCGACCCACTTCACCTGGAACCCGAACAAGCCGACCGAGGGCGAGCCCGTCTTCGTCACCGGCAACCCCGGCTCGACCCAGCGCCTGCTGACGCAGGCCCAGCTGATGACCATCCGCGACGTGGTGCTGCCGCTGGATCAGCTGATCGCCTCGGAGCTGCGCGGCCGTCTGATCCGCTATTCGGAAGAGGGCGAGGAACAGGCCTTCATCGCCATGGACCCCATCGTCGGCGTGGAGAACACCTACAAGCGCGGCCGTGGGCGCATGGCGGCCCTGATCGACCCGGCCTTCATGGACCAGTTGGCCGGTCAGGAGACCGTCTTCCACCGCCGCGTCGCCGAGAATGAAGCCCTGTCGGCCGAAGTCGGCGATCCCTGGGCCGCCCTGGCCGAGGTGCAACCGATCGCGCGCGAGCTTTATGCCCCGATGGCCCTGCTGGAAGGCGGCACGGGCATGGGCACGACCTCGGTCGCGGGCGGCTCGCCGCTGTTCAGCTGGGCGCGGGCCATTGTGCGCGGGGCGCAGGAGCGCGCCAAGCCGTCGGACCAGCGTCTGCCCGAGTTCGCCGACAGCCGCCTGTCCGGCGTGCAGTCCAGCCTGTTCGCCGAGCGCCCGACCTATCCGGAATTGGAGCAGATCCGTCTGGAGTGGTGGCTGTCCAAGACCCGCGAATGGCTGACCGTCGACAGCCCATATGTCCGCACCCTGCTGGGCAAGGAAAGCCCCGAGGCCCTGTCGGCGCGCCTGATCACCGGCACCAAGCTGGCTGACCCCGCCGTGCGCCGCGCCCTGTGGGAAGGCGGCCTGCCCGCCGTCCAGGCTTCGACCGATCCGCTGATCCAGTATGTCCTGGCCATCGACGCCGACGCCCGCGCCGTCCGCACCGAGTGGGATGACAAGGTCAAGGCGCCGACCGACCGCGCCTCCGCGCAACTGGCCGCCGCCCGCTTCGCCGTCTTCGGCGACGCCGTCTACCCAGACGCCACCGGCACCCTGCGCCTGACCTACGGCCGGGTCGAGGGCACGGATGTTCCGGGCCAGCGTATCCCTGCCTTCACCACCTTCGCGGGCCTGTGGGACCGGGCGACGGGGGCCGAGCCTTTCAACGTCGCGCCCAAGCTGCTGGCCGCCAAGGACCGCATCGACCCCAATGCGGTGATGAACATGGCTGTTTCGTCCGACACCATCGGCGGCTCGTCGGGTTCGCCCGCCGTCAACGCCAAGGGCGAGATCATCGGCGCCAACTTCGACTCCACTGTCCTGACCCAGCGCAACGCCTACGGCTATGACCGCAACGTCAACCGCAGCGTCATCGTCACGACCCAGGCGGTGACCACCGCCTTGCGCGACGTCTACGACATGGATCACCTGCTCAGCGAGCTGGGCGTCCAGTGAGCGAAGCGACCTTCCGTCCCGCCGCGCCGGACGATGTTCCGGCGCTGCACCGTCTGATCGAGAGCGCCTATCGCGGCGACAGCGCCAAGGCGGGCTGGACCCATGAAGCCGATCTTCTGGGCGGCCAGCGCACGGATGAGGCGGAGCTGCGCGACATCCTGGCCGATGCGTCACGGGTGCTGCTGCTGGCCGAGATCGACGGCGTCCTGACCGGCTGCGTCCAGGTAGCCAAACAGGGCGAAGGCCTGGCCTATCTCGGCCTGCTGACCGTTGATCCGCGGCGCCAGGCGGGCGGTCTTGGTCGTTGGCTGATCGCCGCCGCCGAAGCCGAGGCGATCGATCGTTTCGGCGCGACGCGCATGGAGATGACGGTCATCCGCCAACGCGTCGAACTGATCGCCTGGTACGAGCGGCGCGGCTATCGTCTGACCGGCGAGACGCGGCCCTTCCCGCTGGACGACGAACGCTTCGGCCTGCCTCAGACGCGCGAGCTGGAGTTCGTGGTGCTCGAGAAGGCGCTCTAACGCCCTTCTTCCCTTGCGGGAGAAGGTGGCAGGCGGAGCCTGACGGATGAGGGGTGTCGGCGGCGCGGGTTGAAGTTCAGCCTCCGCAGCCTGCGCCCCTTTTTCATGCCCGTCGCGCTCACACCCCTCATCCGGTCCTGACGGACCACCTTCTCCCACAAGGGGAGAAGGTTTTAGAGATCGCGCATCTGCTTTTGCGCCGCGCTGAAATACTGCCAGCCGGTCCATAGGGTGACGATGGCGGCCAGCCAGATCAGGGCGTCGGAGAACAGCTGGAAGGCGGGCAGATAGTCGAACGGCAGACCCCAGCCGTCCCAGTTGCGGGCGAACAGCTGGCAGCCCAGCGCCACCATCTGCAGCGTCGTCTTCCACTTGGCGGCCAGGGTGACGGGCAGGTTGATGCGCCCCGCCATGGTCTCGCGCAGCGCCGAGACCGCGAACTCGCGGAACAGGATCAGGCCGCAGGGGATGATGATCTGCTGCACCGAGCCGCTCGTCAGAACGCCCAGCACGGCGCCGGTGACCAGGATCTTGTCGGCGATCGGGTCAAGGATGGCGCCCCAGCGCGTGGTGGCGTTCCAGCGGCGGGCCAGGTATCCGTCGATCCAGTCCGTCGAGGCGGCGATGACGAAGATCCAGAAGCCCGTCCGGTACATGGCGAACTGATCGTCGGGGCTCAGCCAGGCCGAGACGAAGGGAAAACCGCTGGTCGCGCCCGCCAGCAGCAGGAACATGACGATCCCGGCCGCCAGCCGCAGACTGGTCAGGATGTTGGGGATGGCTTTGTAGGCAGGGGCCATGACGTCTTCCGTTGCAACACGCCGGGTGTGCCACGGTTCGCGGCCAGAGGCGAGGGCGCCGCGCCGGACCGAACGTCTCAGTCCAGCCGCTCGAACCGTCCCGGTCCCGTCAGCTTGGACAGGATGCCCAGCGCAATGCCGAAATGCAGGCCGCTGAGCTTCAGTTCGCCCGCCGCTTCCTTCTCGGCGATCCAGGGGAAGGTGCGCAGATTGTCCAGGGACAGGCGCACCACGGCTTCTTCGGCCGCGCACTCGACCTGTTCGGCGGGCAGGGTCTCGACCGCGCGGCGCACGCTGGGGGCGGCCTGCTCGACCCAGGGGGCGACGAAGTCCTGACAGTTGGCGGGGGCGCCGTTCAGCATGGCGTTCACCCCGCCGCAGGAGGCGTGGCCCATGACGACGACGTGTTTGACCTTCAGCACATTGACGCCGAACTCCAGCGCCGCCGAGACGCCGTGCAGCTTGCCGTCCGGCTCATAGGGCGGGACCAGGTTGGCGACGTTGCGCACCACGAACAGCTCGCCCGGCGCCGTGTCGAAGATCAGGGCCGGGTCGGCGCGGCTGTCGGAACAGGCCACGACCAGGGTGTGCGGCTTCTGACCGTTGGCGGCCAGGGCTTCGTATTCGGCGCGTTCGGACGGCCACCGGTTCTGGCGGAAGCGGTGATAGCCCTTGGTCAATTCGTTGGTCATGAGGCGCTTCCTAAACCCGCGACGGTTGGTCGCTCAACCGCAAATGCATGTGTTTCACGACTTGTGAAAGAAGCCGTGGATGCGCTCGGCCAGCGACTGATTGACGCCGTCCACCTTGACCAGATCGGCGACGGAGGCGCGGCTGACCCCCTTGGCCGAGCCGAAGGCGTGCAGCAGGGCCTTCTTGCGTCCCGGCCCGACGCCCTCGATTTCGTCCAGCGGGTTCTTCTTGATGTCCATGGAGCGGCGCTTGGCGTGGGCGCCGTTGGCGAAACGGTGGGCCTCGTCCCGCAGCCTCTGGATGTAGTAGAGGGCCGGGCTCTTCAGGGGCAGCATGAAGGGCGGCTTGCCGGACATGAAGAAATGCTCCTTGCCCGCGTCGCGGTCCGGCCCCTTGGCCACGCCGACCACGGCGATGTCGTCGACGCCCAGATCGGCCATGACGGCCAGCACCTCGGCCAGCTGGCCCGCCCCGCCGTCGACCAGCAGCAGGTCGGGGCGCTCAACCGCCTCTCCGGCTTCCTCGTCCTTGACCATCTTGCCGAAGCGGCGGCGCATGACCTCGCGCATCATGCCGTAGTCGTCGCCGGGCGTCAGGTCTTCGCCGCGGATGTTGAACTTGCGGTACTGGTTCTTGCGGAAGCCCTCCGGCCCCGCGACGACCATGCCGCCGACGGCGTTGGTCCCCTGAATATGGGCGTTGTCATAGACCTCGATCCGCTCGGGCCGGGCGTCCAGACCGAAGGCCTCGCACACCTCGTCCAGAATCTTCGACTGGGCCGAGTTCTCGGCCAGCTTGCGGCCCAGCGCCTCGCGGGCGTTGGTCAGGGCGTGGTCGACCAGACTGGCCTTGCCGCCGCGTTGGGGGCGAGCGATCTCGACCCTGTGCTCGGCCTTCATGCTGAAGGCTTCCTCCAGCAGCTCCAGCTCGTGCGGGCGGACGTTGGACAGGATCAGGCGCGGGACCGGCTTGTCCTCATAGAACTGGCCCAGGAAGGCGGCGAGGATTTCCGGGTCGCTGTCGCTCTTGTCCACGCGCGGGAAATAGGCGCGTCCGCCCCAGTTCTGGCCCGCGCGATAGAAGAAGACCTGGACGCAGGCCTGGCCGCCCTCGGCGTGCAGGGCGAAGACGTCGGCCTCGGCCACGCCGTCGGCGTTGACGCTGTTCTCCATGGCGATGGCCGACAGGGCGCGGATGCGGTCGCGCACCCGGGCGGCGGTCTCGAAGTCGAGGTCGTCGGACGCTGCCTGCATCTCCTGCGACAGGCGGCCGATGACGGCGCGCGACTTGCCGCGCAGGAACTGTTCCGCCTCCGTGACCAGATCGCCGTAGTCCTCAAGCGAGATCAGGCCGGTGCAGGGCGCTGAGCAGCGCTTGATCTGGTGCAGCATGCAGGGGCGGGTTCGGGTCTCATAGACGCTGTCCGAACAGGACCGCAGCAGGAAGGCTTTCTGCAGGGTGTTCAGCGTGTGGTTGACCGCCCAGGTTGAGGCGAAGGGGCCGAAATAGTCGCCGGGAATCGTATGGGCGCCGCGATGCTTGCGGACCTGGGGCGCGCGGTGGTCTCGGCGGATCATCAGCTCGGCGAAGGACTTGTCGTCGCGCAGCAGGACGTTGAAGCGCGGCTTTAGCTTCTTGATGAAGTTGGATTCGAGCAGCAGGGCCTCGGTCTCGGACGCCGTGACCACCAGCTCCATCGCGCGGGTCAGCGACACCATCAGGCCGATGCGCTGGGTGTGGAAGCGGCCTTGCGCATATTGCACCACCCGCTTCTTCAGCGACTTGGCCTTGCCGACATAGAGGCAGGCGCCGTCCTCGCCGTACATGCGATAGACGCCGGGCTTGTCGGGCGCGCGCCGGGCCTCGTCCGCGATCAGTTCGGCGGCCTGAAGCGGAAGGGCGTTCGCCTGCGAGTCGGGCGTCTCCGGGATGTCGGGCGTCGGGTCGGTCATCAGGCGGGATATAGGCTCAGCCGCGCCGGACCAGAAGCACCCCGCCGATCACCAGCAGCACTCCGGCGATGCGGGTCAGGCTGATCGGCTGCTGCGGCACGCCCATGACGCCGAAGTGGTCGAGGATCAGGCTCAACGCCAACTGGCCCGCCACCATCAGGGTGATGGTCAGCGCCACGCCGATTTTCGGCACGCCCCAGGCGGCGGCCACCACGAAGACGCAGCCGTAGAGGCCGCCCAGCCAGGCCCAGGCGGGCAGGGCCTTCATCGCCTGCACGTCCGGCCGCGCCTGCAGCGTCACGGCGACGAGGGCCAGGGCGACGGTTCCCACGAAGAAGGAGACAAGCGCCGCATTGACCGGCGAGCCGACGGCGCTGGCCAGCCGCGCATTGGTCGGTCCCTGCAGGGCGGTGGCGGCGCCGCCCAGGATCATGGCCAGCAGGGCGAGGACGGGAAGCTGCATCGGCGGTCTCACCAGTTCGGATCGGGCGCGGCGCCGCCGAAGATTTCGGCCAGGCGATCGCAGGTGGCGCGGGTCGTGTCTTCGGGCAGGGCGTCGGGGTGAAACCAGCCGATCTCGGCGATCTCGCCGTGGCTGGTCCGCTCGGTCAGGTCGAAGGCGTCGACGCGGAAGACCAGCACATGATCCCCCGGAAAGAAGCGTTCGTTGGAGTGCACCGACAGCAGGCGCGGCTCGCCCCGGACGATCAGTCCGGCTTCCTCGCGCAGTTCGCGGATGACGGCGGCTTGCGTCGTCTCGCCCTTGTCCACCCCGCCGCCGGGCAGCCACCAGCCTTCCAAATATGTATGCTTGACCAGCAGCACCCGCCCCTCGCTGTCGACCGCGACGCCGCGCACGCCCAGCGTCATGCCCCGGCTCATCCGCGACCAGGCGAAGAACAGCGGCCGGGTGAAGGGTTCTATGCGAGTGCGCCAGGTGGTCATTCGGCAAGCATGGCATGGCGGATGGTAGGGCGCACCATGGCTTGTGGTAGGCTGCTGTGAAGAGGAACGGGGGACGACGATGTTGCTGGCGGCGGTCATGTTGGGGCTTCAACTTCAGGCGCTTTCGCCTGAGACGCAGGAGATCATCGCGCCAGTGAGCATGGCGATTGAAGAGGTGCGCGCGCGGCACGCCGTCCTTGGGACGGCGCTTGACGACAGGGCGCGCTTGGAGCGGATGGGGGAGTTGGATCAGGCGGGACGGCAGGTCATTACCCGCTTGGATTTCTCGCGCATACCGGACACGGAGCGCATGGCGGCGGTTCGAGCTGCGGGAGCAGTGATCGAAGCGGTGGACCAGGAAAATCAGCAGGCGCTTCTGGCGATGACGCCGCCCGAAGGCTGGTTTCTGAAAAGTCGATATGGCGACAAAGCCTCTGCGGCCGCTTTCCACATTATCCAGCACTCGGACGAGGGTCTGTGGCGGCGTTTCCTTCCCGTACTGGAGCCGCTGGTCGCGACGGGCGAAATCGACGGTCAGAGCTACGCCATGATGTTTGATCGCTTGGCGACATCCGAGGGACGCCCCCAGCGCTATGGGACGCAGTTTCGTTGCGACAACGGCAAATGGCGGCCCTATCCGATCGAGAGTGTCGAAGACTTGGAGGCTCGCCGCGAGGAGATGGCCTTCCCCGTCCCCTTTGCCGACTATCGCGCGCACTTTGAAAGTCAGCCGCAATGTCCGCAGACCTTGTCGCCGCCTCCGCCCGGCATGGTCGTTGACGACTGAGCCATGGCTTGAACAGGGGCGCGCTTGCCCCTATTCGGGGGCGGAACAGGAGACCCATCATGCTGGCCATCGCCACCATCTTCGCCTTCATCGCCGTCGTCGCCGCCTTCAACTACTTCGAGTTCGGCCGGGTTGACTGAGCCCAGGTCGGCTGACGCCCCTTCGAGGGGCGTGGCGCTGGTCACGGCCGCCTCGCGCCGGATCGGGGCGGTGTTGGCGAAGGCGGCGGCCCAGGCGGGCCATGACGTCGTCGTCCACTATCGCTCGGACGCGCAAGGCGCGCAGGCCGTGGTCCAGGCCATCGAGGCCATGGGACGGCGCGCCGTCGCCGTCCAGGCCGAGCTGACGGACGCCGGGGCGCGCGCCGCCCTGATCGATCAGGCCGCCGCCTTCGGGCCGTTGCGGGCGCTGGTCAACAACGCCTCCCTGTTTGTCTATGACCAGCTGGAGACCTTCCAGGAGGCGGACCTGCGCCTTCACCACGAGGTCAACGTCCTGGCGCCCCTGGCCCTGATCCGGGACTTCGCCGCGCGCCTGCCCGACGGGGATGAGGGCGTGGTGGTCAATATGCTGGATTATAAGGTCACGGCGCCGAACCCCGACTTCTTCTCCTATACCGTCAGCCGCGTGGGCATCGCCCATATGACCGGAGCCTTGGCGCTGGCCCTGGCGCCGCGCATCCGCGTCTGCGGTATCGCGCCGGGTCTGACCCTGCCCTCGGCCGGCTGGCCCGAGGCCGACTATCAGGCGGGGGCCGAGGCCACGCCGCTGAAGCGGCCGGTGGCGGTCGAGGATCTGGCGGCCGCCCTGACCTTCATCCTGACGGCGCGCAGCCTGACGGGGCAGAATCTGGTGGTGGACGCCGGCGCCGGCCTGACCCGCCGCGAACGCGATCTGGAATTCGCCTGAAGGCGTTCGTCGTCACATGACCTTTATTTGCCGATAGGTTGGTGCTTTAGCTGCCGCCATTCATCCTGAGACCTTCATGCCCGCTGTCCGTTTCACTCGCCGCTTCTCGATGGCGCATCGGCTGATCGCCGATGCGGGGTCGAAGTGCGCCGTGCCGCATGGGCACAATGAGTTCGTGACGGTGACGCTGGAGCCGACGGCCGAGATCGATTTCGGCGGCGCCAACCACGCGGCCTCGTTCGAGCGGCTGAAGGCGCGCTGGCACGGTTTCGTCGACCGCAGCCTGGACCACGCCTTCCAGCTGAACCGCGCCGACCCCCTGCTGGCCTGGTTCCAGCAGCACGAGCCGCACCGCCTGAATCAGGTGCTGACCGTGGACGGCGATCCGACGACCGAGGCCCTGGTCATCGCCCTGTGGCGCAAGCTGGAGGCCATCCTGGCCGCCGAGGGCCTGCCGTTCCGCTTGGCCGAACTGGCCATCGAGGAGACGCCGACCAACACCGTCCTGACGCGCGGCCTGACCGAGGCGGAGCGGGCCTGGGAACTGGGCGCCTGGTGCGATCGGGCCGATTTCAGCATCAATGATCTTCTGCCGCCGGAGACCTGGTCTTGAGCGCCGTCGTCACCCCCCTGCCGTCCGTCGAGCCGCGCCGCCTGGGCCTGAAGGTCATGGTCCGCGCCCTGAAGGTCGAGGCCTCCATCGGCTTCTATGATCATGAGCATGGACGGCTGCAGCCCCTGGTGGTGGACGTCGAGCTGGACCTGGGCGCCGCCCCGGTCGAGCGGCTGGCCGATACGCTGGACTATGACGGCGTCGCCCGCATCGTGCGCGAGCTGGCGGCGGGGCCGCACATCGCCCTGATCGAGACCTTCGCCGAGCGCGCGGCCGTCGCCTGCCTGGCCGATCCCCGCGTGCTGAACGTCGTCGTGCGGGTCGAAAAGCCCGGCGCCATTCCCGATGCGGCCGCCGCCGCCTGCGAAGTCGCCTATTCGCGCTGAGGCCGGTTGCGCGGGATCGTCCGTCCCGCCATCATCCCGGCCTGACAAGAGGTTCCGATGGTCCAGTCCGGCGATTACAGCAGCAACAGCGGCGGCGAGGCCTCGGCCGATCTGACGGGGCTCTATGCGGGCTACGCCCTGATCCTGCTGGCGGCGCCGACCTTCGGCGCGGCGGCGGCGATCGGCTTGCTGCGCGTGTGGCGCCGCCCCGCGCCCGTCGATCCCATGCTGCGCAGCCACTTCGTCTTCCAGCAGCGGACACTGTTGGCGGCGGTGTGCGCCATCATCGCCGGGGCGGTGTTGATCCTGGTCAACGTCGGGGTCTTCGTCCTGTTCGTCATGGCGGTGTGGACCATCGTGCGCGGCGCCCTGGGCCTGAAGGATCTGCTGACCGGGCGGCCCATCGCCGAGCCGCGTCGTCTTTTCTACTGAAAGGCCCGCCGTCATGAGCGATCAGAACACCGCCGCGCCCGTCGCGGGCCGAGACGGCGCCGTGGTGGCGTGGATTCTCTATATCCTGTCGATCCCCAGCGCGAACCTGCTGGTGCTGGTCGGCCTGGCGCTGGCCTATATGAACCGGGGCTCGGCGACCGGGCTGGCGGCCCAGCACGTCGAGGACCAGATCAGCCTGTTCTGGTCGGTGTTCTGGATCAGCGCCGTCCTGTGGGTGCTGGTGGCGGTCAGTGCGGTGGCTTCCGTTCTGCTGATCGGGATTCCGTTCCTTCTGCTGTTCGGGCTTCTTTTGCTGCTGGTGTCGATCTGGTTCACGGTGAAAAGCGTTCTGGGTCTGATGGCCCTGCTGACCGACCGGCCGGCCTGAACTGATCCATTCGGGAGGAACCGCCGTGCCCGCCTTCAAAGACCACGCCGCCGATCGCCGCTTCCAGCAGATGTTCGCCGACGCGGACGGGACCGAGCATCCCGTCTGGGCCGAGTATGCGGTGCGCGGCCACGCCCGCGTCATCCTGCACGTCGAGGCGCACCCGGCCCTGCGCGGCGCGGGGGCTGCGGGCCGCTTCATGCAGGCCCTGGCCGAGCACGCCCGCGCCGAGGGGCTGACCCTGATCCCGCATTGCAGCTATGCCGTCGCCTGGCTGAAGCGCCATCCCGAGTACGAGGACGTGGTGGGGTCGTAGCGGCGCGCCTGCTGGATCCACGGGTCAAGCCCGAGGATGAGGGCGTTGAAGGGAGGCGCGGCGCGAAGCGCACAGGCCGCGTCGGGTCGAGAAGGCGGAGCCTTCTGACCGCGGCCGATCAAGGATGACTCTTCGCCACGATGGCCTTCATGGTCTCGGCCTTGGCGGGCAGATCCTGGACCAGGCGGGCGGCCAGTTCGCGGGCGCCGACGGGATAGGCGTCGCCGCCGTCGGCGATCTCCTTGGCCATGTCGGCGGCCTTGCACAGGGCGGCTTCGAGGGCCTCGACCTGTTCGAGCGCCAGGGCGCGGGCTTCGGCCTGCAGGCGCTTGACCCGTTCGGCGGTGGTTTCGGGCGCGCGCATCAGGTCATAGACCTCGGCTTCCGGCGAGGAGACCACGCGCAGGGCGGCGCGGGCGTCGGATTCATTGCTGGACTTGGTCATCGAGTCTCTCCTGAACGCACCATGCCGCATTTTCGCCGCAAGGTCGCATCCCATTTTGCGGCCAAGCTCGACGGCGCGCGGCCATGTTGCCTGTAAGCCTCATGAACAGGGCCTCATGAATCGGGGATGAAGGGCGGCGTCGCCCAGCGCACGCGACGCCGCTCGGCGATGGCCCACAGGTGATCGATGCGGCTGGCCAGCTCGCGTCGCAGCCGACGCTCCTCGGCCGGATGCAGGGGCCGGTCGTCGTCATCGGGAACAGGCGGAGACGCAGCGGCGCGCGGCGGTCGGGGACGGGTCATGGGGGCTTTCCTTGCTGAGGGCTGGGCGCGGGTCTTCCTTCTCCCCTTGCGGGAGAAGGAACACGGATGGCCGCCGCGCCTTTCGGCGGGCGGTGGGAGGGCTGGGCGGAGCGCCGGGCCGACGCCCGGAGTGTGATGTGTGTTACCGTTTCGACGCCGACAGACGCTCCGCGCGGACGGGCTTCCACGAGCTCGGGGCAGGCGCCGGTCTTATCGGCTACCCCCGGCGCCCGCGGCGGGCGGGGGCCTGCTTGCGACAGGCCTCCCGGAACGGTCCGCGTAACCCCCGCGACCCTGGCCGGAACCTCTCTGACGGACGGGTCGAACGCCCCGTCGCTAGGCTCCGTCGGCTTCTTGTCTTGATGCCTGGCCTACCGCCCTTCGGGCTGCTTGAGGCCGCGAAAGCAGCCGGCAGCCGTCAGGTTGTGGCAAGCCGGGCGCCGGCGCCGGCGTTCGCCCGCGTCGCCGCCCTTCGCATCCTGGACCGCCCGGCGCGCTCCGCCCGACGCGCCGCTGGGCTCCCGCCCTCGACCGGCCGCCGCGACGGACGCCGCACGGTCCGACAAGAACCCCGCTCCATCCGCTCCCGCCGCCCGCAAGGTCGCAGGCCTCACGAGCCCTCCATGCGACGGAACGAGGGCAGGGTGGCATGGCGGCGAGGCAGGGCGGGCGGAAAGGGGATGGCGGAGAGGGAAAGGCGGGAAATTGCTGCGGTTAGGGCGGGAAGGTAGGAGGGTTCGTCCTTCTCCCCTTGCGGGAGAAGGTGGCGGCCGAAGGCCGACGGATGAGGGGTTTCTCGACAGAGGACGAAGGCGATCGTCCATCCACAGCGAGACCCCTCATCCGACCTCGCTCCGCTCGGCCACCTTCTCCCGCAGGGGGAGAAGGGATTAGTCGCGCGTCAGCTTTTCATCGGCCGCCGCGATGATCGCCGCCAGCACCTCGTGGGGGCGGTTCTCGATCTGCGGGTTGGGAAAGCGCAGCACGCGGAAGCCTTCTCCGCGCAGGAAGTCGTCGCGGGCGGCGTCCTCGGCGCGGTCGCCGTGGTGCGGGCCGTCGGCCTCGACGACCAGGCGATGACGCAGACAGACGAAATCGGCGACATAGCGCCCGATCACGACCTGTCGCCGGAATTTCAGACCCTCCAGCCGCCGGTCCCGCAGAATGGCCCACAGCCGCCGCTCATAGAGGGCGGGTTCGCGACGCATCGCCTTGGCGCGAGAGTGCAGCCAGTCGTTCATAGGACAACGTTATTCCTTCTGCCCTTGCGGGAGAAGGTGGCCGAGCGGAGCGAGGTCGGATGAGGGGTTTCTGGACGGTGATGAAGGTTGCGAAATCCACCCGCAGCGAGACCCCTCATCCGTCGGCCTTCGGCCGCCACCTTCTCCCGCAAGGGGAGAAGGGAAGGTTTACCGCCCCTTTCTGAACGCCTCCGCCTTTTCGGCCGCCGCCTCTTTCCGCCAACGTTTCGGCGCTGACTTGTCGACCTCTTCCCCCGCGCCCGTCAGCGCTTCGTTGGCGAATTCGAGGTCGAGGAGCTTCATCTTCTTGATTTCGTCGCGCAGGCGGGCGGCTTCCTCGAACTCGAGGTTGGCGGCGGCGTCGCGCATGCGGCCTTCCAGATCCTTGAGGGCGGCCTGGAAGTTGGAGCCGACGAAGGGCTTGGCCTCCTCGGCGACGCCGGGGCGGGTCAGGCGGTCCAGGTCGCGGGACTCATAGGGGCTCTCGAGGATCTCCTTGATGTCGCGCTTGACCGTCTCGGGCGTGATGCCGTGTTCGAGGTTGTAGGCCTGCTGCTTCTCGCGGCGGCGGTCGGTCTCGGCGATGGCGCGCTCCATCGAGCCGGTCATGCGGTCGGCGTAGAGGATGACGCGGCCGTCGACGTTGCGCGCGGCGCGGCCGATAGTCTGGATCAGGGAGGTCTCGGAGCGCAGGAAGCCCTCCTTGTCCGCGTCGAGGATGGCGACCAGGCCGCACTCGGGGATGTCGAGGCCCTCGCGCAGCAGGTTGATGCCGATCAGGCAGTCGAACGAGCCCAGGCGCAGGTCGCGCAGGATCTCGATCCGCTCCAGCGTGTCGACGTCGGAGTGCATGTAGCGGACGCGCACTCCCTGTTCGTGCATGTATTCGGTCAGGTCCTCGGCCATCTTCTTGGTCAGGGTGGTGACCAGGGAGCGGTAGCCGGCGCGGCTGGTCGCCTTCACCTCGTCGATGACGTCGTCGACCTGGTTGCGGGTGGAGCCGGAGACGGGGCGGATCTCGACCGGGGGGTCGATCAGGCCGGTGGGGCGGATGACTTGTTCGGTGAAGACGCCGCCGGTCTTGTCCAGCTCCCAGGCGCCGGGGGTGGCCGAGACGAAGACGGTCTGGGGCCGCATGGCGTCCCATTCCTCGAACTTCAGCGGGCGGTTGTCGATGGCGGAGGGGAGGCGGAAGCCGTATTCGGCCAAGGTCGACTTGCGGCGGTAGTCGCCGCGGAACATGGCGCCGATCTGGCCGACGGTGACGTGGCTCTCGTCGACGAACAGCAGGGCGTTGTCGGGGATGTATTCGAAGAAGGTCGGCGGCGGCTCGCCGGGCGCGCGGCCGGTCAGCCAGCGGCTGTAGTTCTCGATGCCGGCGCAGGAGCCGGTGGCCTCCATCATCTCAAGATCGAAGCGGGTGCGTTGTTCGAGGCGCTGGGCCTCCAGCAGCTTGCCGTTCTCGACCATCCAGTCGAGCGTCTCCTTCAGCTCGGCCTTGATGCCGTTGACGGCCTGATTCAGCGTCGGGCGCGGGGTGACGTAGTGGCTGGCGGCGTAGACGGTGACCTCGTCCAGCGCATTGGTCTTCTTGCCGGTCAGGGGATCGAACTCGTCGATGGCCTCGATCTCGTCGCCGAACAGGCTGATGCGCCAGGCGCGGTCCTCGAGGTGGACGGGGAAGATCTCCAGCGTGTCGCCGCGCTTGCGGAACATGCCGCGCTCGAAATGGACATCGTTGCGCTTGTACTGCAGGGCGATCAGGTCGGCTCGCAGCTTGGCCTCGTCGATCTGGTCCCCGACCTTCAGGTTGAAGGTCATGGCGGTATAGGTCTCGACCGAGCCGATGCCGTAGATGCAGCTGACCGAGGCGACGACGATGACGTCGTCCCGCTCCAGAATCGCACGGGTGGCGGCGTGGCGCATCCGGTCGATCTGCTCGTTAATCGAGCTGTCCTTCTCGATGTAGGTGTCGGTGCGCGGGACGTAGGCCTCGGGCTGGTAGTAGTCGTAGTAGCTGACGAAATACTCGACCGCATTGTCGGGGAAGAAGGCCTTGAACTCGGAATAGAGCTGGGCCGC
Organism: Brevundimonas sp. RM1; assembly: GCF_052907225.1. Classification (NCBI taxonomy): domain Bacteria; kingdom Pseudomonadati; phylum Pseudomonadota; class Alphaproteobacteria; order Caulobacterales; family Caulobacteraceae; genus Brevundimonas; species Brevundimonas sp. RM1. The sequence goes on from NZ_JBRERY010000003.1 coordinate 263,312, forward strand.
CAGCGTCTTGTTGTGGGCCAGGATCAGGGCCGGGCGCTGGGTCTGTTCGATCACCTTGGCCATGGTGAAGGTCTTGCCCGAACCGGTGACGCCCAGCAGCACCTGTTCGCGATCGCCCTCGTCCGCCTGGGCCACAAGCTCGGCGATGGCCGAGGGCTGATCCCCAGCGGGCTGGTATTTCGTCTCCAGCCGGAAGGGGACGCGCTTCTTGTTCGTCGGCCGGTCGGGGCGGTGAGGCACCCAGTCGGCGGGGGCGGCGGGCGCCTCCTCCGGCGTCAGGCGCGGGCCGTTCACGGGCGCGAACATCGGCGCGCGGCCGTGGTCGAAGGCGACCGGCGCCTCGGCCATGCCGGGATTGGGCGTGTGAACGGGCTTGGTCGGTTTCGCGGGAGAACGGGCCATGAACATCAAGGTAATGCGCGCGCGTGCAAGGCGCTAGGCCCGGCGGGGGCGGGACGGGGCCAGAATCCGCCAGCGCGCCACCACAGGTTGAACTTACCTGCGCCACAGTCACGCTTGTATGTCGCCGCAAATGAGGCGAATTCGACTTATTGAAAACATATTTGAGCAAAATGTGGTCGAAAAGGACGAAATAACGGTCCGAACTCGGCCTTTGCGCGTCAAAAATGCCTCATAATTTCCCCTAACAATGATTTTTTGAAAGAAATTGGTTGATGCTGTGACGACCCAGCCATAGCCATTGCAACAGCCAAGAAGCGTAATGACGAACATTGGTTTTCAGCGTCGTTCACAGAACGACGTGATGTTCAGTAACGATTAACAGGTACACAGAGGCTTATGCGCACTCGTAAAGACTACCTGCTGGGCACGACGATGGCGGCTGGAGCCGCCGCACTGTCGATGGCCATGCTTATTCCGGGGACGGCGCTTGCTCAAAGCGCTTCGAATACTGACCAGGAAGCGACCCAGGTCGACGAAATCGTCGTCGTCGGCTCGCGTATCCGTCGCGACAACTATAACGCGCCTTCGCCCACGCAGGTTGTGACGCGCGAAGAAGCGACGCTGCAAGGCTTCGCCTCGACGACGGAAGCTCTGCAGAGCACGGCCGTCACGGGCGGTTCCGCCCAGATCAATAACTCTTACGGCGGCTACGTCACCAACGGCGGCCCCGGCGCCAACACCATCGGTCTGCGCGGCATGGGCCCGAGCCGCACCCTGGTGCTGCTGAACGGCCGTCGCGTCTCGCCCGCCGGTTCGCGCGGCTCGGTCGGCTCGGCCGACCTGAACGTGCTGCCGACCGCCATGATCGACCGCGTCGAAGTCCTGCGGGACGGCGCTTCGTCGGTCTACGGTTCGGACGCCGTGGCCGGCGTGGTCAACATCCAGACCCGCAAGAATTTCGAAGGCCTGGTCTTCGAAGCCCAGCGCAACGAGCCGCTGGAAGCCAACGGCAACGGCGGCTCGACCCGTCTGTCGCTGACGGCCGGCGCCCGTGGCGACCGCTGGCGCGCCGCCGGCTCGATCGAGCGCTATGAGCGCGACGAGTTGACCCTGCGCGACCGTGAATTCACGCGCTGCCAGACCGACGGCCGTCGCCTCGGTCGCGACTTCATCGACCCGCTGACCGGCGAGTCCAAGTGCTACCCGATCACGAGCACCGGCTCGAACGGTTCGTCGATCAACACGATCGGCGTCGGCGTCGACGGCGGGCTGGACGATGACGGCAACCGTGTCTTCAACGGCGTGGCGGGCACCCCTGCCGCAGGCGCCCCCAACGTCCTGTTCAACCGCTTCCGTCCGAACTCGGGCGTGACCGGCGACATGGCCGGCTATGAAGGCGTCGGCGGTACGGGCGTAAACGTCAACGTGCGCGACACCTTTGACGACCGCATGCTGAACCGTTCGCTGATCTCGCCGGTCGAGATCACCACCATCTACGGCGAAGGCGGCTACCAGCTGAACGCCCTGGGCAACGCCGAAGTCTATGGCGAATTCCTGCTGAACCAGCGCAAGTCGTCGCAGACGGGCTACCGTCAGCTGGCGCTTGACTACGCCAAGGGCAGCCCGCTGATTCCCTCGGACCTGTCCTTCAGCACCTTCTCGGGCGATCAGGGCCTGAACAAGGACGCCGACATCGGCGTTCGCGCCTTCATCGGCTTCGGCAACGACACGTCGACGCAAGAGCAGCGTTTCAACCGCAACGTCGTCGGCATCAAGGGTGACTTCTTCATCCCGGAATGGCGCTATGACCTGGCGGCCAGCTACTCCAAGTCGCGTTCGGAATACACCAGCCAGCAGTTCCTGACGAACCGCCTGATTGAAAGCCTGGATGTTGTTCCGAATGGCGCTGGCGGTTTCCAGTGCCGTGAACTGGCGTCGAACCCCGGGTGCGTCGCCGCGCCGAAGCTGAGCTCGCAAGTTATCGGCGGCGTGCTGCCGAAGGCCTGGACCGACTACGTCTTCCGTCCGGTCAAGGGCGTGACGGAGTATGAAGAGAAGATCGTCAGCCTCGGCATCGACGGTCCGCTGTTCGACCTGCCGGCCGGCAAGGTCATGGGCTTCTTCGGCGCCGAATGGCGTGATGCGGAGATCGACGACACGCCGGGTCTCGATTCGCAGCTGGGCAACACCTACAACTACTCGACCTCGGCCATTACCCGCGGTTCGGACTCGGTGTGGGAAGTCTTCGGCGAAATCGAAGCGCCGCTGCTGCGTGATCAGCCGTTCGCCAAGGAACTGACGCTGAACGCTTCGTTCCGCTACACGGACTATGACTCCTACGGCGACGACACGACCTACAAGGTGGGTCTGGTCTATCAGCCGATCGACATGCTGACGTTCCGCGCTACCTACGGCACCTCGTATCGCGCTCCGGCGCTGTTCGAGCAGTTCGTAGGCGCGACCTCGGGCTTCCAGGCCGCTGGTTTCGACCCCTGCAGCGAAGTTGATCCGGACTCGGCTACGCCGACCCTGATCGCCAACTGCGCGGCTGATGGCGTGTCGGCTGACTTCCAGCAGAAGTCGAGCGTCGCAGTCATCACCAAGGGCGGCGCCGAAGCCGGTCTTGAGGCCGAAACCTCGACCAACCTGACCGTCGGTCTGGTTCTGCGTCCGACCCTGCCGGAAGGCTGGGGCGACTTCGCTTTCGCTGTCGACTACTACGAGATCGAAGTGAAGAACGGCGTGGCCCAATACGGCGCCGCCAACATTCTGGAGCGTTGCTACAACTCGACCCCGGCTGAGTTCGCGGCTGACGTGGGCTTCTGCTCGCTCGTGTCGCGCGACGCCGGAGACAAGCGCCTGACGGTCGAGAACGGCTACGTCAACCTGGCGACCGACATCGTCAAGGGCTTGGACTACACTGCGCGTTATCGCAAAGACGTCGGTCCGGGATCGGTTCTGTTCAATCTTGCTGTTACTCAATACACGGAGATCTCGAGCAAGCTGTTCGCCGAAGATCCTCTGCAGGAGTATAAGGGCCGGTTGAACAACCCAGAGTTCACCGGCACGGCTGACCTGTCTTATGCTTGGGACAAGTGGCGCGTGCGTTATGGCGTCGAGTGGGTTCAGGGCATGGACGACTACGGCTACCGTCGTATCAAGGATCCGGCTGCTAGCCAGTACGATCTGGAAGTCGATGACTACTACCTGCACAACGCCTCGGTTCAGTACACGGGCGAAGGCTGGACGGTCACGGCTGGGGTTCGCAACCTGCTGAACGAAGACCCGCCGACGATCTCGTCGGGCTATAACAACCGGGTCGGCAACGCCCCGCTGTACTCGGGCTACGACTACCTGGGCCGGACGGCCTTCGTGAACCTCACGAAGTCCTTCTAAGGTCTGACCTGATTTCAGGTTGAGGAGAGGGCGGCGGACTTCGGTTCGCCGCCCTTTCTGCTTTTGAAACGGCAGTTTCCGGGTTGTGCGAAGCAGGGCGGGTCGCCAAGGTCCGCAACCATGAGTGAGCTTCGCGACGTCTTCATCACCGGGACCGGCGCCGTTCTGCCCGGCGAGCGGATCGGCAATGATCGGATGGAGGACTTCATCGGCCGCATCGGCGGGCGGGCGTCCGCCGTCGGGCGGCGCGCCCTGCGCTGGAACGGGATCGAGGGGCGGCACTACGCCCTGGATGCTGAGGGCGAGCCGCTGCATTCCAACGCCTCCATGTGCGCGGACGCCGTGCGGGCGGCGCTGGATGAGGCGGGGTTGAGCCTGGGCGACCTTGAGCATCTGGGCGCGGCGGCGACGCAGGGCGACTATCTGGTGCCCGGTCACGCCAGCGCGGTTCAGGCGGAACTGGGCGCGGGGCCGTTGGAAGCGTTCAGCTATCAATCGGTCTGCGCCAGCGCCCTGATGGCGGCCAAGGGGGCGTGGCTGAGCGTGCGTGCGGGCGAGGCGGAGGTGGCCGCGGCCTGTGCAGGGGAGTTTTCATCCCGCTGGTTCCGGCCCGCCTTCTATGAGGGCACGGCGCTGGTGGACGAGAAGGGGCGGGCGCGGATCGAGGCGGACTTCCTGCGTTTCACCCTGTCGGACGGGGCGGGCGCCGTGGTGATGGAGCCGAGGCCCAAGCCCGAGGGTCTGAGCCTGAAGGTCGAGTGGATCGACATGACCTCCCTGGCCGGGCGCTTCGATCCCTGCATGTGGGCCGGATCGACGCCGGAAGCGCGCGCCGACATGACCAGCGCCTGGAGCCACGCAGGCCCTGTGGCCGCGCATGCGGCGGGGGCGGTGGCCCTGTTGCAGGACTTCGACCTGCTGAAGATCGTCATTCGCGCCTGGATCGGCGTCTGGCTGGAGAAGGTAGACGCCGGGCGGATCGTGCCGGATCAGGTCGATCATCTGTTGTGCCACTACTCCGCGCGGTCGCTGCGCGAGGAGATCGTCGGCCTGCTGGAAAGCACGGCGGCCATGATCCCGGAGGAGAAGTGGTTCACGACGTTGGCCGACAGCGGCAATGTCGGCTCGGCGTCGATCTGGGTCATGCTGGACGCCTTCCTGAAGTCGGGACGCGGAAAGCGCGGAGACAGGGTGCTGTGCATCGTGCCCGAGAGCGGGCGGGCGATGATCGGCTTCATGATGCTGGAGATTGTGTGATGGCGGAACTTGAGGCCGAGGCGGCGGTGGCCGATTGCTTGCGTAAGCTGGCGGTGGTCTTCGCCGATTTCGAGCAGCGCCTGGAGGCGACCCCGCTGATCCGCAAGCTGACGCGCGGGCGGTTCGAGATCGCCGACTACCACGCCTTCCTGATCAATCTGCGCCAGCAGGTGAAGGACGGGGCGCTGTGGATGAGCCGGGCGGCATCCAACATCGGCGAAGACCATCTGGAGTTGCGCTCGACCCTGATGCGCCATGCGGTGACGGAGCATCGGGACTTCCGTCTGCTGGAGGCCGACTTTGTGGCGGCGGGCGGGGCGCTGGAGGACATCCAGTCGGCGCCGAAGAACGTGGGGTCCGAGGCCCTGTCAGCCTGGATGTTCCATGAGGCGTCCAAGCCCGATCCGTTCGGCCTGCTGGGCGCCATGTTCATTATCGAGGGGCTGGGCTCGATCAAGGCGCGGCCCTGGGGCCTGAAGGTGCAGGAGCGGCTGGCCCTGCCCGACGAGGCGGTGCGCTTCCTGCTGTATCACGGCGACAACGACGCCGAGCACATGAAGGAGTTCGAGGAGATGCTGGGCATGGTGCTGCCCGATCCCTTCATCGCCGAACGCATCGTCACCACGGCCAGGGTGACGGCGCGACTCTACGCCCTGCAGATCGAGGAGATCGCGGCGTGAGGTACTACAAGCCGGGGGAGGATCCGTTCGACCCCGCGCGGTTCGATCCCAAGGATCCCGACCCGTGGATGGCGCTGTATCTGGACCACAGCCTGCCGATCGACGACGGGGCGAAGCGCGATCTGTTGCTGGGGGCGCGGTCGCGGTCGCGGCGCTGGCTGTTCCCGGTGGCGCGGCCGTTGGTGTTCCTGTTCTTCTGTCTGGTGAAGGTGCTGCGGGTCATCTCGCCGAAATATCCGAACCTGAACGGCCTGCTGCACAAGACCATCCACTGGGGCCTGCGGACCTTTGTGACGCCCGAGGGCAATCGGGTGATCCTGCGGCACTTCCACGTCGGGTCCGAGCTGACCGCCTTCGTGCGCGAGAACGCGGGCGTGGGCGACAAGGTGACGAAGTGGCCGCTGACGCCGACGCGGCTGAAGGACATCGAGCCGGACCTGTTCCTTCAGCACGACCTGAACATCTTCAACTTCGTCATCGAGATGAACGCCGCCCTGCGCGCCGAGGGGCGGGAGCTGACGCCCCCCGAGCGGATCGACTTCTCCATGATCTCGGACGAATTCCCTCCGTTCGAGGAGTTTCCGCGCAAATGGCACAACTTCGTCGACGTGCAGACGGCGGTGGAGTTCTACACCCCCATCTACGCCCTGATGCTGCCGCGCGACGACTTCGTGCGGGCGTCCAGTTCGCTGCAGCTGGACGAGGTGATGGCCATCTATATCGCCCGCATTCTGGGGACGAGCTACCACATGGCCTTCGTCAAGAACGGCCATCCGCTGGTGGCGTTGTCGACGCTGCAGGCGGGCTATCGGTTGATGATGCACGGGCTGGATTCAGAGGCCATGCACGGCTGGCTGCGGGTGATGAAGGCGCGCCAGGCGGCGGGCCTGCCGCTGGACCCGGCCAACTCGGGCGCGCCGAAGTAGGGCGCGGAGCCTACGGCGTTTTCCGCTGGCGCGCGGCGCGGCGGCTGCTAGCGTGGCGGTCATGAAATCGGCGCGCTCCTTTCTGACCTCTCTCAGCACGCTTGTGCTGCTGTCGCTTGTGCTGGGCCTGCTGGCCGGGGCGGCGGCGCAGGCCTGGGGCCTGCCGGGCGGCCACGTGACGGCGGACTTCATCCAGGCGCTGGGCCAGCTGTGGCTGAATGCGCTGAGGATGACGATCATCCCGCTGGTGTTCAGCCTGCTGGTGACGGGCATCGCCTCCATCGCCGATGCGGCGCGGACCGGGCGGCTGGCGCTGAAGGCGGTGTCGTGGTTCGGCGGGCTGATCGTCTTCGCGACCATCTACGCCGTCGCGGCGGCCTATGGACTGCACGCCGTCTGGCCCATCGACCCGGAGGGAGCGCGCCTGCTGCTGGCGATCAAGCCGGAAGGCGCAGAGGGCCTGGGCGCGGGCGCGCCGTTCAGCGAGTTCCTGAAGACCATCGCCCCGGCCAATCCGATCCGCGCGGCGGCCGAGGACGCCATTCTGGGCATGGTGGTGTTCGCGGTCTTCTTCGGCTTTGCGGCGTCGGGCCTGCCGGAGCGGCTGCGGGTTCCCCTGATCACCTTCTTCGAGGCGGTGGGCGAGACGATGATCGTCATCGTCCGCTGGGTGCTGAAGGCGGCGCCGCTGGGCGTCTTCGCCCTGTCGATCGGGGTGGGGCTGACGGCGGGGGCCAGCGCGGCGGGGGTTCTGCTGCACTATGTGGCGCTGATCTCGCTCGCCTGCATCGGCATCGGCCTGATCTTCTATCCGCTGGCGGTCCTCTTCGGTCGGGTGTCGCTGGGCCGGTTCGCGCGGGCGGCGGCGCCGGCGCAGGTGGTGGCCTTCTCGACCCAGTCGTCGCTGGCCAGCCTGCCGGTCATGGTCGAGCGGGCGGTCGACGAACTGGGCGTCAAGCGGTCGACGGCGGGACTGGTCCTGCCGCTGGCGGTGGCGGTGTTCCGCATCACCAGCCCGGTCGCCAACCTGGGCGTCGCCATCTATTGCGCCCATCTGTTCGGACTGGAGCCTTCGGCGGGGCAGTTGCTGGCCGCCATGCTGACGGCGGTGCTGATCTCGATCGGCACGGTGGGCCTGCCGGGTCAGGCCAGCTTCTTCGCCTCCATCGCCCCGATCTGCATCGCCATGGGCGTGCCGCTGGAGCTACTGCCCCTGCTGCTGGCGGTCGAGGTCGTGCCTGACATCTTCCGCACCTTGGGCAACGTCACCGCCGACCTGGCCGTGGTCCGCATCGTCCAGGGCGGGGAGGTCGAAACTTAAGACTGAACGTCGGTTGACGAGGCGGGCGCGCCGAGGCCAAGCTTCCCCACGGGGCGTAAGGGAAGCGACCATGAGCAAGACGATTCTGCGCGCGGCCGCCGCGATGGCGACGGTCGCAGCCATGACGTGCGGCGCAGCGGCGCCCGCCCAGGCCCAGCAGGCGGCGACGGTCGAGGCGCGCTCGGCACCCGGCGGAGTGGCCGTGACCTGGCGCCTGGCCGAGCCGACGACGCGCGTGGCGTTTCTCAATCAGAACATCGTCCGCACCGAGTGGACTATGACGACGCCAGGCCTGACCTTGACGGATGGGGCGGTCGAGGGCGAGGCGCCGTTCCAGTCCTTCGAGATCCTGATCAGGCCCGATACGACCGAGCGCGACCGCGGCTACCTTGCCCTGGCGCAGATCGGATCGGGCAGCATCCTGTACGGACCCGCCGTGGCGTTGCGGGGCATGGACGCCGAGCTGACCGCGCGCCCGGCGGCGGGCGAGACGGCCTTGCCGATGTCGAAGGCGGAGAAGGGCTCTGTCTATCTCGGCCCTCAAAGCCAGGTCGAGACCTATCCAGGCGCCAAGCTGGCGATCGGCGAGACCGTATCGCCGACCTTGGCTGGGATCATGCGCGACGGCTTCTTCGCGGCCCAAGCCTTCTTCGGCGCGCGGCTGGGACGGGATCTGCCGTATGAGCCGGTGCTGCTGGTGACGACCGACAGTCCGGGGCCGGTGGATTTCCGTGGCGACGTGAGCGACAGCGGCGTCATCTCGACCCGGTTTCACGGGGCGGCCTGGGACGAACCGCCAGCGCACGTGGCGGCCGGCCTGGCGACCTTCGTCTGGCATGAGACCTTTCATCTGTGGAACGGACATCGGCTGGAGAACCGGGACGGCGAGGCCGCGCCCTGGCTGCATGAGGGCGCGGCTGAATACGGCGCCTGGGCGGCGGCGGTCTCCACCGGCGCGGTGACGGAGATGGCGGCGCATGAGGCCCTGTCGCAACGGTTGAACGGGTGCCGCAAGGCCTTGGGCGACCGCGATTACGACCCGGCGCGGCTGCGCTCGGGGTCGGCGGTCTATGATTGCGGGACGGTGGTGCAGTGGCTGGCCGATCTAGAGACCCGTCATGCGTCGTCAGGCGCGCGGGATGTCTTCGACCTGTGGAAGGAGGTCTTGGATCAGGGCATGGCGGGCGACGGTTACGGCGTCGCCGAGTTCCGCGCCCGGCCTGAGGGCGAACGCGCGGTCGCCCTGCTGATGGATGGTCCAGGAGCGACGCGCTGGGACGGCGTCGCCGCGCGGCTGGCGGCGCTGGGCGTCACCCTGGAGGAAAAGCCTTCGCCGGACGAGTATCGCGCGGCGGCCCTGTTCCACCTGAACGGCGAGAATTGCACCGGGGGGAGCACAGGCTTCTATCGGACGGAGAAGGGCGTGCGGCTGGATACGGGCGACAAGTGCGGCGTCCTGTCGGGCGATCCCTTGCTGGCGAAGGTCGAGGGTCATGATCCGATGACGGACGCAACGGCCATGTTCTTCGCCGTCCAAGCGCGCTGCGCGGCCGCCTCGCCTGTGCGCTACAGCACGCAGGAGGGGCGGGTGGTCGAGGCGAAGTGCGACAGGCCTTTGGTCGCTCCCCGGGCTTGGAGCGTTACGGCCGCCCCGCCGCTGGCGACGCGAATCCAGTGACTGGTCGCGCGACGCTGGAGGGAGAGTCTGGCGAGGGCGGCGCGGCTCACTCCTCCATCGCCTCGAACATGGCTTCGGCTTCGTCGAAGGTGTCGTAGTCGAGGCGTTCGGGCGGGCGCAGGATGACGAAGCGGCTGAGGACGGGCGCGTCCGGCTCGCGGCGGCGATCCCACTGCCAGAAGCTGCGGTCGATCCGGCTTTGCAGCAGAGTCCAGTCGCCGTCGTCGGCGGGCGGGCGCGGCGTGTGGATGGTCATGCGTGGTCAGCTCCCCTGCTGGCGGATGCAGCAAAGCCTGTGCGGGCGCGGGTTGTCAAAGCCGGCGTGCTGTTCCTTCTCCCCTTGTGGGAGAAGGTGGCCGAACGGAGTGAGGTCGGATGAGGGGTTGCGAGACCTCAGCCTCGGCCTCTCGTCAAACCTCCAACAGACCCCTCATCCGTCCGGCTTCGCCGTCCACCTTCTCCCACAAGGGGAGAAGGGATGTCAGTTCCCCTTCGTCCCCGAGGTATGCGCCGGGCCGCGGAAGACGGCGTTGAGGAACAAAGGCTTCAGCCCTTCCAGGAAGGCGCGCATGGTTACGTCCTGGGTGAAGGCGACGACCTGGCCGCGACCGACTTCGGAGGCCATGGCGACGGGCTTGTAGGCCAGCTGGCGGCGGTTCTCGGCCCACAGCTGGCCGGACGCCAGCACCTGATCCGGTCCGGCCAGACGCACGACGTTGGTTCCCTGGTCGCGGGCCAGCGGAGTGTAGATGTCCGAGCCGCGCACCATGACGCTGAGGGTCGGGGCGACGCCCGCGCCCAGCCAGTGTTCGTTGTCGACCACGGCGCTGGCCAGGACGCCGGCGACCGGATCGGGCGCGCCGCCGTGGTGGCCGGTCAGGGCCAGGTATTCGGCGTCGGTGGCGATCTCGCTGCCGCCGTCCTTCTTGTCTTTGTCGCCGTCGCCGGAGACGGCGTTTTCGCGGCGGCTTTCCAGCAGCTTGGAATCGGGGTCGGTCAGCAGGCGGCTGGCCGAGCCGACGCCGATCAGGACGCCGCCCGCCTGGACCCAGGCGCGCAGGTTGGCGACGCCGCTCTCGCCGAGGATCTGCTCATAGTTTCCGCCCGACGGCAGGATCAGCACCTGGTAGCGGGACAGGTCGGCGTTCGCCAGGCGGCGGGTGCGGACGGCCGTGACGGGCCAGCCGTATTCGCGCTCCAGCACATGGCGGATGGAGCCGGCGGATTCCGGCTCGGTCGGGTCGTCCCAGGCCATGGCGACGCGCGGGGCGGCGATGACGGTCGCCTTGTCCGAGCCGACGCTGGGGCCGCTGGAGACCCAGGAGGTGGCCAGGGGCGTCACTTGGGCGCCGCTGCCGGCGGCCAGACGGCGGACGCGTTCGTCGAGGTCGGCGGGCGACCCGGCGCGCGGCACGATGAAGGTTCCGCCCGGATAGGCGCGGCCGTCCAGGGTGAAGGGCTCCTCGACCGAGCGGACCGGCAGCTTGTCCGTCAGGGCGGCGGTGAGGAAGCGCATTCCCGCCGTGCCCGGATGGATGGCGTAGCCGTAGGCCGCGTCGCCGGACGCCACGGCGGCGGGACGGATCAGTTCAGGGCCGACGGCGGCCGTCTGCACCGACGGAGCGCCGGTGCAGCGCTGGCTCGGCACGTTGAACAGTAGCGGCAGGGACCAGCCGGTCAGGTCGTAGATCTCATCGCCCAGGCCGCGCGCGCGGCGGGCCTCCTGTTCGGCCAGGAATTTGGGGTCCAGCGGCACGTCCTTGGCCAGCAGGGTCTCGGCCATGCGGCGCTGGGGCTGGGACAGGTTCACCACGTAGTCGCCCGCCTGATAATTCTGGCCGCAGGCGGAGAAGGCGGCGGTGGCGCGTCCGACTTCCAGTCCCGAACGGACCAGCAGGCCCGCCAGCTTGTCGGCGGCGGCCGGATCGGCGGCGGCGGAGCGCGACAGGACATAGGCGCCGCGTCCGCCCGAAATCCCGTCGCGGTGGAAGGCGTAGAAGTCGCTGAGCAGCTTCTCGCGGTCGCGGGCGGCGGTCTCGATGGTCGACAGGGTGGCGGTCAGATGGCCCTTGACCGTGTCGGCGTAGGTCAGCATCTCGCCCGACGAGCGGCGCGCCAGCAGACCGCGCGACGAGCCCTGCTCATAGGTCATGGAGACGGCGCCGAAATAGGCGGGCCAGCCGTCGCCGTAGCCGGGATAGAAGGCGTCGAAGGTCTCGCGCGTGAAATAGTCCAGCCCGGCCTGGTCGAAGCGCCCGGCGGTGTTGCGGCCGAACCGCTCGCGCGCGTCCAGGATCGGCGGATAGATCCACGGGTTCAGCGGCTGGGCCTCGGGCGGGAAGAAGAAGCTGGAGTCGGTGCCCATCTCGTGGGAATCGACCACCACCTGCGGCCGCCATTCGCGGATGAGGGCCGAATGGCCTTGCGTCTCGGGCTGGGACTGGATGAACCAGTCGCGGTTCAGGTCGAACAGATTGTGGTTGAAGCGGCCGGACGGCCACGGCTCGGCCCGCTCGGCCGACAGGGGATCGCCGTTGGGCTGGGCGCCCAGACCGGCTTCGAAGCTGTTAATGAAGCGCTCGCGCCCGTCGGGGTTCTGGGTCGGGACGAAGACGACCACGACGTTCTCCAGCCAGCCCTGCGCCTCGGCGTCGAGGCTGTCGGTCAGGCGGCGCGCGGCGATCAGGGCGGCGTCGGCGGGGCTGATCTCATTGCCGTGGACGGAATAGGCCATCCAGACGATGGCCGGGGTGTCGTTGATCAGGGCGCGAGCCTGCTCGGGCGAGGTCTTGCGCGGATCGGCCAGGGCGTTGGTCGCGGCCTTGATGGCGTCTAGCCGGGCGATGTTGCGCGGCGAGCCGACGGCGGCCCAGAACAGGGGGCGGCCTTCCCACGACTGGGCGTAGTCGCCCATGACCATGCGGTCGGGATTGGCGGTCCGCAGCGCCTCGAAATAGCGGCGCACGTCGGCCGAGCGGGTGATGCGCTCGCCGCTGTCGTGGCCGACGACGGCCAGAAGTTCGGGCGGATTCTGTTGCGCCAGGGCGGGCGCGGCGCCCAGGGCCAGGCTGAGCGCCAGCAGAGAACAGGCGGCGCGGCGACGATACGGCATGAGAATACTCCCCCTACGGAACGCCGACCTTAACCGTGGAGCCGAGGCGAAGGGAAGCGGCGTCGCGCCGTCATTTCTTTGGGTTTCGAGCCGGAACGCGACGGAGATCAGGTTGGGGGGCTTGGGTCAGGAAGAAATGGATGGAAAGCGCACGCCGTCGCGATCGCCGGGAGGCCTTTTCGCCGCCGATAGCAGGTGCGCGCCTTGTGGCGAACGGGTCGATGTCCTGAAGAGGTCACCAGGCGTCGGGTTCGCGGACCATGTGCACGATGTTGGCGGGGTTCAGGATCCAGCCGCCGCGAAACGCCTCGCCCAGCGGTTCGATCAGGTCGCAGCGTACGGCGCCGCCGTCCTCCAGCCGTCGCAGGGCGGCGCTGTGGTCCGGGGAGAACAGTTCGAGCCAGACCTCGGCCTGGGTCATGGTGTCCGAGGCATCGATCCAGAGCTGGTTCGGGCCGAGCTTGAAGCCGATTGCGGGCGCTTTCTCGTCGATGCTCTCTAGTCCGACCACGTCGCGATAGAAGGCGACCACGGCCTGATGCTGGTGGCCAGGCACCTTCATGGCGATGTTGACGCCGCCTTCTATCTTGATGGTCATGGGGAGGCTCACTTCCGGTTGTCGCTGGTGGGAAGGGCGCCGCGCAACTCGGAGGGATAGAAGCCCTCGCGCAGGTTGATGCCGTATTCGAGCCAGGCCTTCATCGCCGACAGCATGGCCGCCCAGCCTTCGCAGTTGGCGAAGGAGGCCTTCTTCCCCGCCGCGTCGTCGGCCCATCCAGACTCGGCGATGGTGACGAAGGTCGAGCCGTCGTCCAGCGGCTCGAACTCCATGACGATGCGGGTCTTGAAGGCGGGCTGTCCGTCAGCCGTGTCCGCATCCCAGCGCAGCACGATGCGCTGATCGGGCGTGACCTCCTCGACGTCCACGGGAACGGAGCCCCACCAGATGACGACAGCCCCTGGCGTCAACGGCGCGCTGGCGCCGCCCAGGGTGGTGAAATAGCGGCTCAGCTTGTTCGGGTTGACCACTGCGTCGAACACCTCGTGAGGCGGCTTGGCGATGCGCCCCGAAACCGTGAAACCCAAGGACATGTTCGAACCCTTCGTGCTTGCAGGAGGTCAGTTTATGTTATAAAAAAATAACATGTCAAACGAGACAGAAGATGATCGTGTTTTCAAGGCGTTGGCCCATGCTCGTCGTCGGCAGATGCTGGACTGCCTGAAGGAAGGCCCGGTCACCACCGGCGGATTGTGCGAGCGTTTCGACGACATGGACCGCTGCACCGTGATGCAGCATCTGAAGGTGCTGGAAGGCGCGGGTCTGGTGGTGGCGCGAAGGGAGGGGCGCGAGCGGTGGAACCACCTCGACGCCCTGCCGATCAAACGCATTCATGACCGCTGGATCAGCGAATACGCTGGTCACGCCCTGTCTTTGATCGACCGGCTGAAGCACGACCTGGAAGGCGCCAAGCGGTCCTGACGCAAATCAGATAGCGAAGGTTGTTGACAGTCTCATACAGTATGTCGCATACACTGTGTGTCACACACTATGTGACGGCAGGTGAGGCGGCGACGTGGATCGGGAATTGTTCGAGACGATGCGGCTGGAGCTGCGGCGCGGGACGCTGGTCCTGGCGGTGCTCGCCTGCCTGCGGACCGAACGCTACGGCTACACCCTGCGGCAGGCGCTGGCGGCGGACGGGCTGGAGATGGAGGAATCCACCCTCTACCCCCTGCTGCGGCGGCTGGAGGGGCAGGGGCTGCTGACCAGCGAATGGCGCGAGGAGGAGAAGCGAAAGAAGCGTTTCTACGTCCTGTCGCCGGGGGGCGAGGCCATGCTGGCCGCCCTGACCGAGGAATGGCGCGGCATCAACGCCTCGCTGGAACGGATTCTCTAAAAGGGATGGGAGTGGGCGCGATGGACATCATCGAACGCTATCTGGAGGCCGTGGCCGCGCAGCTGCCGACCGAGGACCGCGAGGACATCGTCGCCGAACTACGCGACCTGATCCTGAGCCGCGTCGAGGCGCGCGAGGAGGAGCTGGGCCGGGCGCTGAACGACGAGGAGAAGGAGGCGATCCTGCACGAGATCGGCCACCCGCTGATCGTCGCCGCCCGCTATCGCAAGGGGCCGGACAGCCTGATCGGCCCGGAGCTGTTCCCCTATTGGCTGTTCGGGGCCAAGGCCGGGCTGATCGTCATTGCGGCGGTTCAGGCGCTGGGGCTGCTGATCAGCGTGCTGGGCGCGCCGGCCGATTTCGGGCGGGCGATCAGCCAGGCCTTCCACGGCTTCTTCTCCGGAGCGCTGACCCTGCTAGGGGCGCTGACGCTGGCCGGGGCGATTATGGAGCATTACGACATCAAGCCGACCTGGCTGACGAAATGGCGGGTGCGCGACCTGTCGGCCTTCGGCCTGGCGGATCCGGCGAAGTGGGGCGCGTCCCTGTCGGGGTCTGAGAAGGCCAAGGCCGAATGGTTGCCGAAGGGCGCGCGCGTCTGGGGCGTGACGGCGAACGACAAGCCGGGGCTGGAGGCGCTGGCCTCCCTGATCGTCGGGGGCGTCTTCGTGATGTGGTGGATCGGCGTGATCCGCTTTCCGGGCCTGGGCGAGTTCTCCTTGAGAAGCGGCGCGGTGGGGATCGAGGCGGCGCCGGTGTGGGCGGCCCTCTACGGCCCCATCCTGGCCCTGGCCGTCGGCGGCATGGCGGTGGACGCGGTCAGCCTGATCCGCGGGCGCGAAGGGCGGTTGACCTGGCTGCTGAAGATCCCGCTGGCGGGCGCGGCGCTGTGGGTGCTGTGGCGGCTGTTCGATGCGGGGTGGTGGCTCACCCTGACCCAGGGCGCGGCGAGCGCCCGCGTCGAGGGCGGGGCGACGAACATCAATCTGGACGCCCTGCGCGCGGTGAGCGAGGCCGGTCGTGACCTGGATGGCACGGCCCTGACGCTGGGCACGGTGCTGACCTGGGTGTTCGCGGTGATGGCGATCAGCTTGGTCGTCAATATCGCGACCTATGTCTGGCGGCTCGCGACGACGCGCGAAGGGTGAGCCGTTGAGCTGCGGCGCCGTCATGTCCGAAAACCGCGAGACAGGGCGGCGCGGCGAGCGCATGTTGCGGGTATGGAAAACGCCCGCGACATGCTGGATCAGGATGCCTGCTACCGGGCCGTCCTGACGCGCGACCCGCGCTTCGACGGGCGCTTCTTCACCTGTGTGAAGTCCACCGGGATCTATTGTCGCCCGGTCTGTCCGGCGCGGACGCCCAAGCGCGAGAACATGCGCTTCGTCGCCAGCGCGGCGGCGGCCGAGGAGGCCGGGTTTCGCGCCTGCCTGCGCTGTCGGCCGGAGACCGCGCCCGACATGGGCGCGTGGCGCGGGACGTCCAACACCGTCAGCCGGGCGCTGAACCTGATCGAGGCGGGGGCTCTGGATGAAGGCGACGTCGACGCCCTGGCCGCGCGGCTAGGGGTGGGCGAGCGGCACCTGCGCCGTCTGTTCCGCCAGCACCTGGGCGCCGCCCCGGTCAGCGTGGCCCAGACGCGCCGCGTCCTGCTGGCCAAGGCCCTGATCCACCAAACCGATCTGCCGATGGCCGAGGTCGCCATGGCGTCCGGCTTCGGCAGCGTGCGGCGCTTCAATGAGACGTTTCAGGCCCTGTATGGACGGCCGCCGTCGGCGCTGCGGGCGCGGGCCGAGCGGCCGTGGGATGGAGGCGTGCGGCTGAGCCTGCCCTATCGCCCGCCCTATGAGGTTGAGGCCATGCTGGCGGCGTTGAAGGCGAACGGCGAGACGGTCGAGGGCGGGGTCTGGCGCCGCGTTCTGGCCCCGGCGACGGACGGGGCGGCGGGCGAGGTCTCGGCCCGGTTCGAGGCGAGCGACCGGCTGGCGGTGACGGCGGCGCTGGATGATCTGAAGGCCCTGCCGGGGGTGCTGGCGCGGGTGCGGCGGCTGTTCGACCTGTCGGCCGATCCCGAGGCGATCCGCCGCGACCTGTCGGCGGACCCTGTGCTGGCGCCGCTGGTGAAGGCGCGGCCGGGGCTGCGCCTGCCGGGTGTCTGGAGCGATGAGGCGGCCGACATGGCCAGCGATCGGCTTGAGGACGAACGGCTGGCGGGGCGGGCCGAGCAATGGCGGCCCTGGCGGGCCTATGGCGTGCTGCACCTGCGCGAGGCGGGGATCGACGGCATGACGATCATGGAGAACGACGATGAAAAAGACGCAGCCTGAGACCTTCACCCTGGACCGCATCGCCACGCCGGTCGGCGAGGTGCTGCTGGTCACGGACGCGGACGGCGCCGTGCGCGCCTTCGACTTCACCGACTATGAGGCGCGGATGATGAAGCTGTTGGCCCGCCACTATGGCGAGGCGCAGCTGACGCCGGGGCGGGCGCCCGAAGCCGTGCGGAGCGCCATTATCGCCTATTTCGACGGCGATCTGACGGCGTTGGACGGCCTCGCCGTGAAGACGGGCGGCACGGAGTTCCAGCGCGCGGTCTGGGCGGCGCTGCGGACCATTCCGGCGGGACGGACCTGGAGCTACGGCCAACTGGCTCACGCCATCGGCAAGCCCGCCGCCGTGCGCGCCGTGGGCCTGGCCAACGGCGCCAATCCGATCGGCGTCATCGTACCCTGCCACCGGGTCGTCGGGGCTGATGGAACCCTGACCGGCTATGCGGGCGGGCTGGAGCGCAAGCGGTGGCTGCTGGCGCACGAAGCGTCGCAGGAGGGAACGGTGCAAGGGGCGTTTGCGCTAGACTGACAGCGCCCTCCCTTTCGGCGCTCATTTCGGGAGTCTGATGATGAACCTGCCCAACGGGGCCCTGGTCGCCGTCGCCGACGGCGAGAAGCTGAGCCTGTTCCGCAACACCGGCCACAACCTCGACATCCAGCTCAAGCCGATGGCGACGCCCGAGATCCCCGAACGCCTGTCCGGCGCGCCGGGCCGCCGTTCCAGCGACGCCAACCCCGACAACGACACCCAGGCCGAGGACGGCTTCGCCATGGGCGTGGCCGAGGCGCTGAACCACATGGCCCTGACCAACAAGATCGAGGCCCTGGCCGTCGTCGCCGCGCCCAAGACCCTGGGCCAGCTGCGCAAGCATTGGCACAAGACGCTGGAGCAGCGCCTGGTCGGCGAGATCGCCAAGGATCTGGCCGGCCGCCCCGCCGAGGAAATCGCAGAGGCGATCAGCCGGGCGTAGGCGCGGGGTCAAGCGCGAGAGTGACGGGGACGGTTTAGGCCGCCCCGTCCAGAAACAGGCGGCAGGCCGGGTTGTCGGTCTCGTCGACGTAGGGGTAGCCCAGTTCGTCCAGCGCCGCGCTGAGGGCCGCCTGTTGATCCGGCGGGACGCTGACCCCCGCCAGCACCCGGCCCGCGTCGTCGCCGTGGTTGCGATAGTGGAACAGGGTCAGGGCCCAGGCGGGCTGCAGGCTGTTGAGGAAGCGCAGGAAGGCGCCCGGCCGTTCGGGGAATTCGAAGCGCAGCAGACGCTCGTGCGGCAGGCCGATGGTGCGGCCGCCGACCATGTGGCGGACGTGCAGCTTGGCGGTCTCATTGTCGCTCATGTCCACGACGGAATAGCCGTCGGCGGTCAGGCGCCTGAGCAGGCTTTCGCGCTCGGCGGCGCCGTCGCGCAGGGCTACGCCGACGAAGATCTGGGCCATGCCGTCGCCGGACCAGCGGTAGTTGAATTCCGTGATCGAGCGGCCGTCGAGGCTGCGCAGGAAGCGGTGATAGTCCTCGCGCCGGTCAGGCATGGCCACGGCGAACAGCGCCTCGGCGCCCTCGCCGATCTCGGCCCGTTCGGCGACGTGGCGCAGGCGGTCGAAGTTGACGTTGGCGCCCGAGTTGATCGCCACCAACGCTCCCGATCCGGGATGGCGCGCGGCCCAGGCCTTGAGCCCGGCGAGGGCCACGGCGCCCGACGGCTCGGCCACGGCGCGCAGGTCGTCGAAGATGTCCTTGACCGCGGCGCAGATGGCGTCCGTGTCCACCAGCACGATCTCGTCCAGCAGGTCGCGGCACAGGCGGAAGGTCTCGGACCCGGCGCGGCGCACCGCCACCCCGTCGGCGAACAGGCCGACCTGATCCAGATCGACCACGCGCCCGGCCTCGATGGCGCTCTTCATCGTCGGGGCCTCGGCGGGTTCGACGCCGATCAGCCGCGTCTCGGGCCGCAAGAAACGGACGATGGCCGCCACCCCCGCCGCCAGCCCGCCGCCGCCGATGGGGATGAAGACGGCGTCTATCGGGTCAGGGTGCTGGCGCAGGATCTCCAGCCCGACCGTGCCCTGTCCCGCGATGACGTCGGGGTCGTCGAAGGGGTGGACGAAGGCGGCGCCGGTCTGTTTCTCCAGCGCGCGGGCATGGGCGTAGGCGTCGTCGAAGCTTTCGCCGTGCAGCACCACCTGGCCGCCCAGGCCCTGAACCGCCGCCACCTTGATGCCCGGCGTGGTGGTCGGCATGACGATGGTCGCCGCCGCTCCGCGTTTGGCCGCCGCCAGCGCCACCCCCTGCGCGTGATTGCCCGCCGAGGCGCAGATGACGCCGCGCGCCAGCTCGGCCTCGCTCAGGGCCGCGATCCGGTTGTAGGCGCCCCGGATCTTGAACGAGAAGACCGGCTGCAGATCCTCGCGCTTCAGCAGGGCGGGGCGCCCGATCCGCGCCGACAGTCGCTTCAGCGGATCGAGCGGGGTCTCTTCGGCCACGTCATAGACGCGGGCGGTCAGGATGCGGCGGACAGTATCTTGCACGATGATCTCGGTCAGGCGGCGCAGGGGAGGATGAAGCGTGTCCCGGTCTAGGCGATGCTGCGGCGCATGAGAACGAAAATTGCGAATTGGCCCTTCTCCCCTTGTGGGAGAAGGTGGCGGCCGAAGGCCGTCGGATGAGGGGTCTCTCAACCTTGAGCACTGGGCTTTCGCTCAATGGAAGGCGGGGCGAGACCCCTCATCCGTCTCGCTGCGCGAGCCACCTTCTCCCACAAGGGGAGAAGGAAGCTTGGGCTTGCGATGTAACCCATAGGTGATATGTAACCTGCAGGTATCACCGGAGGGGCCGATGGACGACGAGCTGAAGCGGGCGAAGATGAATGAGCGACGGCGGGTGCGGCGGCTGCGGATGATCGCGGCGCTGGGCGGTGTTGGTCTTGCAGTTGCTTTCTGCGGTGTATTTCTGGCCCAGCGTAGCGAAGAGCACGCAGCGACCGTTGGAGCTATCTTGGCCTTGCTCGGACTCTGCGCTGTCGTCGCTTCGGCGGTGCTCGGAATGCACAATGGGCCAGATTCCGACACCATCCGGGTGGAGCGCGCCAAGGAAGGCTATCGCGACCGCGTTCAGAAGAAGCGCGCCGTGGCGATGGCGACCATGCCGTTGTCGTCGCTCATTCTCGTTTATCTGGGCACGAAGTCCGCGTGGGCTATCGCCGGAGGGCAGGGGGATTCGGGCGATTGGCACATGGCTGCACTGTCGCCGGTGGTTTCCGGCTTGTTGCTGTCGATGGTCACGGGTTTCGACATTCGCGCGGACAGAAGGCTGAAGCGGCTGCTGGAGGACGAACTCACCCTGTCATTCAGACGTTCGGCGCTGAACGCAGCTTTGGGCGTGGCGCTGGCGGGGATGGTGGTCGTCTTCGCCCTGGGCCTGTGGAAGCCGCAGGCGGCTGTGGCGGCCATGCCGGGGCTGATGTTCGTCACGGCCTCGGCGGCGGGGCTGCGTTACTGGCAGTTGGACCGGCGGGCCGCCGGTGGCTGATCCGCGTCTGGTCGTGAAGCTGAAGGCTGTCCGCACGGCGGCGGGCCTGACGCAGCAGGAACTGGCCGACCGGGCCGGGCTGTCGCGCAAGACGGTGAACACGGTGGAGAACGGGGTCTTCACCCCGTCGGTGCTGGTGGCCCTGACGCTGGCGCAGGCGCTGGGCGCGCCGCTGGACGCCCTGTTCACCCTGGAAGACTGAGCCGATTTCCCTTGCGCCGTGTGCGGAAGAGCCTACATTGCGCCTGCTTATGCTAAGTTTGAGCATAAGTCGGGGCCGCGCAGACGGCCGATAGGGAGTAGGGACGATGGCGGACGGCGCTTTCGGTCTGTCGAAGGAACTGGCGGAAGAAACCGCTCCGGTGTGGGAGAAGGTCAAGGACCACGTCACCCCGCTGGAATGGCCCGAGCAGGCCCGGCTGATCAGCGAGATCAACCGGCTGAAACGCGAGCGTGACGCGGTCATCCTGGCCCACAACTATATGACGCCCGAGATCTTTCACGGCGTGGGCGACTATGTCGGCGACAGCCTGGGGCTGGCCAAGGAGGCCGCGCGCTCGGACGCCAAGGTGATCGTTCAGGCGGGCGTTCACTTCATGGCCGAGACGTCCAAGATCCTGTCGCCGGACAAGACGGTGCTGATCCCCGACCTGCGCGCGGGCTGTTCGCTGGCGTCCTCGATCACGGCGGCGGACGTGCGGCTGATCAAGGAGCGGCATCCGGGTCTGCCGGTCGTCACCTATGTGAACACCACGGCCGATGTGAAGGCCGAGACCGACATCTGCTGCACCAGCGCCAACGCCGTTCAGGTCGTCGAATGGGCGGCCAAGGAATGGGGCGTCGACAAGGTCATCCTGATCCCCGACGAGTATCTGGCGCGCAACGTGGCGGCCCAGACGACGGTGGGCATCATCGCCTGGGCGGGCCATTGCGAGGTGCACAAGCGCTTCACCACGCAGGACATCGCCGACATGCGCGACGCCTGGCCGGACGCCGAGGTGCTGGCCCACCCCGAATGCCCTGAAGAGATCCTGCGCGCGGCCGACTTCGCCGGTTCGACCGCCGCCATGACCGAATATGTCGAGCAACGTCGGCCCAGGCGGGTGGTGCTGATCACCGAATGCTCAATGGCCTCGAACATCAAGGGCGACGTGCCCGAGGTGGAGTTCGTCGGCCCCTGCAACCTGTGCCCGCACATGAAGCGCATCACGCTGGAGAACATCCGCGACTGCCTGTTGCACATGCAGTTCGAGGTGACGGTGCCGGAAGAGATGCTGGAGAAGGCGCGCCTGGCGGTGCAGCGGATGATCGACCTGCCGCCGCCGTCGAAGCCCGCGCGCTATGACCTGGTCAAGGCGCGGCATCATGTCGATGTGGAGCTGATCTGATGGCCCTGTCCGCAATCCTTCTCCCCTCGGGGGAGAAGGTGGGGCGCGCAGCGCCTCGGATGAGGGGGCTGTCGGATATGGGTGAGACGGCGAGGGTGTGGCTGGCGTCCCCCTCATCCGTCCGGCTCCGCCGTCCACCTTCTCCCCCGAGGGGAGAAGGATGAGCGTCGAGGGGCCTTGGGGGTCTCGCGACGGGTCGAAGTCTGCGCCTGAGCCTGCGCGCGAGGCGACCCGCTACAGCGCGCGCCATGAGGCGCCGTCGCAGGAGGACAAGGGGCAGCACCCTGTCTGGGCGGTGGTCTCGACCCTGCTGATGGCGGGTTTCCTGTGGTTCCTGACCGGCAGCTGGGTCGTGGCGGGGGCGGTGCTGTTCGGCCTGTTCGTGCACGAGTACGGCCATGTGCTGGCGATGAACCGGGTCGGCATGGGGCCGGCGCGCATCTACATCATCCCCTTCCTGGGCGGGCTGGCGAAGGGCCAGCGGGAGCCGAAGAGCGAGTGGCACGGGGTGCTGGTGTCGCTGGCGGGGCCGGCGTTCGGCCTGCTGGCCATGATCCCCTTCGTGGCCGTGGGTCTGGCGATGAAGTCGCCGGAATGGCTGATGGGCGCCTTCTTCATCGCCATGATCAATCTGCTGAACCTGCTGCCTGCGCCGCCGCTGGACGGGTCCAAGGCGCTGGGGCCGGTGCTGACGCGAGTGCATCCGCGGCTGGAGCAGGTGGTGCTGCTGCTCATCGGCGGCCTGGCCGTGTGGTGGGGCGTGTCGACAGGGCGGTTCATCCTGGCGGTGTTTCTGGGGCTGGCGGTGTTCGGCCATCTGAAGCGCGGCGTCTGGCGCGCGGCGTGGGGACAGCTGAGCTGGCCCGAGGCGGGGCGCAGCCTGGCCCTCTATCTGCTGACGGCCGTGGTCTGCGCGGCGGCGGCGATCGGCGCTCTGCTGCCGCTGACGGGCGGGGCGGTCGAACCGGCCTTCGAGATGGGCCTGCGGTTCTTCGGCTTGGGAGGCCGCTAGGCGAATGGCGCGCATCCGGCATGACGGTCCTCTGATCATCGGCGGCGGGCTGGCGGGCCTGTCGGCGGCGCTGGAAGCGGCCGAGACGCTGGGGGCGGACGGCAAGGTGCTGGTGGTGACGCCCGAGCCGTTGCTGAACGCCTGCTCCTCGGCCTGGGCGCAGGGCGGGATGGCGGCGGCCCTGTCGCCGCAGGACAGCGCGGCGCTGCACGCCAAGGACACCGAAGGCGCGGGCGCGGGTCTGGTCGAGGCCGAGGCGGCGCGCGCCCTGACGATGCGGGGACGTGAGACGGTCGAGTGGCTGGCGGCGCTGGGCGCGCCCTTCGACCGCGACGACGACGGCGGTTTCTCGGTCAGTCTGGAGGCGGCGCACAGCCTGCCGCGCGTGGCGCGGGTGGGCGGCGACGGCGCGGGCCGGGCCATACTGTCGGCCGTGGTCGCCGCCGCGCGGGCGACGAAGGCCATGGAGATCTGGGAGAACGGGCGGCTGCGCGGCCTGATCCGCGACATCGATGGACGGGTGCGCGGCGCGGTGATCGAGCGGCGCGGCGGCCGTCTGGACGAGGTGTTCGCGCCCGCCGTGGTGCTGGCCACCGGCGGGATCGGCGGCCTGTTCGAGGCGACCACCAACCCGTCGGCCCTGCGCGGCGAGGGGCTGGCGCTGGCCTGGCAGGCGGGAGCCGAGATTCTGGACCCCGAGTTCGTGCAGTTCCACCCGACGGCGATCGACGTGGGACTGGACCCGGCGCCGTTGGCGACCGAGGCCCTGCGCGGCGAGGGGGCGCGGCTGGTCGATGGGCGCGGCGTTTTCCTGCTGGGCGATCATCCCGACGCCGATCTGGCGCCGCGGGACATCGTGGCGCGGGCGGTGCACGCGGCGCGGGTCGAGGGGCGCGGGGCCTTCCTCGACGCGACCAAGGCGGTGGGCGAGGCCTTTCCGCATGAGTTTCCGGCTGTCTTCGCCGCCTGCATGAGGGCGGGGCTGGACCCGCGCGTCAGCCCGATCCCCGTGGCGGCGGCGGCCCACTATCACATGGGCGGGATCGTCGCCGACGACGAGGGGCGCGCCACGGTTCCCGGCCTGTTCGCCATCGGCGAGTGCGCGGCGACGGGGGTGCATGGGGCCAACCGGCTGGCGTCCAACTCCCTGCTGGAGGCGGGCGCCTTCGGGCGGCGCGCGGGCCGGGCGGCGGCGGCCGAGGTCCAGCCCGAGCGGCGGCCGCTGGCGGCGGCGCAGGCGATGACGGATTTGCCGCCCGAGGCGCTGGCGGCCTTGCGCGCCGCCATGACGCGCCATGCGGGCGTGGTGCGGGACGAGGCGGGGCTGACGGCGCTGCTGGCCCTGATCGACGACCTGGCGAAGGCCCATCCGACGGCGGCGTGCCTGGCGGCGGCGCGGCTGGTCGCCGAAGGGGCGCTGAACCGGCGCGAAAGCCGGGGCGGCCACTATCGCCGCGACTTCCCCGACAGTCTGCCGAGGGCCGAGCACACGCGGATGCGCGCAGCGCCGGCGCCGGCGCGCGACGAAGAGGCCGAGGCGGCGACGCTCGCCGCCCTGGCGGCCGTGATCTGAATGACGAAGGACGTTTCCGTGACCCGAACCTTGCCGGACCTGCTGATCGAGCCCGTGGTGCGCATGGCGCTGGCTGAGGATCTGGGCCGCACCGGCGATGTGACGGCGCAGGCCTGCATCCCCGAGGACGCCCGCTTCAGCGCCGTGTTTTCAGCGCGTCAGGCGGGGGTGATGGCCGGCGGGGCGGTCGCGCGGATCGCCGCCCACGCGTTGGACCCGCAGGCGACGGTGACGGTGAAGGTCGCCGACGGCGAGGCGTTCGAGGCCGGAGCGGTGCTGGTCGCGGTCGAGGCGAACGCCCGCGCCCTGCTGGCGGCCGAGCGGACGGCGTTGAACCTGCTGGGCCGGATGTGCGGCATCGCCACCCTGACGCGGACCTATGTGCAGGCGGTCGCGGGGACGAAGGCCCGCATCGCCGACACGCGCAAGACGACGCCGGGGCTGCGCGCGCTGGAGAAGCACGCGGTGGCCTGCGGCGGCGGGCTGAACCATCGCTTCGGTCTGGATGACGCCATCCTGATCAAGGACAACCACGTCGCCGTCTGCGGCGGGGCGGGCGAGGCGGTGCGCCGCGCCAGGGCCTTCGCCCCCCACCTGATGAAGGTCGAGGTCGAGGTCGACAGTCTGGATCAGCTGGACGAGGTGCTGCCCGAGCGGCCGGACGTCGTCATGCTGGACAACTTCAGCCTGGACGACATGGCCGAGGCGGTGCGGCGGGTGCGCGACAGCGCCTTCGGGCCGGTGGTGCTGGAGGCGTCGGGCGGGGTGAACCTGAGCACCGTCGCAGGCATCGCCGCGACGGGGGTGGATGTCATCTCCGTGGGCGCCCTGACCCATTCGGTCATGCAGCTCGACATCGGCCTGGACGCCGGCTGAGCGGACGCGGACCGGGGTTTTTCGGGGAACGGGCCCGGCGGGGGGCCGTTTTCATGGTGCGGGAGGGCGCGACCTCGAAGGAGAGACGCCATGACCAGGGCCCCACAGCCGCCCAGGGAGCAACGCAGCTTCGCCGATCGCGGCGCCCAGCTGAAGGATGAGGTCGCCGCCGATCGGCGCGACCGGGCGAACGGCGTGCAGTCCGGTCAGCCGGGCGACGCAGACGTCAACCTGAGCCAGCAGGGGCGCTACGGCAATCTGCAGCAGAATCTGACGACTCACCGCCAGACGCACCCTTGAGGCGCGCGATCAGGCCTCGGCGTTGACCGTGACGGGTGCGGCGGCGGGCTTCGGCGCGGCCGGGGGCGTCGCCGTCGGTGGGGGCGTCGCGGAGGCGCGCGGCGCGGCGACCGGACGCTCTTCCGTCTTGCCGCCGGAGGTCAGGGCTTCGCGGGCCAGGACGGCGGTGTAGGCCACGGCGCCCGAGGCGTTGCGGGCGGTCTCCACCGGGTCGAGGCTGGCCTGGATCAGGCGCGGAGCCTGCTCGGCCGGACCCGACGGGCGCGGGTTGTAGGCGAAGGCCTGGCTGCCGCCCGAGCGGCCGCCGAAGCGGTAGAACAGGTGGTCGCCGACCTGGTTCACGCGCACCAGGCTGTTGCGCCACGACGGCGAGACGGCGGTGGTGTGGAAGTGGGTGGCGTTGCCGACGGCGGCGAAGACCTGGCCCGACAGAGCCTTGGTCGCCACTTCGCGGGCGCGGTTCCAGGCGGCGCGATTGACGCGGCCGCGCATGGCGCCGTTGCAGGTGAAGCTGAACTGGCAACCGGTGCTGCGATTGGCGCCCTGATAGACGACGCTGCAGACGGTGTTGGGGAAGGCGGGATGGCGGGCGCGGTTCAGCACCACCTGGGCCACGGCCTTCATGCCGTCGCGGCCTTCGCCGCGCGCTTCATAATAGACGGCCTGGGTCAGGCAATCGAGGTCGCGTGACTGGTCCAGGGCGCCGTCAAGGCGGAAGGGACGGGCGGCGGAGACCTTGGTCGCGGACTCACGGCGCAGGCCGTCCTGGCCCTGAAGCTGCTCCAGGCGGGCGGTCAGCAGTTCGGCCTGGCGGTCGCGCTGGGCCGAGCCGGCGACGGAATAGGGGTCATGGCGATGGGCGATGGTCAGGGCGCTGGCGTCCAGGCCGCCGGCCGCCTGGGCCAGGGCTTCCTGGGTGTAGCCGCCGGCGCCGGCGTCCTGCAGGCGCTCGGCCTGGGCGCGCACGGTCGAGGCCTGGGCGGCCAGGCCGCCCAGATAGGCCCCTCCGACTGCGAGGCCGACGACGCCGCCGAACGCCGCCGCAGCCGTCGTGGGGCGCAGGCGGAATGAGCGGGCGGCGTGCATCAGCGCACGCGTCTGCGAGGAGAGAAACAAAGGCGTAGTCCTGTACAACAGGGCGAGGATGCCGCCCCCGTAGATCCCGAACCCCGGCGACAAGGACGCGTCGCGCTTAAGCAGGTCGGGCGAACGCCGACTGAACGCCGGCCCTCGAAGGCGGGCCTTTATCCATCCGATCATGGCCTCAATGTGACTGATTCGCTAGAATTGCAATTTCCTCAGCATAGGGAAAGCGACATTCAGTCATTATTTGGATTGTTTTTAATCGTGACGAAATTGCGCCTTAGAATTTCTTACGAAGACTGTATTTATATGCTGATGGAAGATTGGCGCTGATGTGCGTGGGGCGCGAATAAGCTATTGATCAGGGTGTGACAACTTGTTCGTCAGAGTCGCGCCATAGATGGGAACCCGCCTGCGACTCTCGCGTTGCAAGCTGTGCTATTTCAAGGAGTTGACCCATGACCCGCATCGCTTCCCGTCTGGCCGTCGTGGCGCTGGCCGGGGCCGGAGCCCTGGCGCTGTCGGCCTGCGGCCACAGCATTGAACAGAAGGCCGCCACCGGCGCGATCGCCGGGGCCGTGGTGGCCGGTCCGGTCGGAGCGGCGGTCGGCGGCGCCGCCGGCGCGGCCGTCGGCCACGCCCAGAAGCCGCACTGATTCATCGACATGGATGCGGCCGCGTCGAGCGGCCGTGTTCTGCGTTCTGGCGGCCCCATCGCCGCTAAATCCCATGAAAACGGGCCGTAGAGCTTGATTTCGGCGTGAAATTCGGCTTTGGCCTCGCGCCGGGTCGAGCGCGTCGAGATGCGCCTTCCGGCCCGATCTGCGGCCGTCGCCCTGGCGATCGGCCTTTTTCGTCATATCCATTCCCTATTAAGGACACCCGCCTCTCAGCATGCGCGACCTCAAGAACACCGGCTTCAACGACCGCCTGTCCGCCCAGAAAGACGCCAAACAAGCCCTGCTGGCCCGGTTCAAGCCGAAGCCGACCGTTCAGGATCCCGAGTTCGAGAAACTCGCCGAAAAGCGCGCCGCCGAGAAGGAAGCGATCCGCCAGCAGCACGAACTGGCCAAGGCCGAGGCGCGCCGCGAGAAGGCTGAGAAGGAAGCCGCCCGCCTGGCCGCCGAAATGGCCGCCCAGGAAGAGGTCGACGCCGCCAAGCGCGCCGCCCGCAAGGAGCGCAAGCAACTGACCAAGGAAGAGCAGAAGGCGGCCCGCGACGCGCGCTACGCCGCCCGCAAGGCGCGCCAGCGCTAAGCACGCGCCATGCCCCCTCCTTGACCGGGAGGGGCAACGCTCAAGCGGCCATCGCGTTACAGGGGCGAAGATTCCTGCGACGCGTCGCCGCCGACCTCTTGGATCGTGCGTTCGGCGACCTAACTGCAAGGCTGATCTTCACACAGCACTGCCAACGGGAGCCGTCATGAACGCCATCGACACCGGTCTCAAGCCCAAGGAACGCGCCGACGTCGCGCGCGAACTGTCCAAGGCCCTGGCCGACAGCTACGCCCTCTATCTGAAGACGCACGGCTATCACTGGAACGTACGCGGGCCGGAGTTCTTCAGCCTGCACAACCTGCTGGAAGAGCAGTACCGCGAGATCTGGGCCGCCCTGGACGACATCGCCGAGCGCATCCGCGCCCTGGGCGCACTGGCCCCGCAGAGCGCCTCGGCCTTCGCCAATCTGACCTCGATCAAGGACGGCGATCCGGAGAAGGATGCGTCCGAGATGCTCAAAGAGCTGATCAAGGACCACGGCGTGGTCATCTCGACCGCGCGCGCGGCCCTGGACGCCGCCGACGAGGTGGGGGACGAGGCCTCGGTCGACCTGATGACCCAGCGTCTGGCCGCCCATGAAAAGGCCGCCTGGATGCTGCGCTCCAGCCTGGGCGATCGTTAAGCGGCGAGGAGATCGCCGCTTCCGCCTCACGGAACGGTAATCTTCGCGTCTGAAAAGCGCCGGATTGGGCGGTCATGCAGATCGCTGATTTCCGGCGCCGTCAGACGCCGCTATACGGACACCGCATGAACCTCGGCCGCCTTACGCCGCTGAAGACGACCGGACGCCGGGCTGTGGCAGCGGCGCCCGCTGCCATGGCCGTGACCCTGGCGGCGATGGGCGTGGCCATGTCGGCCAGTTCGACCCCGCGCCCCGACATCGACCGCACCGCCGAAGCCGTGGCCCGCGCCACGGGCGGCGACCTGGGGCCGGACGGCCTGGCGGCGGTGACGGCGCGGATGGATGCGGGGCAACTGGCGATCGCGCGTCGGCACGACCCGGCTCTGGGCCTGCCCGAGCTTTACGGCCTGACCCCCGGCTGGGAGAGTCTGACCCTGGGCGGCAAGCCCTCCTTGGATCAGGGCGTGGCCGGCGTCGCGGCGCAGCAGTTGAACGCCGCCATGCCCAACGCCTTGGGCGCGCTTCAGCCCGCGCGGCCTTTCCTGTTCCGTCCGGCGGACGAGGCGTCGCGTCGGCGCGCCCTGCGCTGCCTGACCCAGGCGGTCTATTACGAGGCGGCGCTGGAGCCGACCGAGGGGCAGGAGGGCGTGGCCCAGGTCGTGCTGAACCGGGTTCGCGATCCCAACTATCCCTCCAGCGTCTGCGGCGTCGTCTATCAGGGCGCCGAGCGGACCACGGGCTGCCAGTTCAGCTTCACCTGCGACGGCTCCCTGGCGCGGGGCCCGGTGCGCTGGGCCTGGGATCGGGCCGAGCGGGTCGCGGTGCGCGCCCTGAACGGCCATGTGTCCGAGCGCGTGGGCACGGCGACCCATTACCACGCGGATTATGTCCACCCCTGGTGGTCGCCGAGCCTGGCCAAGATCACCCAGGTCGGGGCGCACATCTTCTATCGCTGGAAGGGCGCGGCCGGTGAGACGGCCGCCTTCGTCACCGCCTATTCCGGCCGCGAGCCGTCGATCGACGAGGCCCGCTTCGCCCAGTCCCGCGTTCTGCTGGCCACGGCCGCCGACAGCGTGGAAGCGGCGCTGGAGGGCGCCAGGTCGGGCGAACTGCGCACGGTCGAGATCGACGGCCAGACCCGCGTGGTGGGCGTCGCCAGCCTGGGCGGCCGCCGCCAGGCCGGCAAGGATGAGATCGCCGCCATCAACGAACGGCTCAAGGCCTTCGAGAGCGGCGCCGTCCCCAGCGTGACCGTGACCGCCCCGCCGCCTGCGGGCGTCACCCCCATGGCGGTCGAAGAGGTCGGCAAGCCTCAGGGTTGAGGACGGGCGATCGCCTAAACGCCTAAGGCGTAATCTCGCCAGCCGTCGCTGAGGGCGGAGAGGGTCGAGGGCAGGCCATGGGCTGCGCCGTCAGACGCCAACCAGTCTTCGAAGCTGCGTCCGTCCGCCATCGCCTGGGCGATGACGGCCAGGATGGCCGGGTGGTCTGAGATGCGGATCAGATAGTCGGCGAAGACACGGGTCTGGATGTAGAAGACGCGCTCGAGCGCGGCCGGGCGAGGACCGGCGCCCGCCGGGGTGAAGCTGACGCCGACGCCGCCTTTGACGGCCAGTTCGGGCGCGACCGCGACGGCGCGCGCCAGACCGGGATGCTCGCGCGCCAACAAGCCGGGCAGGTCCAGCAGTATGGCGCGGCCGTTGATGGGACCGACGGCGGGGACGGCTTCTCCCTTCATCAGGGCGCGGAAGTGGTCGCGGCGCTGGGCGGCGGTCGGCTCGTCTTCCAGAATGACGGCGGCGGCTTCGTCCAGCCAGTCGGGGCCGGGGCCGCCGTAGTGGCGCGGGGCGGCGTCCGCCGCGGCCCGTTCCGGCCAGAAGGCGGCGGTGAACCACAGGTGACCCAGTTCATGCGGGACCATGCCGGCGTCCAGCGCGGCCTGGGCCTTGGCGTCGGGGATCTGGGACAGGGCGCGGGCGACGACTTCCTCGGTCTGGGCCGGGCTCATGTTCTGGGAGGCGGCGAAACTGCGCGCGCCTTGTTCGATGCTGCGGCGCGCCGCCTCGTCGAACGCCCGTGGCGCGGGCCAGGGCAGGATGTGAGAGAAGCCCGCGGCGTTCAGCGCGGTCCGGTCGGGCAGGGGCGGGGTCGAGACGACGACATAGGGGGCGATGTCGCGGTCGAAGCGGGTGCTGAAGCGGGCTTCGCCCGCGCGCGCGTAGCTCACCAGCCGTTCCGCTTCCGCTGGCGAGGCGGCCAGGGCGACGCCGTGATCCGCCGCCGCGCAACTGAGATCGGGCGCAGCACGCAGAGCGCGGGCGCACATCGGATCGGGGACCGGGGAGGGAGCGGTCGAGGTCAGCAGCAGGACGAGGGCGAGCATGGGCGTCTCCGAAGATGGGAAGACAGGCTCGTGGGCGTTCGTATCGCCTTCATGTCGGCTGCGGGCGCTTGCCGAGGGCGTTCCGACACACGAGAGATACAAGGGGGAAGAAGAAAAGGGGGAGCATGGACGCGACGGCCGACATTCTGATCGTTGATGACGACGCCAGCCTGAGGGCGGCGCTGCAGGACTATCTGTCGGGCGCCGGCTATGCCGTGCGGACCGCCGACAGCGGCGGGGCGATGGACGCGCGGCTGGCCGAGGCCGCGCCGGACCTGGTCGTTCTGGATGTGATGATGCCGGGCGAGGACGGGCTGTCGATCTGTCGACGGCTGCAGGGGCGGGCGCCGGTGCTGATGCTGAGCGCCATGGGCGAGACCACCGACCGCATCGTCGGGCTGGAGGTCGGGGCCGCCGATTATCTGCCCAAGCCGTTCGAGCCGCGCGAGCTCCTGGCCCGCGTCCGCGCAGTGTTGCGTCGCCCCGCCCTTCTGGACGAGGCGACGGATCGACCGCTGATCTTCGAGGGCTGGACGCTGGAGGTCGAGACGCGGCGCCTGAACGATCCGGCGGGAGCGCCGGTCGAGCTGACAGGGGGCGAGTTCGCCCTGCTGCTGACCTTCCTGCGATCGTCTGGGCGCATCCTCAGCCGCGATCAGATTCTGGAGAACACCCACGGGCCGCTGGCCGAGAATTTCGACCGAGCGGTCGATCTGGCGGTCAGCCGCCTGCGGCGCAAGCTGGACCGGCCGGGACAGGCGCCGTTGATCGAGACGGTGCGCGGGGCGGGCTATCGCTTCCGCACGCCGGTGCGGGGATGAGCATCCGAAGCCTGTCCATTCGCACCTTGGCGGCGGGCTTCACCGTCGCGGCTATCCTGCTGAGTCTGACGGTCGCCTTCGTCATCGCCCTGGCCTTTCCCGCCCCGTCGCCCGCACGGGTGACGCTGGCCGAGGTCGAGGCGGCTGTGACGGGAGACGCGGAGACCGGCTGGCGGCGTCGCGTCGTCGCCGCGCCGCCGTTCAAGGCGGCGCACGAGGGGCAGGCCCTGGTGGCTCAGGCCGGGCTGGCGGTGCTGCTGGACGCTGAGGTGCGGGTGCGGCCGTTGAACCCCGAGCGCGCCCCGGCGGGCGGGCCGTCTGCGCCGTCAGGGCCGCTTTCCGAGGGGATGAAGGCTCTGCTGACGAGCATGGCCCTGTCGCCGGGAATGAGCTTTGCGCCCTTCGAGGCGGCGGCGCGTCAGGCGGACGGGCGCTGGGTCGTGGCGACGCCGCCGTCGCCTTGGCTGACGCCGCAGCGTCTGCGCATGGCGCTGGCCTTCCTGACCGCCGCCGCTGTCCTGATGCCGCTGGCCTTGTGGGGCGCCGGACGGTTGACTGCGCCCTTCCAGCGGCTGGCCGAGGCGACGCGGGGGGACCGTCGTGCGGCGGCCTTCGTCGGCGGCCCGCGCGAGGCCCAGGAAGCGGCCCGGGCGCTGGACGCCATGCGCGACCGTCTGGGCGAGGCGCTGAAGGAGCGCACCGCCATCATGGCCGCCGTCGCCCATGACCTGCGCACGCCGCTGACCGGCCTGCGTCTGAGGGTCGAGGGGCTGGCGGCCGCGCCGCGCGAGGCCGCGGCGGCCGACATCGCGCGCATGGAGCGGCTGATCGCCCAACTGCTGACCTATGTGCGGGGCGAGGATGCGCCGTGGACCCTCGAGCCTGTCGACCTGGCGGATCTGGCGCGCGAAATGGCGACGCGGCAGGTCGCAATGGGGCGGGACGTGAGGCTGGCGGCGGACGGCGAGTATCTGGTCAACGGCGATCGGGACCAACTGGACCGGGCGCTGTCCAACCTGATCGACAACGCGGTGCTGTACGGCGATCGAGCCGAGGTCGCCGTGATGTCCGAGGAGGGCGCGGTCGTCTGCATCATCGACGATTCAGGGCCGGGCCTGCCGCCAGATCAGCTGGAAGCGGTATTCTCGCCGTTTCACAGGCTGGAGGCGTCGCGCAGCCGCGCCACGGGCGGGGCGGGGCTGGGCCTGGCGATCAGTCGGTCGATCATCGAGCGCAGCGGCGGCGGCGTGGTCCTGGGCGATCGCCCCGAAGGCGGGCTGCGGGCGACGGTGCGCCTGCCGCGGGCGGCGCCCGCCCTGTCGGATTAGGGCGGGGCCTGAGGCCTCACCAGGCGCCGATCTTCTCGGCTTCCTTGTGGCTGATGGGATGGTGGGCGGCCTTGTGGTCTTCCTCGGCGAGGAAGCGGGCGGCTTCGAGGGCGGCCATGCAGCCCATGCCCGCCGCCGTCACGGCCTGGCGATAGACGTCGTCGGTGACGTCGCCGGCGGCCCAGACGCCTTCGATGGCGGTCGCCGCCGTGCCCGGCTTGACCCGCAGATAGCCGCCGGAATTGGTTTCCAGCTGGCCCTTGAACAGTTCGGACGAGGGGGCGTGGCCGATGGCGATGAAGACGCCGTCGGCGGGGATTTCGCTGATCTCGCCGGTCTTGACGTTCTTCAGGCGCACGCCGGTGACGTTGCGGGCCACGCCGTCGACGACGCCGACGATCTCCTCGACGGCCACGTCCCAGATCACCTTGATCTTGGGATGGGCGAACAGGCGGTCCTGCAGGATCTTCTCGGCGCGGAACTCGTCGCGGCGGTGAACCACGGTGACGGTCTCGGCGAAGTTGGTCAGGAACAGGGCTTCCTCGACGGCGGTGTTGCCGCCGCCGACCACCACCACCTGCTTGCCGCGATAGAAGAAGCCGTCGCAGGTGGCGCAGGCCGAGACGCCGAAGCCCTGATACTCAGCCTCGGAGTCCAGACCCAGCCATTTGGCCTGGGCGCCGGTGGAGATGATGACCGTCTCGGCCAGGATCTCGGCGCCCGAGTCCAGCGTCAGGCGGAAGGGACGCTGGGACAGGTCGGCCTGGGTGACGATGTCGTGGATGACCTCCGTGCCGACGTGCTCGGCCTGGGCCTGCATTTGCTGCATCAGCCAGGGGCCCTGGATGGTCTCGGCGAAGCCGGGATAGTTCTCGACGTCCGTGGTGATGGTCAGCTGGCCGCCGGGCTGCAGGCCGGCGATGATCACCGGGTTCAGCGAGGCGCGAGCGGCGTAGATGGCGGCGGTCCAGCCGGCGGGGCCGGAACCGATGATGGCGACGCGGACGGTGCGGGCTGGGGCTTTGGCTTGGGTCATGGCTCCTATTTAGGCGCTGATTCCCGATTTCGCGACGCCTGTCGTTCCGTCACGCTTCATGGAGGGATATGAAACGGGTATGACCGCCGAAACGCCCGCCGCCGCCCAGACCCGAAACCTGCTGCGTCGTCTGCTGGTCGGCGCCCGCCGCGGCGTGGATCACGCCGAGGCGGCCGCCGCCGTCTATGAGAACGGCGGGCTGAGCGGCCGCTATCTGATGATGACGGTGATCTCGGCCGCCATCGCGGCCCTGGGCCTGATGCTGTCGTCGCCGGCGGTGGTGATCGGGGCCATGCTGGTGTCGCCGATGATGGGGCCGATCGTGGCCATGGGCTTCTCCCTGGCCCTGCTGGACTGGAACGAGTTGAAGCAGTCGCTGACGGCGCTGGGCGTCGGGGTGGGGCTGGCCCTGTTCGTGGCGATCCTGCTGACCCTGCTGTCGCCGCTGAAGGAGCCGACGGCCGAGATCCTGGCCCGCACCCGGCCGAACTTCTTCGACCTGCTGATCGCGGTCTTCTCCGGCATCGCGGGCGCCTATGCGGTGATCCGCCAGCGCGGCGAGACCATCATCGGCGTGGCCATCGCCACCGCCCTGATGCCGCCGGTCGCGACGGTGGGCTTCGGTCTGGGGACCGGCGACCTGTCGATCGCGGGGGGCGCCTTCTTCCTGTTCATGACCAACCTGGTGGCCATCGCCCTGGCGGCGACGGTGACGGCGGGCTTCTACGGCTTCCGGCCGCGTCTGCTGGAGCGGCCCAAGCCCTGGCGCGGGGTGGCGGTCATGGTCGTGTTCGTCCTGCTGGCCGTGCCCTTGGCCCTGTCGCTGCGCAGCATCGCCCTGGAGAGCCGGGCCACGGCCGAGACCCGGGTGGCGGTCGAGGACATCTTCGCCGGCGCCGAGTCGCGCATCACCCTGCTGGACGCGCGCAGCGAGGGGCGCGGCGTGACGGTCTCGGCTCTGGTCAGCACGCGCAAGCTGGTGGCCGACGCCCAGGCGCGGCTGCAGGAGCGGCTGACCGGCGCCCTGCACGTGCCGGTGTCGGCGACCCTGGACCAGATCGTCGTGGCCGATCCGCAGGCGGCGGCGCGCGCCGTGCAGACCAGCCAGTCAGCGGCCCCTGATCCGGCGGCGGCCCTGCGCAACCGCCTGGCCGAGGCCGTGCCCTTCGCCACCGATGCGGTGATGACTGACGCCGAGGGGCGGCGGGCCATCGTCCTGCTGCGGCCCGATGCGGGGCTGGACCTGGACAGCGCCTATGCGCTGGAGGCGGCCCTGCGGACGCGGTTCGACGGGGTGGACGTGTGGGTGACGCCGCCGGTGCAGGAGCCGAAGGCGGTGGACCTGGGCGACGCCGAGGCGCGCGCGCGCATGGTCTGGGCCCTGGCGCGCTGGCGGGCGGCGCCGGCGGTGAGCCTGTGCCGACCGGCGCCGGGCGCGCCCGCAGCCGAGGGACGCGAGGCCCAGCCGGACGCCGGACAGGTCTTCCTGGCCGAACTGGCGGCGGCGGGGGTGTCGATCCGTTCCGAGAGCGGGCCGACCTGTCAGCGCGGCGATCAGAACATGGCCCGGCTGTCGCTGGGCTAGTTCGGGTTTTCAACGAGGGGACGAGATGAAACAGGTGAACAAGGCGGTCTGGATGCCGGTCGGCATCGGCGCGGGCATCGCGATCGGCGCCGGGATCGGCGCGGCGACCGACAATCTGGCGATGTGGCTGGCGCTGGGCGTGGCCATCGGTTCGGGTCTGGGCGTGGCCCTGATGGGGCTGAGCGGCGTCAAGCGCGCGGACAAGAAGACCGAAGAGGCTGCGCCGCTGACGGACGGCGTTCCCTGCGTGAACAGCCACCACAGCGACGGTTCCGACGGCGGAGGCGACGGCGGCGGCGACTAGGCGCGGCGCGTCGCCGCCAGCACGGCGCGGGCGGCGCGCTCGGTCTCGTTCAGCGGCTCATAGGTCCAGGGCGCCAGCGACCCGTCGAAGGGTCGGGCGGCGCCGCGCGCCTGAAGATCGGCGTGCAGGCGGGCGAACTTGCCCGGCGCCTTCTTCGCGACCATCGGCAGGATGTGGACGGGCTTGCCGGTCGAGGCGGCCTCGGTCGCCATGTTGGCGCTGTCCTCGGTGACGAGGATGTGGTCGGCGCTGTCCAGCATGGCGAACAGGGGATTGTCGCCCTCGCCGTCCCAGATCCAGCCGGGCAGGGCCGACAGGCGCTCGGTCATCGCCGCCTTGGCCGCTTCGGGCGTGCGGCGCGAATAGGTCAGCAGCAGGGCGCCGTTCGCGGCCGATACGGCCTTGGCGATCCGGTCGGCCAGTTCGGCGGCGTGGGCGGGGGGCAGGTCGAAGGCGGCGGACGCGCCGCCGACCATCACCGCCACGCGCGGATGGGGCAGGGGGGCGATGCGTGCGGCGAAGGCGGGCGCGGCCTCGGCCAGTCTTTCACGGGTGATGCGATGGGGGCTGCCGGTGATCGACAGGACGTTGGGGCCGCTCAACCCGTCGTGGGCGGGGGCGACGATCAGGTCGTAGCGGTCGTTGCGCCAGCGCGGATCCTGGGTCTGGACGACGAAGGTCTTGCCGCCGCTCCAGCCGCGCACGCGCGCCGACAGCGGCAGGCTGGCGCGGCCGGTGGCGATCCACAGGTCGGGCCATTCGGTCACGTCGCGCGGATCGAACGACCCCGGCGCCAGCATGGCGGGGGTCTTCAGCGCCGACGGCCAGCGGTCGAAGGCGGGGCGCCAGCGGACGGTTTGAACCGTGATCTCGGCCGGGGTCAGGCGGGCGACCGCCTCGGCCAGCCCTAAGGCCTGGTTCTGGATGCCGGTGCGGCCGTCGGACACGACCCAGATGGAAAGAGGGCGCGCGGCCAAGCCGCGCGCCCTGCCTTCAGCCTCGATGTCGGCGGAGGTTACTTCCACTCGACCTTGAGGATCTCATAGGCCTTCACGCCGCCGGGCGTGTTGACCTCGACCACGTCGCCGACCTCTTTCGAGATCAGGGCGCGGGCGATCGGCGAGGCGATGGAGATCTTGCCCAGCTTCACGTCGGCTTCGTGTTCGCCGACGATCTGATAGACGCCTTCTTCCTCGGTGTCCTCGTCCACGAAGGTGACGGTGGCGCCGAACTTGACCTGGTCGCCCGAAAGCTTGGACACGTCGATCACCTGGGCGCGCGACAGCTTGTCCTCGATCTCGGCGATCGAGCCTTCGATCCAGCCCTGGCGTTCCTTGGCGGCGTGGTATTCGGCGTTTTCAGACAGATCGCCATGTTCGCGGGCTTCCGCGATGGCGGCGATCACGCTGGGTCGTTCCACCGACTTCAATTGCTTGAGTTGATCGTCGAGGGAGCGATATCCCTCGGCCGTCATCGGCACTTTTTCCATTGTGTCGTGAGTTTCTTGCTACGCCCGAAGACAGGTGAGAGACGTTCCGGTACCGCTGCGGCCACGGGGGCGTTGCGTGACCGGGGAAGGAAGTTAGGGCGCCCGACGCCCAAACTCAAGATGGCGAAACGGCGCCATGCCGCGCGACGCAAGCGCGCAGCCGTGTTTCGGCGGTTTCCCTACGGCCCGGAGGGCGGGGCGGGCGGGGATGACGGCCCGCGCGCCTTGCTGAAGGCGCGCCGCAGGGCGCTCCAGGCGATGAAGCCCAGGGCGGCGACGGCCAGAAGCATGAAGACGCCCGATACGACCGCGACGCCCGCGGCGATGAAGGCGATGACGAGACAGACGGCCGCGAACAGGGCGGCGATGACCTGGATAACGGACAAACGCATGAAGATGTTAACGCCGTCGGCCGATCCGGGTTTCCTCGGCGGGACGACGCGCCGTCAGCGGCGCCGTCCGCTCCAGCGCTGACGCCGGTGCGGCGCGCGGGCGCCTGCTCCACCCGTCCCGGCGCTCTGGACCGGCGCGCGGCGGCTCTTCCACAGCCGCCAGGCCAGGGTCGCCAGGGCGATCTTGCCCGCGTGGCGGGCGGCCATGCTGCGGCCCCGGCGGGACAGCAGCAGGCCGCCCAGCAGGGTGGAAAGGCGGGGCAGGGGCATCGGCGGCGTCTCCTCGGGAAGCGGAACCTGCCTGAGGAACGGCTGCGGCGCCGCCGGGTTCAGCGCCCCTCGCCTAACGCTTGGGCATCAGGGCCTCGGCGGCCAGGACCGAGCCTTCGACGCCCAGGGTCACGGCGGGTTCGGGCGTGATGCGGAACAGGGGCGAGTGGTGGCCGGGGGCGTCGTCCACCTGTGCGGGCGGGGTGCCGCCGACGCTGAAGTAGACGCCCTTCACTCCGCTTTCGGGGGTGACGAAATAGGCGAAATCCTCGGCGCCCATGCCGCCGCGCGGCTTGTCGATCAGCACGTCGTCGCCCAGACCCGCGGTCAGGGCGACGCGCACGCGGGTGGCGGTCTCGGCGTCGTTGATGGTCGGCGGGGTGTTCTCAAGGGGCGAACGCACCACGGTCGGCAGCTTGTCGTCGGGCACGCCCAGGGCCAGGGCCGTGTTGCGGGCGATGCGGTCGATGCCGTCCAGCAGCTGGGCGCGCACCTCGGGGCTGTCGGCGCGGACGGTCAGCTGCAGGTCCACGCGGTCCGAGATGATGTTGTGCTTGATGCCACCCTTGATGGCGCCGACCGTGACCACGGCGCCCTCCAGCGGATTGGTCTCGCGGCTGCGCAGGGACTGCAGCGCCACCACGATGTGCGAGGCGACCAGGATGGGATCGACCCCCATGTGCGGCGAGGCGCCGTGCGTGCCGACGCCGTGGACGGCGATGTCCACGCTGTCCGAGCTGGAGGAGGTGATGCCCAGCGGCGCCTCGATCTTGCCGGTCGGGGTGTCGGCCGAGACGTGGAAGGCCAGGGCGTAGTCCGGCTTGGGGAAGCGGGAGTAGAGGCCGTCCTCGACCATGGCGCGGGCGCCGAAGATGCGCTCCTCGGCCGGCTGGGCGATCAGGACGAGGGTGCCGGACCAGTTGGCCTTGCGCGCCTGCATCTGGCGCGCGGTGCCGACCAGGGCGGTGATGTGCACGTCATGGCCGCAGGCGTGCATGACGGGCTTCTCCACGCCGTCGCTGTCGACCTGGCGGGCGGTGGAGGCGTTGGCGAGGCCCGACTTCTCCTCGACCGGCAGGCCGTCCATGTCGGCGCGGATCATGACCGTGGGGCCGGGGCCGTTGCGCAGGACGGCGACCACGCCCGTGCCGCCGACGCCGGTGGTCACGTCATAGTCCAGCGCGCGCAGCTCCTGCGCCATGCGGGCGGCGGTCTGGACTTCGAGGCCCGACAGTTCGGGGTTGCGGTGGAAGTGGTCGAACAGACTGGCCAGGTTGGCGTCGTAGTCCGCCTTGACCGCCGCTTTCAGCCCCGCGTCCTGGGCGATGGCGGGCGCGGCACCGGCCGCTAGAACGGCGGCCAGGATAGCGGTGAGCGTGGTCTTCTTCATGATGGCGTCCCCTCCAATGTCACGCACGACCTTAGCCGCTGGTGGGGATGGGGCAACCGGGGAAGGGGTGATGGCGGCGCCTAGGCGGGGCACGAAAAAGCCCCCGGCGAGCGGTCGCCAGGGGCCTTTGTTCAGCTCGAAGCCTGATCTCA
The DNA here is from genome assembly GCF_052907225.1 of Brevundimonas sp. RM1. Classification (NCBI taxonomy): domain Bacteria; kingdom Pseudomonadati; phylum Pseudomonadota; class Alphaproteobacteria; order Caulobacterales; family Caulobacteraceae; genus Brevundimonas; species Brevundimonas sp. RM1. The sequence goes on from NZ_JBRERY010000003.1 coordinate 303,117, forward strand.
GTTGTAGGACTGGATCGGGCGGACATCCATTTCGCCGTGGCGGACGGCGGCGATGGCCTGGGCGGCGGCAAGCGAGCCGGACGCCGTGGTGTAGTAGGGGATCTTCATCATCAGCGCCGTGCGGCGGATCGAGAAGCTGTCGGCCAGGGCCTGCTTGCCGTCCGTGGTGTTGAAGACCAGCTGGACCTCGCCGTTCTTCATGGCGTCGACGATGTTCGGACGGCCTTCCAGCACCTTCTTGACCAGACCGACCTCAAGGCCCTGTTCGGTCAGGTAGCTGTGAGTGCCGCCGGTGGCGATGACGGCGAAGCCTTGCGCCAGCAGCGTCTTCACCGCCTCGACGATGAAGAGCTTGTCGGCGTCGCGCACCGAGACGAAGGCCGTGCCCTCGGTCGGCAGGATGGTGCCGCCGCCGGTCTGGGACTTGGCGAAGGCGCGGGCGAAGGCGGGGGCCAGATCGGCCTCGCCCTCACGCTTCCAGTCCAGGCCCATGACCTCGCCGGTCGAACGCATTTCCGGGCCCAGGATGGTGTCGACCCCGGCGAAACGGGCGAAGGGGAAGACCGCTTCCTTGACCGCGATGTGGTCCAGTTCCTTGTCCACCAGGCCGAAGGACGACAGCGGCACCCCGGCCATGACCTTGGCGGCGATGGCGGCGACCGGCTGGCCGATGGTCTTGGCGACGAAGGGCGCCGTGCGGCTGGCGCGCGGGTTCACTTCGAGGACGAAGATGCGCGGGTTTTCGCTGTGCGGCTCTTCGATGGCGAACTGCACGTTCATCAGGCCGCGCACCTTCAGGGCCTTGGCCATGGCGGTGGTCTGGCGCTTCAGCTCGGCCACCGTCTCGGGGCGCAGGGAGAAGGGCGGCATGGAGCAGGCGCTGTCGCCCGAGTGGACGCCGGCTTCCTCGATATGCTCCAGCACGCCGGCGACGAAGACGGTCTCGTCGTCGCACAGGGCGTCGACGTCCACCTCGGTGGCGCGGTTCAGATAGTGGTCGATCAGCACGGGGTCGTCGCCCGAGACGCGCATGGCCTCGCCGACGTAGCGGTCCAGACCTTCGCGGTCGTGGACGATCATCATGCCGCGGCCGCCCAGGACGTAGGACGGGCGCAGGACGACCGGATAGCCGACCTCCTCGGCCTTGATCGCGGCTTCCTCGGCCGAGCGGGCCAGGGCGTTGGGCGGCTGTTGCAGGCCGATGGCCTGAAGCATCTGCTGGAAGCGCTCGCGGTCCTCGGCCAGGTCGATGCTGTCGACGCTGGTGCCCAGGATCGGCACGCCGTCTTCCTGAAGCGCATGGGCCAGCTTCAGCGGGGTCTGGCCGCCGAACTGGACGACGACGCCCAGCAGCTCGCCCTTGGAGCGTTCGACGTCGATCAGCTCCAGCACGTCTTCGGCCGTCAGCGGCTCGAAATACAGGCGGTCGGAGGTGTCGTAGTCGGTCGAGACCGTCTCGGGGTTGCAGTTGACCATGATGCTCTCGACGCCGATGTCGTCGAAGGCGAAGGCCGCGTGGCAGCAGCAGTAGTCGAACTCGATGCCCTGACCGATGCGGTTCGGACCGCCGCCCAGGATGACGGCCTTCTTGCGGTCCGACACTTCGGCTTCGCAGGCCGGGATCTGACCAAGCGCGCCGGTCTCATAGGTCGAATACATATAGGCGGTGGCGCTGGCGAACTCGGCGGCGCAGGTGTCGATGCGCTTGAACACCGGGCGCACGGCCAGCGCGCGGCGGGCCTTGCGGACCTCGCCCTCGGTCTTGCCGGTCAGGGCGCCCAGACGGGCGTCGGAGAAGCCCTTGGCCTTCAGCTTGCGGAAATCGGTCGCGTCCGTGGGCAGGCCCTGAACGCGGACGTGGCCCTCGGTGCGGATCAGGTCGGCGATCTGGCGCAGGAACCACGGCTCATAGGCGCAGGCGGCCTGAACTTCTTCCACCGTCAGGCCGTGGCGGAAGGCCTGGGCGATGACGCGGATGCGGTCCGGCGTCGGCAGGCCCAGGGCGCGGATGACGGCGGCCTTGATCGCGGCGTCGTCCTCAGCCCCGGCCACGCCGTCGATCTCGATGTCGTCGAAGCCGTTGAGGCCCGTCTCCAGCCCGCGCAGGGCCTTCTGCATGGATTCCTGGAAGGTGCGGCCGATGGCCATGACCTCGCCGACCGACTTCATCGCCGTGGTCAGCGACGGCTCGGAGCCCGGATATTTTTCGAAGGCGAAGCGCGGGATCTTGGTGACGACATAGTCGATGGCCGGCTCGAAGCTGGCCGGGGTGACCATGGTGATGTCGTTCTTCAGCTCGTCCAGCGTATAGCCGACGGCCAGTTTGGCGGCGATCTTGGCGATCGGGAAGCCGGTGGCCTTGGACGCCAGCGCCGAGGAGCGCGACACGCGCGGGTTCATTTCGATGACGACCAGACGGCCGTCCTTGGGGTTGACCGCGAACTGGACGTTCGAGCCGCCCGTCTCGACCCCGATCTCGCGCAGCACGGCGATCGAGGCCGCGCGCATCATCTGATATTCCTTGTCCGTCAGCGTCATGGCCGGGGCGACGGTGATGCTGTCGCCGGTGTGGACGCCCATCGGGTCGATGTTTTCGATCGAGCAGATGATGATGCAGTTGTCCGCATGATCGCGGACGACCTCCATCTCATATTCCTTCCAGCCCAGCACCGACTCTTCGATCAGCACTTCGGTGGTCGGCGACAGGTCCAGGCCCCGCTCCACGATCTCGTGGAATTCCTCGACGTTGTAGGCGATGCCGCCGCCGGTGCCGGCCAGCGTGAACGACGGGCGGATGATGGCGGGCAGGCCGACGAAGGCCAGGGCGTCGTCGGCTTCCTCGATATGGTGGATGGCGCGCGAGCGGGGCGATTCCAGGCCCAGCTTGTCCATCGCGTCGCGGAACTTCTGACGGTCCTCGGCCTTGTCGATGACCTCGGCCTTGGCGCCGATCATCTCGACGCCGTGACGGGCCAGGGCGCCCGAGGCGTTCAGGGCCAGCGCCGTGTTCAGCGCCGTCTGGCCGCCCATGGTGGGCAGCAGGGCGTCCGGCTTCTCCTTGGCGATGATCTTCTCGACCATCTCGGGGGTGATCGGCTCGATATAGGTGGCGTCGGCCACCTCCGGGTCGGTCATGATGGTGGCGGGGTTCGAGTTGACCAGGATGACCCGGTAGCCCTCGGCCTTCAGCGCCTTACAGGCCTGAACGCCGGAATAGTCGAACTCGCACGCCTGGCCGATGACGATCGGACCGGCGCCGATGATCAGGATGGACTGGATGTCTGTGCGCTTGGGCATCGGCGTTCGTCTCAGTTCGTCACGACCGCGCACTCCCAGCCGTCGTAGTCGAGCTGGAAGGCCGCGGCCCAGGTTTGCATCATGGCCGACACGGGCGAAAACGACGCCTCGTCGACCGGCATGGTGGTCTCCAGGACGGTCATGTCGCCCTGGCCCCGCGTCAGGAAGCCCGCACGGCGGGCCACCTCGCACAGGTCGCCGTGCGCCTCTTCCTCGCCGTAGAAGTAGAACAGCGTATGGCGCGGGGTGATCCCGCTGTCGCCTTGCTCTGCGAGCGCGGCGCGCACCATGGCGTCCTTTTCTTCGTGGCTGGTCAGGGCGGCGGTCTCCACGCGCGCAGACGGACGGGCGCGAGCGCGCTCGCGGCCGATCCGTTCAGGTTGTCGGTTAAGCGGCCCGTTTAGAGAGGGAGGGGCCGGGGGGCAAGGGCCAGAATGGGGCGGGCGCGATTTCTTGGGGAGCCCGCCCCGCCGACTCCTATTTGTCGTCGATCGCGGCGATCCAGTCGGGCAGTTCGGCAATGCGGCTGAGGCTGACGTAGCGGGCGTTGCCCTCCGGCGCGTCGGCCAGTTCGTGGGCCCAGGTGATGTGGTAGGGGATGTGCGCCGCCCAGGCGCCGGCCTCGATGGCGGGCAGGACGTCGGACTTCATGGAATTGCCGGCCATCACCGCCTCGGCCGCGCCCGAGCCGTGGCGGGCGAAGACGCGGTCATAGGTCGAGCGGTCCTTCTCCGACACGATCTCGACGGCGGCGAACAACTCGCCCAGGCCCGAGGCCGCCAGCTTGCGCTCCTGGTCCATCAGGTCGCCCTTGGTCACGAGCACGAGGCGGTAGCTCTCGGCCAGTTCGGCCAGGGTCTCGTCGACGCCGGGCAGGGTCTCGACCGGGTGGACCAGCATCTCGCGACCGGCGGCCAGGATCTCGCGCACGATGTGGGGCGGGGCCGAGCCGTCGCACAGCTCCATCGCCGTCTCCAGCATCGACAGGGTGAAGCCCTTCACGCCGTAGCCGTAGAGCCGCAGGTTGCGCCGCTCGACCTGGGCCAGGCGGTCCATCATCACCGGCTCTTCGGCGTGGTCGGCCAGCAGTTCGGCGAAGCGCTTCTGGCTCAGGCGGAAGATGGTCTCATTGTGCCAGAGGGTGTCGTCGGCATCGAGGCCGACCGTGGTGACGGGCATGGGCGAACTCCAGAATTTCGGCGGGGGATTAGCACGCCTTGGAGCAATCGACTCCGTCATCCTCCGGCGAGCATCGCGAGACCGGGGGATCCAGCGGCGCCGGAGGCGATCTTCACTGCAAGCGCTGAGCGCGGGGTTTTCGCCCTGACAGGCGCCGCTGGGTTCCCCGGTCTGCGCCGCTTCGCGGCTGGCCGGAGAATGACGGAGGAAACAGAGGCCGCAATCTTCATGGCGACGGCTGCGACATTTCGGTCTATGCGGCGAGCATGAGCCAAGTCGACATCCTGCCTGAACCCTCGCACCGCATCGGCTGGGGCCTGGCCGCCCTGGTGGTGGCGGGGAACATGATCGGATCGGGCGTCTACCTGTTGCCCGCCACCCTGGCGCCGACCGGCAGCTCGAGCGTCATCGGCTGGCTCGTCTGCGGGATCGGAGCCGTGACCCTGGCGCTGGTGTTCGGCGGTCTGGGGCGGATGCAGCCGGAGGCCGACGGCCTGTCGGACTTCGCCCGGCGCGGTCTGGGGCGGTTCCTGGGCTATCAGACGGGGCTGGCCTATTGGGCCGCCTGCCTGACCGGCAACGTCGCCGTGGCGGTGGCGGGGACCGGCTATCTGGCCTTCTTCTTCCCAGCGCTGAAGGAGCCGATGTGGGGCGCCCTCAGCAATCTGGCGCTGATCTGGCTGACCACGGCGGCCTATGCGGCGGGGTCGAAGACGGCGGCGCGGTTCGGGGCGATCACCCTGGTGCTGGGGCTGATCCCGATCGGTCTGGCCATCATCGCCGGCGTCATCGCCTTCAGCGGCGAGACCTTCGCCGCCTCGTGGAGCCCGGCGGGCGAGCCGCTGATAAAGACGGTTCCGGCCTCGCTGGCCGTGATCTTCTGGGCCTTCCTGGGCGTCGAGAGCGCGGCGGCCCTGTCTAGCCAGGTGAAGAACCCGGCGACCGACGTGGGCCGCGCCTCGCTGGGCGGGGTGCTGCTAGCCTTCGTCGTCTATGTGGCGGCCAGCGTGGCGGTGTTCGGCGTCATCCCGGCCGACGTCCTGGCCCATTCGACCAGCCCCTACGCCGATCTGGTGGCGCGGGTGATGGGGGCCTCGGTGGCCGGTCTGGTGGCGGCCTGCGCCGTCATCAAGGCCACCGGCACCATCGCAGGCTGGACCATGATGGGGGGCGAGACGGCGCGCGCCTCGGCCGAGGCGGGGTGGCTGCCGCGCTGGTTCGGCGGGGCGCAGAAGGGCAAGACGCCCCTGTCCAACCCCCTGATCAACGGCGTCATCATGAGCGCCATGGTGATCGCCAGCGCCCAGCCGACCCTGGGCCAGCAGTTCGGCGTGCTGATCGGCGTGACCTCGGTGCTGACGCTGTGCCTGTACGCCCTGTGCTCGGTGACGCTGTGGAAGCTGACGACCAAGCCGGGCTGGCGTCTGCTGGCCGTCGGCGGGGCGGTGTTCTCGGCCTTTGCGGTCGCGGCGGCGGCGGGCGGCTACATCTGGCCCAGCGTCGGCTTTTTCGCCGCGACCAGCTTGGCCTGGCTGTGGGTTCGCAAGCGACAGGGACGCGCGCAGGGCGCATAGTCGAAAGCCTGTGTTGACACGCCCCCTTCATCTCTTTAGCGACGCCGCCGTTTGTCCGCCCGTATTCACTGCTAGGAGCCCTGCGCCATGACGACTCAAATCCTGTCCGGCGCCACCGGCGTCCTCGTGCTCGCAGATGGAACGGTCCTGTCGGGGATCGGCGTCGGCGCGACCGGCTCGGCCCTGGGCGAAGTGGTCTTCAACACCTCGATGACGGGCTATCAGGAAATCCTGACCGACCCTTCGTACATGAGCCAGATCCTGGCCTTCACCTTCCCGCACATCGGCAACGTCGGCATGAACCTGGAAGACATCGAGCAGATCGGCGAGGCGCCCGAGCGCGCGGCGCGCGGCGTCATCCTGCGCGACGTGCCGACCGATCCGGCCAACTGGCGCGCCTCGGGCGGGCTGGACGCCTGGATGAAGTCGCGCGGCGTCATCGGCCTGGCGGGCGTCGACACCCGCGCCCTGACCCAGCTGATCCGCGAGAAGGGCGCCCCGCACGCCGTCATCGCCCACGCCCCCGACGGCAAGTTCGACCTGGAGGCTCTGACGGCCCAGGCGCGCGACTGGAAGGGCCTGGTCGGCCTGGACCTGGCCAAGGACGCCTCGACCACCCAGGCCTTTGAATGGACCGAGGGCGCCTGGGAATGGCCGACCGGCTACGCCCAGCCCGAGGCCGGCGACACGTCGGTGGTGGTCGTCGACTACGGCGTGAAGCGCAACATCCTGCGCGCCCTGGCCTCGACCGGGGTGAAGATCACCGTGGTCCCCGCCTCGACCACGGCGGAAGAGATTCTGGCCCGCAACCCCGACGGCGTCGTCCTGTCGAACGGTCCGGGCGATCCGGCGGCGACCGGCGAGTACGCCGTGCCGGAAATCCGCAAGCTGCTGGACAGCGGCAAGCCGCTGATGGGCATCTGCCTGGGCCACCAGATGCTGGCCATCGCGCTCGGCGCCAAGACGCTGAAGATGGAGCAGGGCCACCACGGCGCCAACCACCCGGTCAAGGATCTGACCACGGGCAAGGTCGAGATCGTGTCGATGAACCACGAGTTCTCGGTCGACCGCGACAGCCTGCCCGAGGCCGTGGTTGAAACCCATGTGTCGCTGTTCGACGGGACCAATTGCGGGATTGCGCTGAAGGATAAACCCGTGTTCAGCGTGCAGCATCACCCGGAGGCCTCGTCGGGTCCGACCGACAGCCTCTATCTGTTCAAGCGTTTCGTGGATTCCATGAGGGCGTAAATGGGGGCTCCCGCAGCGAAGTCCGCTTATCTCGGCTGGGTTTCTGCTGCGATCGCAGGGGAGAGGGAGGCTTCTCCAGCCATTGCGGCGGCCGAACATGACCTGATCCTGGGCTACGCCACGGGGTATGAGGCCGCCGACGTGGCGGTCTTCGTGCGCTCGCTGCGCGCGGTCTACGCCGGGCCGGTGGTGCTGGTGACGGATCAGGAGCCTGCACTTCTGGCCTTTCTGGCCGAGCACGACGTGGCGTCGGTCCCGCCCGCCCGCCTGCCCGACGACGCTTGGCGGCCGCACCCGGTGATGCAGCGGTTCGCCGCCTTCGACAGGCTGATGAGCGAGCGGCCCTGGGCGCGCAGCGTGCTGATGACCGATGTGCGCGACGTGGTCTTCCAGGCGCCGCCCTTCGACCCGCCGCCGCTGAAGTCCGAGTTCTTCGTCGAGTATGACGGGGGGCTGAAGGGCCACGCCTTCAACATGAAACATCTGCGCGGCGTCGGCGGCGAGGACGTGGCGCGGGCGCTGGCCGACAAGCCGTGCGTCTGCGTCGGCACGGTGATGGGACCGCGCGAGAGCATGATCCGCTTCTGCCGCACCCTGCTGATGCTGGCGGCCATTCCTCGGTCCGAGATCGGCGGCGCCTTCGGGGCGGATCAGGCGGCCTGCAACATCGCCCTGCATCTGGGGCTGGTCGAGGGGGAGGCGTCGCCCAACTACGGCCGGATCGCCACGATCGGCCTGACCCCGAGCGCGGACCTGTCCCTGGCGGACGGGCGGATCGTCAACCCGGACGGGGGGATCAGCGCGATCGTGCACCAGTACGACCGCCACCCGGCCCTGATGGCCGCCATGCACGAACGCTGGGGGCGGGGCTTCGAGGTGCGCGAGCGGCGGCGGGGCAAGAGCCTGTCCGAGCGCGGGCGCAAGCTGAAGGAATCCCTGGCGCGGCGTCTGCCCGAACTGCGCTGAGGCTCAGGGCAGGGGCGCGGCCTCGGCGCGGCGCAGATCGGCCGCCTTGCCGACGGCGACGCAGGCGGCGTGCAGCCAGTAGTCGGCGTCCTCGTTGCGATTCTCCTGCCGACGCTGCCGGCCGCGCTGCCGCCTCAACGCGGCGTTGGCCAGCAGGCGGGCGTGAAGCGCACGCGGCTTGAGCGGGGGGACAGCGGGAGAGCCGGGGACGGCGACGGCGTCGGGGCCTTGGGGCTCCACCGCCGGGCGGGCGATGGCGATGAACATGCGAAAACCCATCTGGGACGGCGTCGGCCACGGTCTGCGGCGGCGTCGTCGGAACGGCCTCTGCTTCTCAGAGGCGCTGAAAGAATCCACAGAAGCTGTGGATAGTTCCGCTGTTATACGAAAAATATTGTTCGTAATCAGATGGTTGTTGTCGCAATCCGGTCAATATGGTTAATGAAATCCTAACCGCCGGGCGGGCCGATGACCACCCTGGGGGCCTGGTCCGTACGACGGCGGGGGCTGGGGCGCGCCTCTGACGGAGCGACGCGCCGCTCGAACGCGCGGCCGGCCATGGCCTGGGCCTCGCCCGCTTGGAACAGGGCGGTCATGTGGGCCTGGGTGAAGTCCAGGGTGTCAGCCTCGGCGTCGTCGGGAATGGCGGCGACCGACAGGGTCATGTTGTGACGGTGCGCGAACTGGGTGACGGCCGTCAGATCCGAGCGTTGCAGCGCCTTCATCATGGTGTCGAAGCTGCGCGCGGCGATGCTGACCGCCGAGATGCGCGCCACTTCGAAGCGAGGATCCCACTGGCCGTTGACGACGATCCAGATCCGGGCGTCGCCGAGGGGGCGGTTGGACGGGGTGTCGAGCAGCAGCGCCTGCGGCACGACCAGGAAGCTGGACACCGTGCCGCCGTCAACGTGCAACTCCTGAATGCGGCGGCCCTGATGCTCGACGTCCAGCAGGACGGGCGGGAAGGCGCCGGGGATGCTGGCCGAGGCGATCAGCACATTGACGAACAGCAGGCGCGAGGCCGGGTCGTCGCGCTGGGCGATGGCGCCCATGTCCCAGACGACCTGGGTCTGGGTGTCCAGGCTGGTGGTCGAGACATAGAGGCGGCGACCCTTGCTGTGTTCCTCGGCGATGGCCGCCAGCAGCTCGGGCGAGATGTTGTTGAGCACCAGATTGGTCAGGGGCTCGGGCTTGAACACGCCGGGCAGCAGCAGGGCGTAGAGGCCGCGCGACTTCAGCAGCTGGTCGGTCTGGCCGCTGGTGTAGGCGTGCTCCAGCGCCGGATCGAAACGCTGGCCCGCAAAGACGAAGGGCGCGATCAGGGCGCCGGTCGACACGCCGGTCACCACCTCGAAGTCGGGCCGGTTTCCGGCCTGGCTCCATCCGACCATGACGCCCGCGCCATAGGCCCCATTGGCCCCGCCGCCGGACAGGGCCAGGATGTCGAAGGCTCCGTCGTGGGCGGCGTTCTGGGCGTTGATCGTCTCGCGCACGAAGCGGGCGCGCTCGTCCTCGGTGCGGAAATCATAGCGCCAGGGCGGACTGGCGGCGGCCAGGTCGGCGGCGTCGAAGACCGGGCGCGGGATCGTCTGGCAGGCGCCGAGCGTCAGGAAGACGGCGGGCAGCAGCAGGATCAGCAGGCGAAGGTGGCGCATGATCGCAAGGGCTCCGGCAAGGCTGGGACGACTTAAAGCCCAGTCGTGCGACAGAAGGAAGTCAGGCGGTTGTCCCCGGACTTATCCCCAGGCGGCGTTTTGGCCGGGGGCCGTCGCGGCGGCGAGCGGGCGGGGGCTGGCCTTTGCCCGCCATCGGACGGCATAGGTCAGGCGTGCGATTTGACGAACGGTTCATCGAGGAGCTGAAGGCCCGCCTTCGGCCGTCCGACATCATCGGGCGGACGGTGAAGCTCAAGCGTCAGGGACGCGAGTTCGTCGGCCTGAGCCCCTTCTCGAAGGAGAAGTCGCCCAGCTTCTTCGTCAATGACGACAAGGGTTTCTTCCACGACTTCAGCTCGGGCAAGCACGGCGACGTCATTAGCTTCCTGCAGGAGACGGAGCGGCTCAGCTTCGTCGAGGCGGTCAGCCGCCTGGCGGGCGAGGCGGGGATGCAGTTGCCCGCCGAAGACCCCCAGGCCGCCGAGCGCGAACAGAAGCGTCAGGGCCTGGCCGACTGGATGGACCTGTCCCAGAAGTGGTTCGCCGCCAATCTGCGCCGCAGCGTCGGCAAGGCGGCGCGCGAATATCTGGAAAAGCGCGGCCTGCCGGAGGACCAGTGGGAGCGTTTCGGCCTGGGTTATGCGCCCAACGACCGCGAGGGGCTGAAGCAGGCGCTGGTCCAGCGCGGGGCCCGGCCGGGCGATCTGGTCGAGGCGGGGATGCTGATCGCGCCGGAAGGCGGGGGCCAGCCCTATGACCGCTTCCGCGACCGGCTGATGTTCCCGATCCTGGACGCGCGCGGGCGCATCGTCAGCTTCGGCGGCCGGGCGATGAACCCCGACGATCGGGCGAAGTATCTGAACGGGCCGGAGACCTCGCTGTTTCACAAGGGAGCGACCCTGTACGGCCTGCCGGAGGCGCGGCGGATCATGGGCGCCGAGAGCCGGGGCGAGCAGGGCATCATCGTCGTCGAAGGCTATATGGACGTCATCGCCTGCCAGCGGGCGGGCCTGCCTGCGGTCGCGCCGATGGGCACGGCCCTGACCGAGGAGCAGATGGAGCGTCTGTGGCGCGTCTCGGCCGAGCCGGTGCTGAGCTTCGATGGCGACGCGGCGGGCCTTCGCGCCGCCTATCGATCGATCGAGCGGGCGCTGCCGCTGTTGAAGCCGGGCAAGTCCTTCCGCTTCGCCCTGCTGGAGGGCGGGCAGGATCCGGACGACATCCTGCGCGATCGCGGGGCGCCCGCCCTGCGTCAGGCGATGGCGACGACCCGGCCCTTCGCCGAGGTGCTGTTCCGCCGCGAGGTGGAGGCCGAACCGCTGGACACGCCCGAACGCAAGGCGGGGCTGAAGGGGCGTCTGCGTCAGGCGGCCAACGCGGTGCAGGACAAGGATCTGGCCGAGCAATACAGGCGCGACCTGTTCGATCGCTTCGACGCCCTGTTCCCGCGTCAGCAACAGCAGCGGCCGCCGCAGTCGGGCGGACGGCCGGGGCCGGGCGGGCGTTGGCGCGGTCCGCCGCCCCTGCAGGGGCAGACGGTGGAGGGGGCGCAGGCCATGCAGGCCCTGTTCCGATCGGTCGAGCCGATCGCCGCCGCCCTGGCCCACGGCGCCATCGACGACCCGGAGCGGCTGGACGATCACATGGAGGCGGTGGCGCGCTACGGCTTCGGCGATCCGGCCCTGGACGGGCTGGCCCAGGAGCTGGTTCGACTGCGTTTCTCGGGCCGGACCCTTGACTCCGCCGCCCTGCGCCGCCATCTGGCCCAATCGGGTCATGATGCCTTGATGCACGAGGTCGAGAAGGCGGCGGCGAAGTCCGGCGCGCCATTCCTGGCTGCAGACAAGCCCCTCGGCGAGGCGAGGATCCGGTGGTCGCAAGCGTTCGACGCTCTGACCCGCGCAGCGGCGTTGGACGAGGCGCTGGCTTCAGCGAAGTCGGAGGCTCATCGGGCCTTCGATAACTCAGCTTTCGCCCTGGTGAAGGCTGAGCGCGATGCTTTGCGGCGAGCCATCAAGACCGGAACGATTTGGGAAGACGCGGCTTCTTCGTAACCAACGAAGTCGTCGGGCGTTGTATTTTCGCCGCAGGGGCCTGATCACCCTCCGTGGCCGTGGAGACAGACTGAATGAGCGCGCAGACCGAGACGCAGGACGCCGAAACCAACGCCGACGGGCCCCTGCTCGATCTCACCGACGCCGGGGTGAAGAAATTCATCCGCCAGGCGAAGACGCGCGGCTATGTGACGATGGAGGAGCTGAACAAGGTTCTGCCGTCCGAAGAAGTCACGCCGGACCAGATCGAAGACATCCTGGCCATGCTGTCGGAGATGGGCGTCAACGTCGTCGAAGCCGAAGAGGACGCCGCTGAGGCGACCGGCACCGACGTGGCCGCCGCCGCCGAGACCTCGGTCGCCGAAGCGCCCGCCAAGGCCGCCTATGACCGCACCGACGACCCGGTGCGGATGTATCTGCGCGAAATGGGCACGGTCGAGCTGCTGAGCCGCGAGGGCGAAATCGCCATCGCCAAGCGCATCGAGGCCGGCCGTGACGCCATGATCTCGGGCCTGTGCGAAAGCGCCCTGACCTTCGAGGCCATCATGGTCTGGCGCGAGGAGCTGGCCAACAACCGCATCCTGCTGCGCGAAGTGATCGACCTGGACGCCACCTACGGCATCCTGAATCCCTCGTCCCTGCCGCACAACCAGCCCGCCCCGGCCCAGCCGACCGGCGAGCCGGACGGCGACGGCGAAGAGGACGACGACGAGGACTTCGACGACGGCGGCGCCATGTCGATCTCGGCCCTGGAGGCCGAACTGCGCGACGGCGTCATGGAGGTGCTGGACGCCATCGCCGTCGACTTCGGCGAGTTCCGCAAGCTGCAGGACAAGCTGGTCGAGGCGCGCCTGAAGGGCGAAGTCCTGACCGCCAAGGACCAGAAGACCTATGAGGCTCTGACGGCGTCCATCTCGGACCGCCTGAAGACGATGAAGCTGAACAACGCCCGCATCGAGGCGCTGGTCGAACAGCTGTACGCCATCAACAAGCGCCTGATCGGCCAGGAAGGCCGCCTGCTGCGTCTGGCCGACGGCTACGGCATTTCGCGGCCCGAGTTCCTCAAGGCCTATTTCGGCTCGGAGATGGACCCGACCTGGGCCGAGCGCATCAAGGAGATGGGTGTCCGCTGGACCAAGTTCAGCGAGAATGAAGCCGCCCAGATCGACACGATCCGCACCCAGATCGCCGCCGTCGCCACCGAGGCGGGCGTGCCGATCGACGACTATCGCCGCATCGTCCAGATGGTGCAGAAGGGCGAGCGCGAGGCCCGTCAGGCCAAGAAGGAAATGGTCGAGGCCAACCTGCGCCTCGTGATCTCCATCGCCAAGAAATACACCAACCGCGGCCTGCAGTTCCTGGACCTGATCCAGGAGGGCAACATCGGCCTGATGAAGGCGGTCGACAAGTTCGAGTACCGCCGCGGCTACAAGTTCTCGACCTACGCCACCTGGTGGATCCGTCAGGCGATCACCCGCTCGATCGCCGACCAGGCGCGCACCATCCGCATCCCGGTGCACATGATCGAGACGATCAACAAGATCGTCCGCACCCAGCGCCAGATGCTGCACGAGATCGGCCGCGAGGCGACCCCGGAAGAGTTGGCCGAACGCCTGGCCATGCCGCTGGAGAAGGTCCGCAAGGTGCTGAAGATCGCCAAGGAGCCGATCTCGCTGGAAACCCCGATCGGCGACGAGGAAGACAGCCACCTGGGCGACTTCATCGAGGACAAGAACGCCGTCCTGCCGATCGACGCCGCCATCCAGTCGAACCTGCGCGAGACGACGACCCGCGTGCTGGCCTCGCTGACCCCGCGTGAAGAGCGCGTTCTGCGGATGCGCTTCGGCATCGGCATGAACACCGACCACACTCTGGAAGAGGTCGGCCAGCAGTTCTCAGTCACGCGCGAACGCATCCGTCAGATCGAGGCCAAGGCCCTGCGCAAGCTGAAGCACCCCTCGCGGTCGCGGAAGCTGCGGAGCTTCCTGGACAGCTGATCCGGGAAAATGATTGGAAAAGGGCGGCTCCGACGGGGCCGCCCTTTTTTATTGACGCGGTCTCTCTCCCGCATCGAGGGGGAGGGCCTTGGGCGGGGTTTTACTGCTTCTCGTCGAAGACGGTTTCGAAGCCGCCCCACATCATGCGCTTGCCGTCGAAGGGCATGTCCATGTTCGCCATGGCGGGGTCGTCCTGCATCTTGGCCCAGGCGTCGTCGGCGGTCTTCTTGTCGGGCCAGATCAGCCAGGAGAAGACGACGACCTCGCCGTCCTCCAGCTTCACCGACATGGGAAAGCTGGTGACCTTGCCGTCGGGCACGTCCACGCCCCAGTTCTCGACATGGGCCAGGGCGCCGTAGCCCTTGAACAGCGGCCAGGCGACACGGGCGGACTCGATGTAGCGGTCCTTGTTCTCGGTCTTCACGGGGGTCAGGAAGCCGGTGATGTAGCTCATCTTGGTTCTCCTTCGGAGGTTGGCCCCAATCGCTCGCCGCGCGGCGGCTCGCTGTTTGAGGGCAGGCGGATGGTCGGGGCGGGCAGGGTCGTCGTCTTGGTCGAAAGCGACAGATCGAACGGCTTAGCTTCTTGGCCTACCCGATCCTGTCAGCAGCGGCCTCGATGGCGGCGATGTCGATCTTGTGCATCGTCATCATGGCCTCGAAGGCGGCCTTGGCGCGGGCCGGGTCGGGGTCGTCGTAGAAGGCCATCAGGCGGCGCGGGGTGATCTGCCAGTTCACGCCCCAGCGGTCCTTGCACCAGCCGCAGGCGCTTTCGGCCCCGCCGTTTCCGACGATGGCGTCCCACAGGCGGTCGGTCTCGGCCTGGTCGTCGGTCATGATCATGAACGACACGGCCTCGGTCTGAGGAAAGATCGGGCCGCCGTTCAGGCCGACGTAGCGGCGCCCGGCCAGGGTGAACTCGACCACCAGTTCGGACCCTTCGGGGCTGGACGGATTGTCGGCGGGGCTGGCGACGACGCGGTCGATGCGGCTGTCGGGCAGGCCCAGCGAGACGTAGAACTCGGCCGCCTTCTTCGCCTGGCCGAGGTCGTACCAGATGCAGGGAATGATCTTGTCGCTCATGACGCGCTCTCCTGAGGGCTCAGGGTTTCAGCGACCTGGGCCAGTTGGTCGGCGGCGGCGCCCCAGCCGGGCTCGAAACCCATGTCGCGGTGGGCCTGCATGGCCTTTTCGTCCCAGTGGCGGGCGCGGGCGGTGTAGCGCGTGCCGTCGCCTTCGGGCTCGAAGGTGTCGATGCGGACGAAATTCATCTCGCCCGGCTGCGGAATCCAGCCTTCGGTGAAGGCGCCGGTCGTCACCAGGCGGCGGCCCGGCTCCACCTCCAGCACCACGCCGCGATACTCATGCCGCTCGCCCTCGGGCGACTGCATGACGACGTCGGCGCGGCCGCCGGGGCGCAGGTCATGGTCGACCGACACCGTGCTCCACGGGCGCGGGGTGAACCATTCGGTCGCGTGCCGGGTCCAGGCCCGCCACACCGTCTCGGGCGAGGCCTTGATGAAGCGGCTGACGCTGAGTTCGTAGAGGTCGCTCATGGCTCAACCCCCGCCGACCTGGGAGGCGAAGGCTTCCGGCCCCTGGGCGGCGGCTTCCGGGTCCATCCACATGACCTCCCAGATGTGGCCGTCGGGATCGGCGTAGCTGCGGCCGTACATGAAGCCGTAGTCCTGTCTGGCGTTGGGATCGGCCTGGCCGCCGGCGGCGGCGGCGCGATCGACCACGGCGTCGACGCCGTCGCGGCTGTCCTCCGACACGCAGATCAGCACCTGGGCCGTCTTCTTCGCGTCCGGAATGGCGCGGTCGGTGAAGGTCGCCCACTTCTCATGCGTCAGCAGCATGGCGTGGATGGTGTCGGAAAAGACCATGCAGGCCGCCGTCTCGTCCGAGAACAGCGGGTTCAGGGTCGCGCCGACCGCCTCATAGAAGGCGACGGAGCGCGGCAGATCGCGACCGGCAGGTTGATGAAGATCAGCTTGGGCATCGGCGGTGGTCCTCCCTTGCGCGGCCCTCCCTCCCCGGACGGCCTGCCCTATGATGTTGGTCGTTCTGCGCCTTGATGTTATGTTAGTCAACTATGAAGTTAGAAAAAGTAACTACTAAGTCCGAATCCCGATCCCGGCGCTATCACGACGCCTGCGGGGCGGCGCACGGGCTGGATCTGGTGGGCGAGCGGTGGGCCTTGCTGGTCATCAGAGAACTCATGATGGGGCCGCGTCGTTTCAGCGACCTGCGAAAAGACCTGTGCGGCCTGTCGGCCAATGTGCTGACTCAGCGGCTGGAGGGGCTGGAGGCCTCGGGCGTGGTCCGGCGCCGCAAGCTGCCGCCGCCCGCCTCGGTTCAGGTCTATGAGCTGACCGACTGGGGCTATGAGATCGAGCCGGTCTTCATGGTGCTGGGCCGCTGGGCCGCGCGCTCGCCTCAACACGACCCGACCCTGCCGATCAGCGCCGTCTCCATCATGCAGTCGTTCAAGACCATGTTCGATCCCGCCCGCGCGCAGGGCGCCGAGATGCGGTTGGGCTTTGTTCTGGGCGAGGACCGGATGGTCGTAAGCGTGGCGAGCGGCGTCATCGACGCCATGCGCGGCGAGGTCGAGGGCTGCGACGTCGTGGTGCGCGCCCCGGCCCAGGTCGTGGCCGCCGCCGTCTACGGCAAGGTTCGGCTAGAGGCGCTGGAAGGCGAGGGGGCGATGACGATCGAGGGCGACCGGGCGACGTTCGCGCGGTTCGTCGACTTCTTCCACCTGCCGGACAAGGCGGGATAGAGGCCTAGACCAGAATATCCAGCAGGGTTCCCGTCATCTCATCCGCCGTGCGGGCGACGGCGGCGTTGGCTGAGAACTCGCTCTTGGCGCGGATCTGCTCGACCGCCTCGACGGCGTAGTCGTCCATCCGGCCCGTGGCGACGCGGCGGGCGCTGTCCTCCAGCCGGGCCGAGGCGGCCTGCATCCCGGCGGCGGCGGTGCTGAGCGGCGAGATCATGGATGATCCTTCGGCGGACGGAGGTCTGAACCCGGCCAGCATCGCCCCTGCGTGGTCAACGCCCGATCAACGGACGTGGTGAACGGCGGTCGTTTTTGTGCGATTCGGCCCCACCCCGGCCCTTATTCGTGTATAGGGAGCGCCTTCCCCGACGCCCGGCAGGCTGCGACGCCTCGCCGGGCGCGGCCGTTTGACGGTCGCCTCGCATCTGAACTCCAGGCCTTTCATGCCCTTTCCTGCGATCCATCCCGCGCTTGACCGCGCCCTGCTGAACAAGGGCTATGCCGAGCCCACGCCGGTCCAGGCGGCCGTGCTGGAAGGCCATGGCGAGGCGGACCTGCTGGTTTCGGCCCAGACCGGATCGGGCAAGACGGTGGCCTTCGGTCTGGCGGCGGCGCCGACCCTGCTGGGCGAGGACGAACGGTTCGGTCAACCGGACACGCCGCTGATGCTGGCCATCGCCCCGACGCGCGAGCTGGCGCTGCAGGTCGCGGCGGAGCTGGAATGGCTGTACGCCGAGGCGGGCGCCAAGATCGTCACCTGCGTCGGCGGCATGGACGCCCGCAAGGAGGCGCGCGCCCTGAACTACGGCGCCCACGTCGTCGTCGGCACGCCGGGCCGTCTGAAGGACCATATCGATCGCGGGGCGCTGGACCTGTCGGCCGCCCGCGTCGTCGTGCTGGATGAAGCCGACGAAATGCTGGACATGGGCTTCCGCGAGGATCTGGAATACATCCTCGACCAGGCGCCGGAAGAGCGCCGCACCCTGCTGTTCTCGGCCACCATCGCCCGCGACATCGCGATCATGGCCAAGCGCTATCAGAAGGACGCGGTGCGCATCGACACGGTCGACCGCAGCCAGCCGCACAACGACATCGAATACCGCGCCCTGCGCATCGCCCCGAACGAGATCGAGCGCGCCGTGGTCAACGTCTTGCGCTATTTCGAGGCGCCGGGCGTGCTGGTCTTCTGCTCGACACGGGATTCGGTGCGTCATCTTCAGGCCTCGCTGGTCGAGCGCGGCTTCGCCTCGGTCGCCCTGTCGGGCGAGATGGGCCAGCGCGAGCGCAATGAGGCGCTGCAGGCGCTGCGCGATCGCCGCGCCCGCGTCTGCGTCGCCACCGACGTGGCCGCGCGCGGTCTGGACCTGCCCGATCTGGGCTTGGTGATCCACGCCGAGCTGCCGATCAACAAGGCGACCATGCTGCACCGCTCGGGCCGCACCGGCCGCGCGGGCAAGAAGGGGATTTCGGTCCTGCTGGTCCCGCACAGCCGTCGCCGCAAGGCCGAGATGCTGCTGGGCTCGGCCGGGGTCGAGGCCGTCTGGTCGGGCGCACCGACCGCCGATGAAATCCGCGCTCAGGACGAGCAGCGCCTGCTGGCCGCCCCCGTCTTCGCCGAGGAAGGCGCGGACGAGGACGCCGGTCTGGTCGAAAAGCTGGTCAAGGAGCGCACCCCGGATGATCTGGCGCGCGCCCTGCTGGTGCTGCTGCGCAAGAACCTGCCCGCGCCGGAAGACCTGACCGATCCGGGCGAGGGCCCGCAGCGCAAGCCGCGCAAGGATCGCGATGCGGCGGGCGGCGACGCCTACGCCCCCGCGCCGTGGCCGGGCGACCGGCTGCAGCCGGACGAAGTCAGCTGGTTCCGCCTGGACATCGGCCGCAACCGCAACGCCGATCCCAAGTGGCTGATCCCGCTGATCTGCCGCATCGGGGGCATCACCAAGCAGCAGATCGGCTCGATCCGCACCTTCCCCGAAGAGACGCGCTTCGAGGTCGCCTTGACCCACGCCGACGCCTTCCGCGCCGCGGCGGCCCAGAGCAAGGAAGAGGCCCGCATCACCCCGTCCGAGGCGCCGACGCCCGGTTCGATGAAGGGCGCGCGCAACCGCAATTTCGAGCGTGACGGCGAGGCCCGCCCCTACGCCAAGAAGCCCTTCCGTCGCGACGAGGACGGCCAGGGCCGCCCTCCGTTCAAGAAGAAGCCGTGGAGCCCGGACGGCGACGCGGGCCGCAGCGCCGATGGCGAGCGTCCCTTCAAGAAGAAGCCCTATGCGCCCCGCACCGATGCGGCGCCGGGCGAGGGCGGCTTCAGCAAGAAGCCGGGCTTCAAGGACAAGGGCGACAAGAAGCCCTTCACGCCCAAGGCGGGCTTCAAGGGCAAGCCGGACTTCAAGGGCGGCGGCAAGCCCTTCGCCAAGGGGCCGAAGAAGGCGGGCAAGCGCTTCGACTGACCTCTGATCCCTGATCGATGGTCTTTGGCTTGCCCCCGGCGCGATCCGGGGGCAGGCTGGGGTCATGAGCATCGAGCAGCCCCAAGGGCGGTACGCCTCGTTCGAGGCCTTCTACCCCTATTACATCCATGAGCACTCCAACCGGACGTGCCGTCGCATCCATGTGGTCGGGACGGGGCTGGTGATCGCGGCCTTCGTGGCCTTCTGCTTCACCCTGAATCCCTGGTGGCTGCTGGCCATGCCGCTGGTCGGCTACGGCTTCGCCTGGGTGGGGCATTTCTTCTTCGAGAAGAACCGGCCCGCGACGTTCAAATATCCGCTGTGGAGCCTGATGGGCGACTTCCGCCTGTTCTTCGAGACGGTCAGCGGCAAGCGGAAGTTCTGACTGACGCTTTCCTCCCCATGCAATGGGGAGGGGGACCGCGACCCGAAGGGCGGCGCGGAGCAGCCAAGCGGTGGAGGGGCCGGGACGGCGAGCCCTGTGCAGCCAGTCAGGTTTTAGGTCGCGGAACCAAGCAGACCCTCCGTCACGTCGCCTTCGGCGCCGCGCCACCTCCCCACTGCGTAGGGAGGAGAACGAAAAAGGGCGGCCGGATCGAACCGGCCGCCCTTTTTGTCGTCAGGCTGAAAGGCCTCAGTTCGAGGCGGTCTCCCACGCCGGGGGGCAGCCGTCGAAATCGCCTGCGTCAGCGATGGTCAGGGTCTTCATGTTCAGGCTCATGGCCGGGCGCATCGAGGCGCGGCCGTGGCCGGTGTAGAGGTCGATCTTGGCGCCCTTGATCGCGCCGCCGGTGTCGGAGGCGTACCAGTAGCCGTCGTGCACCGTGCCGTCGTTCATGCGCAGGCCGACCGTCTCGCGGATGAACAGCTTGGTGCGGCGCGGGATGACGCGCGGGTCGACCGCGACCGTGCGCATCGGAATCGGGCGGCAGCCCAGGGAATCGTTGCCGGTCGCTCCGCCGCCGCCGGCGTGATAGAGGCGGGCCGAGGCGCGCCAGTCGGGATCGCCGGCCATCAGTTCGAGCTGTTCGGCCGACAGGTCCGCCGTTTCGGCGGAGTCTATGGAACCGGGGGCCGTCGCGGCGGCTTCTACGACAGCGGCGTCGCGGGCGACGGCCGTTTCGTAAGGGACAGGCTCTCCGGACCCGGAGAAGGCCATGGTCCACAACATGGCAAGCGCGGCGGCCGTGCTCAACATCGTTCAAACTTCATGCAGCACCGGTCCCGACACGCTCCGGCAGGGCGGTTTCTGACGACGAATTGCGGCGTAATTGCGGCGAATGAGATCAGTCGCTGTATCGGTAGTGGATAAGGCGCAAATGGGGCCAGTCTATCGCCTTCCGGCGTCAGGCTATTGTGACTATAGGGTATAAGTATTGATCGATTTTAAGTTCTATACTGTCGTAGCCGTCTCCGCCGTTAACGACTTGATCGCGGGCGCTAACACTTTATTGGCAAGAAAAGCTGGCGCCGACGCCAAGATAACGGTGGCGTGATCGGCGCTGCTGCGGTCGTGAGCGGCGGGTGGAGCGGTGCGCGGGAATGGGATAAGCCGTCGTTTCCCTTTCTGAAATTTCCAACGGCGCCGTCTCATGAACCGACAAGTCAAACGCCTGATGATTTCCGCCGCGGCCCTGGTGCTGGTCGCGGCGCCCGCCGTTCAGGTCGAGGCCTGGGGCAGTTCGGGCCACCGGGTGATCGGCGTGGCGGCCATGCGGGCCCTGCCGGGCGATCTGCCCGCCTTCCTGCGCACGGCCGGGGCCGCGTCTGACGTCGGCGAATATTCGCGCGAGCCCGACCGTTGGAAGGGCGCGGGCCAGCCGCACGACCGCGAGCGCGACACCGCCCACTTCGTCGACATGGATGATGAGGGCCGGGTGATGGACGCGCGCGGCATGACGATGGCTGACCTGCCGCGCCTGAAGTCGGAATATGACGCCGCCCTGATCCGCGCCGGTCTGGACGTGGATAAGGCGGGCTACCTGCCCTACGCCATCATGGACGCCTGGCAGAATCTGGAGCGCGACTTCGCCTATTGGCGCGTGCTGACCGCCGCCGAGGCGCGCGAGCCGGATCTGGCCAAACAGGCCTGGTACCGCGCCGACCGCGAACGCCGCGAGCAGCTGATCCTGCGCGACATCGGGGTGCTGAGCCACTTCGTCGGCGATGCGTCCCAGCCGCACCACACGACCATCCACTTCAACGGCTGGGCGGGCGAGACCAACCCCGAGGGCTTCACCAAGTCGCGCCGCACCCACGGCGATTTCGAGGGCGCCTTCACCAGCCGGACCCTGCGTCTGGATGCGGTCGAGGCGGCCATGGCGCCCATGAACGTCGAAGGCTTCGACCTGCGCGCCCGCACGGCCTCGCATCTGAACGCCACCCTGACGACCGTCATTCCCTTCTATCGGATGGAGAAGGCGGGCGCGTTCAAGGACACGGACCCGCGCGGCGCGGTCTTCGTCAATGAGCGTCTGGCGGCCGGGGCGTCGGAGCTGCGCGACTTCGTATCGGCCGCCTGGCGCGTGTCGGCGAACAGCAGCATCGGCTGGCCGGCGGTGAAGGTCGCCGAGGTCGAGGCGGGCCGCGTCGACCCGTGGACCTCGATGGTCGGCGAGGACTGATTCTTCCTTCTCCCCCTGCGGGAGAAGGCGGGCCCGAAGGGCTCGGATGAGGGGTTTCTCGGGCTTTGACGGATGGGGAGGCGAGACCCCTCATCCGTCAGCCCTCGGGACAAGCCCGAGGACTGCCACCTTCTCCCGCAAGGGGAGAAGGACTATTGAGCGCCCATGACTGAACTCACCCCTCCCGTCGTCGTCCTCGACAAGTCGCAGATGGCCGACAACATCGGCGCGGTCGCCCGCGTCATGGCCAATTTCGGCCTGTCGAAGCTGCGGCTGGTCAGCCCGCGCGACGGCTGGCCTCAGGACCGCTCCTGGGCCACGGCGTCCGGCGCCGACTGGGTGCTGGACGGGGTCAAGGTGTTCGACAGCGTGGCCGAGGCTATCGCCGACCTGAACACCGTCTTCGCCACCACCGCCCGCCCGCGCGAGACGCGCCAGCCGGTTCGCACCCCGCGCGAGAGCGCGCGCATCCTGTATGACGACACGGCCTCGGGCCTGAAGACCGGCCTGCTGTTCGGCGGCGAGCGGGCGGGGCTGGAGACCGGCGACATCGCTCTGTGCGCCGGGATCACCACCATCCCGATCGACCCCAAGCACCATTCGCTGAATCTGGCGCAGGCGGTGGCGATCAACGCCTATGAGTGGCGCACCCTGATCCTGGACGCCCCACCGCCGCGCTTCCGCGAGGGCGAGCCGCCCGCGTCGAACGACCTCTTGCTGGGCATGTACGAGCATCTGGAGGCGGAGCTGGACAACGGCGGCTTCTTCTATCCGCCCGAGAAGAAGCGTTCGATGAGCCAGAATCTGCGCGTCATGCTGGGCCGCGCGGCCTTCACCGAGCAGGAGGTCGCCACCATGCGCGGCGCCATCCACGCCCTGGCCAAGGGGCGCGGCCGGGTGCTGGCGAAGCTGGCGGCGGAAAAGGCGGAGGCGGCGAAGAAGGATAAGTGAAACTCGTCCTTGTCTATCCCCTCGCGGCCCTCGCTGAGATCGGCGGCTGTTTCGCCTTCTGGGCCTGGCTGAAGCTGGACCGCTCGCCGTGGTGGCTGGCGCCGGGCGTGCTCTGTCTGATCGCCTTCGCGTGGCTGTTGACCATGGTTCCGGCCGAGACGGCGGGGCGAGCGTTCGCGGCTTATGGCGGGGTCTATATCGTGGCGTCGCTGGCGTGGATGGCGCTGGTCGAGAAGACGACGCCGGACCGCTGGGACGTCATCGGCGGCGCGGTCTGCCTGATCGGCGCGGCGATCATTCTGTTCGGGCCGAGGGCCTAAAGCGCGCCGAAGAAGGCGGGCACGGTCTCGCTGGCGGGGCCGTAGACGCCTTCGTCGAACAGGCCCGCGCCCTGCGTCGGCTCCAGATTGATCTCGACCGTCCGCGCCCCGGCCATGCGCGCCAGTTGGACTAAGCCCGCCGCCGGATAGACCGCGCCCGAGGTGCCGATGGAGACGAACAGGTCGCATCGCGCCAGCGCCGCCTCGATCCGCTCCATCTCCAGCGGGATTTCGCCGAACCAGACGATGTGCGGGCGCAAACGTCCTAGCGGGTGATGGGGCGAGGCGTGGCTAGCCTCCAGGTCTTCATGCCAGTCGCAGACGACGCCCGAGGCGGTGCAGCGCGCCTTCTTCAGCTCGCCGTGCATGTGGATCAGCTCGAAGCCCGGCGCGGGCGGCGTGTCCATGTGCGCGCGGTCGTGCAGGTCGTCGACGTTCTGCGTCACAAGCAGGAAATCGCTCGTCCATCGCGCCGCCAGATCGGCCAGCGCCCGGTGCGCGGCGTTGGGTTGGACGCCGGCCAGTTGGCGTCGTCGTTGGTTGTAGAAGTCCTGCACCAGGGCCGGGTCGGCGGCGAAGCCCTCGGGCGTGGCGACGGCCTCGACGCGATGCCCCTCCCACAGGCCGTCCGAGGCGCGGAAGGTGGGCACCCCGCTCTCAGCCGAGACGCCGGCGCCGGTCAGGATGACGAGGTTCATCGCTTGGATCTCCGCTTGCGTCGCTGGTGCGCCAGCAGGCTTTCTGAGGTAGCGTACTCAGGCGGCAACAGGAATTTGGCGCGCCGATCATAGTCGCGCGCGGACTTGATGCTGTCGGCCCGGATCAACCGCCAGGCCCGCCATCCTAGGAAGATCCCTGACGTCGCAGCCCACGGGAGGGCCAGCAGCCAAGCTGTCCATGGTAGAGGGATGAGGAGAAGATGAAAAAGAATGAGTGGGGCGAACGCCGCGAAAGGAATGGCGGCTATCAGATCATTGCGTCGAATATATAAAGGGCCGACCTCAATATGCTGTGCGGGGTTTGACAGCAGGGCGTCCACTCGACGGCGGAGTTTCAGATAGGCGGGACTCAGGCTCTTCATCACCATCAGTCTAGCCCTGATTTCGAACGCCCGGCGCGGACAGACGGTCGTGCAGCCAGTCGATCATGGCGCGGACCTTGGGCGGGACGTGGCGGGGGTGGGGGTGGACGGCCCAGACGCCTTCGTCGGGCGGGCGGGCCTCGTCCAGCAAAGAGACGAGGGCGCCCGCTGACAGGGCCTCGGCCACGTAGAAGTCGGGCAGTTGGCACAGGCCGAGGCCCTGCAGGGCGGCGTCCAGCACCGCCGCGCCGGAGTTGCAGCGCCAGCGGCCGGTGGGACGCAGGCTGACCTCGCGGCCCGCCTCGGTGAAGCGCCAGTGTTCGGCCGAGCCGATCAGGCCGTCGTGGCTGGGGATCTCGGACAGGTCGCGCGGGGCGCCGCGGCGGGCCAGATAGTCGGGGCTGGCGCACAGGATCAGCCGCCGCGAGGCCAGGCGCCGCGCCATCAGCCGCGAGTCGGTCAGATGACCGAACCGCACCGCCAGATCATAGCCGTCGCCGACCAGATCGCGCAGGCGATTGTCGAGGTCGAGCTCGATGCGAAGCTCGGGGTTCTGGCGTGCGAAGGCGTTGACGGCGGGGGCGATGAATCGCTCGCCATAGGAGACGGAACAGGTCATCCGCAGCAGGCCGCGCGGGGCCTGATCGTCGGGCTGGACGGCGGCCAGGGCCTCGTCGCGCTCATCGATCAGGCGACGACAGCGTGCCAGGAAGTCACGGCCTGCGTCGGTCAGTTCGACCCGGCGGGTGGTGCGGTGGAGCAGGCGCGTTTGGAGGCGGTCCTCCAGCCGGGCGATCTCGCGGCTGACGGCGGAGGTGGACAGGCCGAGGCGCCGGGCGGCGGCCGAGAAGCTGGCCTGTTCAGCGACAGCGGTGAATTCGTCGATCCCGTCCCAGCGGCTCATGGGGACGTTGGATCAGGATTATTGCTTAACAGCAATAATGTTTTGCGGTTGTCGCCGTTTCGACCCAGCTGGAACGGGCGTAGTAAGGTCGCCAAATCACCCGCCCACCTCATGCCCCTGAAGCAGCGAGCGACCGCGTCGCGAGCGTTAGGGGCGTCCGAAGGACTAAGACCCATGAAAACTCGCGCCGCTGTCGCGTTCGAAGCCAAACGCCCGCTCGAGATCGTCGAGGTCGATCTGGAGGGTCCGCGCGCGGGCGAGGTGCTGATCGAGATCAAGGCGACGGGCGTGTGCCACACGGACGCCTATACGCTGGACGGTCTGGACAGCGAGGGTCTCTTCCCCTCGATCCTGGGCCATGAGGGCGCGGGCGTGGTGGTCGAGGTGGGGCCGGGCGTGACCAGCCTTGCGGTCGGCGACCATGTCATCCCGCTGTACACGCCGGAATGCCGCCAGTGTAAGTCGTGCCTGAGCCGCAAGACCAACCTGTGCACCTCGATCCGGGGCACGCAGGGCAAGGGGCTGATGCCGGACGGGACCAGCCGCTTTTCCTACAAGGGCCAGACCCTTCATCACTACATGGGCTGCTCGACCTTCTCGAACTACACCGTCCTGCCCGAGATCGCGGTGGCCAAGATCCGCAAGGACGCGCCCTTCGACAAGGCCTGCTACGTCGGCTGCGGCGTGACGACGGGCGTGGGCGCGGTGGTCAACACGGCCAAGGTCGAGCCGGGCGCCAACGCCGTGGTCTTCGGCCTGGGCGGCATCGGTCTGAACGTCATCCAGGGGCTGAAGATGGTCGGGGCCGACATGATCATCGGCGTCGACATCAACGGCGACAAGGAGGAGTGGGGCCGTCGCTTCGGCATGACCCACTTCGTCAATCCGAAGGATGTGTCGGACGTGGTGGCCCATCTGGTCGAGCTGACCGGGGGCGGCGCCGACTACACCTTCGACTGCACCGGCAACACCGTGGTCATGCGTCAGGCGCTGGAAGCCTGTCACCGCGGCTGGGGCGAGAGCGTCATCATCGGCGTGGCCGAGGCGGGCAAGGAGATCGCCACCCGTCCGTTCCAGCTGGTCACCGGCCGCGTCTGGAAGGGCTCGGCCTTCGGCGGCGCGCGGGGCCGCACCGACACGCCCAAGATCGTCGACTGGTACATGGACGGCAAGATCGAGATCGATCCGATGATCACCCACACCCTGCCGCTGGAGCGGATTAACGAGGCCTTCGATTTGATGCATGAAGGCAAGAGCATTCGTTCGGTCATCGTCTTCTAACGAGAGGGATACAGCCATGGGCGACTGGAAACTGCCGTGGACGGGGGCCTGCCTCTGCGGGCAGGTGAAAGTTCAGGTCGCCCAGGCCCCGGTCTTCGCGGCGGCCTGTCATTGCCGCGCCTGTCAGAAGCTGACGGGCGGCGCCTATTCCCTGAGCTTGATGCTGCCCAGCGAGGGGCTGACGGTCGAGGGCGAGACGGAGATCGGCGGCCTGCACAATCCCGTGCCGGAGCATCACTTCTGTCCGTCATGCAAGACCTGGCTGTTCACGCGCAGCATCGCCGGGGGGCAGTTCGTCAACCTGAGGCCCAGCCTGCTGGACGACGGGGCGTGGGTCGTTCCCTATGCCGACACCTGGACGACGGAGCGTCTGCCCGGCGCTCAGTCGGGAGCCAAGGTCGGCTATCCGGAATTCCCGCCGCCTGAGGATTACGCCGAGTTGATGGGCGCCTACGCCCGCCAGGGCGCGCGGCCCGACTGAGCAGGTGCAGCAAAGTTCGTTGCCAAACGAAACCTTGTCGGCTTAGCTTGCCGCGCCCGGCGCGATGATCGGGCGGATCTGGGAGGATCACCATGTTTACACACGTCACTGTCGGGGCCAACGACCTCGAAGCCTCGCACAAATTCTATGACGCCGTTCTGGGCGCCCTGGGCCATCAGGCGGGCGCGCCCAGCGACGCGCCGATGCCGGGGGTCTGGTACATGACGCCGCGCGGAATGCTGGGCGTGGTCCGTCCGCGCGACGGCCAGGCGGCTTGCCACGCCAACGGCGGCACCATCGGCTTCGCGGCGTCTACGCCGGAGGCGGTCGTGGCCTTCGCCGAGGCCGGGGTCGCGGCGGGCGGCGTGGCGATCGAAGATCCGGCTGGGCCGCGCAATACGCCTTTCGGCGTGGTGCACCTGGCCTATCTGCGCGATCCGTCGGGCAATAAGATCTGCGCCGTTCACCGGCCGAGCTGAGGGTTGAGGCGATGAAGGCGAAGGCGGCGGTTGCGTCGATCATGGCGGTTGTGGCCGTCGGGGCGCTCGCCGCCTGCAGTCAGGGCGAGGCGCCCGCGCCCGCGGAGGCGTCGGCGCAGGCCTGGGTCCGCAAGAAGGTGGTGCTGTATCTGCCGGATCGGGTGATGAAGGAGCGGGTCGCGGTCGCCGACCTGTCCCCCTATCTGGCCGCTGTCGACGAGGCGGTCGCCGCCGCCGCCGAGGCTCAGCCGATACAGCCGGGCGCTTCGGGCATGATGCTGCTGATGGTCAAGCCGGGCGAGCGGTCCAGAGCCTGGGTCGTCACCGGCGAGCCGGCGATGAAGCCGGACGTCGTCGCGGCTCTGACCGGCGCCGCCGGGGCGGTTCCGGCGCCGTCGGTGCGGCAGGGACCGATCCTGGTCGGCCTGCAGTTCGACGCCTGGGGCGGCGGCGCGCAGCCCGAGGGGGCGGTCGCCCCGATCCCGCGCGACTGGTACGCGCACTTCTCTGAAGACGGGGGCGTCCTCGATGACGACCTCATGGCCAAGGTCTGGCCGGACTGATCTGGAGTTTGAGTCTGATGGAAACGGTCAAGAGCCACGTCGTTCACGGCGGGACGCTGCGCTATCTGAAGCACGACAGCGCGACGACGGGCACGCCCATGACGCTGTCGGTCTTTGTTCCTGCGGGAGAGGGGCCGTTCCCGGTCCTGATCTGGCTGTCGGGCCTGACCTGCACCGAGGACAACTTCACCACCAAGGCCGGGGCCTATAAGGCCGCCGCCGAACACGGCGTCATCATCGTCGCGCCCGACACCAGTCCGCGCGGGGAAGGCGTGGCCGATGACGCCGCCTATGATCTGGGGCAGGGCGCGGGCTTCTATGTCGATGCGACGCAGGCGCCGTGGGCGCCGCATTTCCGCATGGAGAGCTATGTCACGGGCGAGCTGATCGAGCTGATCGACGCCCAGTTCCCGACGACGAAGACGCGCTCCGTCTTCGGCCATTCGATGGGCGGGCATGGGGCGCTGACGTTGGCGCTGCGTCATCCCGAACTGTTCCGGTCGGTGTCGGCCTTTGCGCCGATCTCGTCGCCGACGCGCTGCCCGTGGGGCGAGAAGGCTTTCTCCGCCTATCTGGGCGAGGACCGGACGAAATGGGCTAAACATGACGCGGCCCTGCTGATCGAAGGCGGGGCGGCGAAAGGCGTTTTCGACGACATCCTGGTGGATCAGGGCGACGCGGATTCCTTCCTGACCGATCAGCTGAAGCCGGAACTGCTGAAGGCGGCGGCGCAAAAGGCCGGACAGGGGCTGACCCTGCGCATGCAGCCGGGCTATGATCATTCCTACTTCTTCATGGCCAGCTTCGTGGACGACCATGTGGCCTTCCACGCCAAGCGGCTGAAAGCCTGAGTGTGATGACTAACGCCGCCCCCGACTTTGATCAGATGTTCGCAGACCTGTGCAATCAGGTCGGCTTCTGCCTGCATGAAAAGGGGCAGAAGAAGGTGATCGAGGCTCTGCCCAAGGGCTTGGACGCCGCCATGCGCGCCGTCTTTGCCGCCGAGGGCGTGGACGAGCCGAACGCGCCCGGCGACCTGAAGCGCGCGGTGCGGGACTGCATCAAGGCCCATGTGAGCGCGCCCAGATCGGGCGCATGACGCAGACTTAATCCGCAAGGCGACGATCAAGCCTTGCGGGCGGCCATCGCTTCGCTAGCATCCCGGCCCATCGCTTTTGGGAGGAAGCTCATGATGGATCGCCGCCGCCTGCTGATGTCGGTCGCCGCGGGGGGAGCGCTGGCCGCTGTCGGCCCGGTTCGCGCCCTCGCCCACGCCGCTGTGGCGCAGACCGCCTCGGCCGACTTCAACGCCCTGATGAACCGGATCGCGCAGGAGATGCTCCTGACGGATCCGGAATCCCTGACCATGCTGGGCATGGACCGGGGCGAACACGCCGACGCCCGCTTCAAGCTGAGCGACCGCAGCCAGGCCAAGGTCGAGGCCGACAAGATCAAGTTCGTCGCCGCCATGAAGGACATGGCGGCCATCGACCGCAACGCCCTGCCGGCCAAGGAGCAGATCTATCACGACTCCCTGACCTTCTTCGGCGAGACGGTGAAGGAGGGCTACGCCTTCCCCTATGGCGGCGGGATGTACCCCTCGCCCTATACGGTCAGCCAGTTGGGCGGCTCGTACCAGCAGATTCCGGACTTCCTCGACAGCCAGCACCGCATCGAGGCGGCGGATGACGCCGAGGCCTATCTGTCGCGCCTGTCGGACTTCGCCCGCAGCCTGGACGACGAACGCGAGCGGATGCGGATCGACTACGTCGCCGGGGCCGTGCCGCCGGACTTCGTCATCGACCGCACCCTGACGCAGATGGGCGCCATCACCGGCACGGCCGTAGCCGACTCGGTCATGAGCCAGTCGATCGCGCGTCGCACGGCCGAGAAGAACATCCCCGGCGACTGGGCCGCACGGGCGCAGACGATCCTGACGCGAGAGGTCTATCCGGCCATCCAGCGCCAGGCCGACGCCCTGAAGGCGGTGCGCGCGGGCGCGACGCACGACGGCGGCGTGTGGCGTCTGCCGGACGGCGAGGCCTACTATCGCTATGGGCTGAAGAACTACACCACTTCCTCGATGACGCCGGACGAGGTGCATCAGATGGGGCTGGATCAGGTGGCCGAGATCTCGGCCCGCGCCGACGGCCTGCTGAAGGCGCAAGGGTTGACGCAAGGCACGGTCGGCCAGCGCATCGCCGCCCTCGGCAAAGATCCGCGCTTCGTTTATCCGAACACGGACGAGGCCAAGGAAGAGCTGCTGAAGGAGCTGAACGTCCAGATGGCGGCCATGCAGGCCCGCATGCCGGACTATTTCGGCCGCCTGCCCAAGTCGCCCTGCGACATCCGTCGCGTGCCCAAGGCCATCGAGGCCGGGGCGCCGGGCGGCTACTACATGGCGCCGGCCCTGGATGGCTCGCGTCCGGGCGCCTACTACATCAACCTGCGCGACACGGCGGAGTGGCCCAAATGGACACTGCCGACCCTGACCTATCACGAGGCCGTGCCGGGCCATCACTTCCAGATCGCCCTGCAGATGGAGCAGCCGGACACTCCGCTGCTGATGAAGGTCATGGGCTTCTCGGCCTATTCCGAGGGCTGGGGCCTGTATTCGGAGCAGTTGGCGGACGAGATCGGCGCCTATGAGAACGATCCCTTCGGCCAGATCGGCTATCTGCAGTCCTTGATGTTCCGCGCCGCGCGTCTGGTCGTGGACTCGGGTCTGCACCACAAGCGCTGGAGCCGCGAACAGGGCATCCGCTACATGGTCGATACCCTGGGCGATCAGGAATCCAGCATCGCCACCGAGGTCGAGCGCTACTGCGTCTGGCCGGGCCAGGCGTCCAGCTACAAGGTCGGCCACACCACCTGGGTGCGCCTGCGCGAGGACGCCAAGAAGCGCCTGGGATCGCGTTTCGACATCAAGGGCTTCCATGACACCGGCCTGAACCTGGGCGGGGTGCCGCTGACGGTTCTGGAGCGGACCATGAACGCCTGGACCCCGGCCTGACGGCTGGACCTCTTACGGACGCGCCGGTCCGTCATTTCAGTAAGCTTTGGGAGCGGCGTCCGGCGCGGCGCGGCTCCGTTGGGGGAATATCCGAATGATCGACCGCCGCCGCCTTCTTCTGACCGCCGCCGCGACCGCCGTCGCCGCGCCGACGCTGGCGCAAGCCGCCGCCGCTGTCACCGACGCCGATACGCGCCTGAACGCCCTGCTGGACGGCTGGTTCGAGGCCGACATCGACGAGTCGCCCGAGCGCGCCACCAACCTGGGCCTGGACAAGGGCGCCCGCGCGGGCCTGTCGTCTCGCTTGAGCGAAGCCGGGCCTGACGCCATCCGCAAGGACCGCGACAAGGCGATCAGCCGCTGGGCCGAGCTGCGCGCCTTCGACCAGACCGGCCTGTCCGAGGCCGGGGCGCTGAACTACGCCATCGCCTCTTTCGGGCGTCAGACCTCGGCCGAGACGGCGCGCTTCGCCTACGGCGCCGGGCCGGGCCGTCCGTCCCCCTATGTCGTGACCCAGCTGTCGGGCGCCTATTTCTCGACGCCGGACTTCATGGACAACCAGCACCGCATCGAGGACGCTGCGGGCGCCGACGCCTTCCTGTCGCGCCTGGACGCCTTCGCCGGCGTGCTGGACGGCGAGACGGCCAAGATCCGTGAGGACGCTGGTCAGGGCGTCATTCCGCCGGACTTCATCATCGACCGGATGCTGCCGCAGATCCGCACCCTGCGCGATACGTCGGCCGCCGACATGGCCATGGTCAAGTCGCTGGCCCGCAAGGCCGGGGCGCTGAACCTGTCGGGTTATGACGCGCACGCCGTCGCCCTGGTCGATCAGAAGATCAAGCCCGCCTTGGCCCGCCAGATCGAGGCGCTGGAGAAGATCCGCCCCGACGCCGTGCACGACGCGGGCGTGTGGCGCCTGCCGGACGGCGAGGCCTTCTACGCCGCCGGGCTGAAGTCGAACACCACGACCACGCTCTCGGCCAAGGAGATCCACGCCATGGGCCGCGAGCAGGTGGCCGAGATCAGCGCCGAGATCGACGCCATCCTGAAGTCGCAGGGTTATACCCAAGGCACGGTCGGCGAACGCGTGCAGGCGCTGAACAAGGATCCGGCCCAGCTGTTCCCCAACACCGACGCGGGCAAGGAAGAGCTGCTGAAGTGGCTGAACGAACAGGTCGCCGCGCTAGAGCCAAAACTGCCCGCCGTCTTCGGCCGCCTGCCCAAGACCCATGTCGAGGTGCGCCGCGTGCCGGTGTCGATCCAGTCAGGCGCGCCGGGCGGATACTATCAGGGGCCGCCGCTGGATGGCTCGCGTCCGGGCGCCTACTACATCAACCTGCGCGACAGCGGGAACTGGCCCAAGTTCGCCCTGCCGACCCTGACCTATCACGAGGCTTCGCCGGGCCACCACCTGCAGGTGGCGCTGCAGCGCGAGTCGGGCGAACTGCCGCAATGGCGCCGCGCGGGGGGCTTCTCGGCCTTCAACGAGGGCTGGGCGCTGTACGCCGAGGCCGTGGCGGCCAACGATCTGGACGCCTATGCGACCGATCCGCTGGGCCGGGTCGGTTTCCTGATGTCCTACCTGTTCCGGGCGGTGCGCCTGGTGGTCGACACCGGCATTCACTCCGAACGCTGGAGCCGCGAGCAGGCGGTCGACTATATGGCGGGCTCGGGCGCCAAGCCGCTGGACGCTTCGAACAGCGAGATCAACCGCTATTCGGTCTGGCCGGGTCAGGCCTGCGCCTACAAGGTCGGCCACACGGTGATCGCGCGCCTGCGCGAAGAGGCGCAAGCCAAGCCGGGCTTCGACCTGCGCGCCTTCCACGACAAGGTGCTGGGCAGCGGCTCCCTGCCGCTGGCGGTGCTGGAAGGGCGGATGCGCGCCTGAGGCGCCTCCTAGAAACAGGAAGGGCCGGAGGTTGATCCTCCGGCCCTTTTTATCGGTCCGGTCTATGCGTAGGGACGGTCGTCAATAGCGGGTGGTGCGGGTGGATCGCGCGGTGCAGACGGCGTCGTGGGCCATGGCGCAGTCGGCGCCGCCGCTGGCCTGGCACTGGCTGAGGGCGTTGGCGCGGGCCGTGCGGGCGTTGCGCGCCGGCGTAGAGAAAAAGCGGGTCAAGCCGTCGATCTGACCGGAGGCCACGGCCGAACAGGCGTTGCGCCAGGACGCCACTGGCGCGCAGTTGGCGTCAGGCTCGGTCGGCGCGCGCATGCTGACGCCCCAGGCATGGTCCGGCTGCTCGCACTTGCGCATGGCGTTGAACATGGCCGCTTCTATGTCGTGGCCCTGCAGAACATAGGGATAGACCGCGCCGGTGTCGGTGTTGAACGCAAAGGCCCCCAGGCCCTCGACGCGCTCGCGATAGCCCATGGTGCTGGTGTCCACGCCCTGGGGGGCGTCCGGGGCGCAGGTCGCCGACCCGGCCGCCGTGCCGACCGGGCATTGGGTCTGGGCCGAAGCCTCGTTGGGCGGCAGCCCCGCCATGAGGACCAAGCTCAGGGCAGAGACGCCTAAAACAGTATTGAATTTCATGACTCAGCCTTCGATTGCGCGCCAGGTGGTCGGCCACAGATCTTGAGGTATGGCGGTGCAGCTCGGCATGTTTTTCTCGTCCAGCAGGGCGAAGCGTTCGCCGGTCCAGGCCCAGGTGCCCATCCGGCCGCAGTCGCCGATGCCGCGCCCGCGCCCGAAGGCGAACAGGGTGCGAGTCTTGGGATCATAGCGGCTGTTGACCAGTTCGTCGTGGCTGCTCGTGGCTGTGGGGAAGACGACCAGTTGGGGCGCGGTCCCGTCCGCCGGGGTGATGAAGTAGACCTGGGTGAAGTTGTAGGCGCCCTCGCCGCACGGCACGCTCCACAGCAGCTTGTCGGAGGCCAGGCGTGCGACCTCGACGTCCGGCTCGAAGCGTTCGCCCTTGCGGCTCGTGGCCAGGCATTCCTTGACCTTGGGGTGGGCCAGCAGCGCCGGCGACAGGTCGTCCTGCGCCAGGCCGTTCTGGGACACGGCGGCGGCCACGGTCACGCGCGGCGCGGCCGGGGCGGCGGGGACGCTGGAGGCCGGGCGGTCGCCGCGACGGATCAGGGCGGTGGTCGTGCCCAGCCGTCCTTGACGCTCGTCGATCCACAGGAAGGCGGCGGCGGCCCCGCCCAGGCTGACCTTGATCTGCTTGTCGCCGCGTCGCAGCGCCATGAAGGAGCCGTTGCCCAGGCCGTTCATCAGCTGGGCCGAGGGGGTGTTGAAGGCGATGACGTCGCCTTCCTCGTCCATCTTGGCGTTCTGGCCCGCATGGCGGCGGCCGTCGATCTCGGCGTAGACGGAGCCTTCGCCGTCCTCCAGACCCCAGCCGCCCATGTGGACGACGGGCCGCGCCTCAGGGCCGGGGGCGAGCGAGACGAGGACGAAGCCCATCTCATTCTCGCCCGGTCCGAAGGCGACGCAGTGGTTGGTGTTGTCGCAGGTGGCGGTCCAGTCGCGGAACTCGCGCGTCACGCTGGGCGGATTGGCGGCCGCGGTCTGAACCGCGGGCGCGGCGGCGGCTTCTGCGGGGGCCGGCGCGGCAGGCGTTTCGGGCGTGGCGGCGGCCTCACGTTCCTTGCAGGCGGCCAGGGCCAGGGGAAGCAGAGCGACGGAGGCGGCGAACCGCAGGCGGCGAAGCGTCATCAGGCGTTCCATGCATTTGATCGACTGGCGACGCCAAGCGTAGCCGTGAAAAAGCCTAGCGGCCAAGCCGCCGTTTCGTTCCGGCGGCTTCGTTCCCGCCGTGCGGCTTTCGTCCCCTTTGCGCCCGCGCGCCGGGGTCGCTATATCCCCTGCACCGAATTCCTTCCCCTGAGAGACAGAGGCGTAAGCATGGCCAAGATCAAGGTCGCCAATCCCATCGTGGACATCGACGGCGACGAAATGACCCGGATCATCTGGCAGATGATCAAGGACAAGCTGGTCTTCCCGTACCTGGACCTCGAACTCGACTATTACGACCTCGGCATGGAAAGCCGTGACGCCACCGACGATCAGATCACGATCGACGCGGCCCACGCCATCCAGAAGCACGGCGTCGGCGTGAAGTGCGCGACCATCACCCCCGACGAGGCGCGCGTCGCTGAATTCGGCCTGAAGAAGATGTGGAAGTCGCCGAACGGCACCATCCGCAACATCCTGGGCGGCGTGGTCTTCCGCGAACCGATCATCTGCAAGAACGTCCCGCGCCTGGTGCCGGGCTGGACCCAGCCGATCGTCGTCGGCCGTCACGCCTTCGGCGACCAGTACAAGGCCACCGACTTCCTGATGCCTGGGCCGGGCACCCTGTCGATCAAGTTCGTCGGCGACGACGGCCAGGTCATCGAGCATGAGGTCTACAAGTCGCCGGGCGCCGGCGTCGCCATGGGCATGTACAACCTGGACGCCTCGATCCGCGAGTTCGCCCACGCCTCGTTCGCCTATGGCCTGCAGCGCAACTATCCGGTCTATCTGTCGACCAAGAACACCATCCTGAAAGCCTACGACGGCCGCTTCAAGGACATCTTCCAGGAAGTCTTCGACGCCGACTACGCCGAGGAATTCAAGAAGCGCGGCCTGACCTATGAGCACCGCCTGATCGACGACATGGTCGCGGCCGCGATCAAGTGGTCGGGCGGCTTCGTCTGGGCTTGCAAGAACTACGACGGCGACGTGCAGTCGGACATCGTGGCGCAGGGCTTCGGCTCGCTGGGCCTGATGACCTCGGTGCTGATGACGCCGGACGGCAAGGTCATGGAGACCGAGGCCGCCCACGGCACGGTCACCCGTCACTATCGCCAGCATCAGAAGGGCGAGGCCACCTCGACCAACTCGATCGCCTCGATCTTCGCCTGGACCCGCGGCTTCAAGCACCGCGCCAAGCTGGACGGCAACGCCGAGCTGGCCGAGTTCGCCGATACGCTGGAGCGCGTGGTCGTCGAGACCGTCGAGTCGGGCTTCATGACCAAGGATCTGGCCCTGCTGGTCGGCGATCAGCAGTCCTGGCTGACGACCGAAGGCTTCCTGGACAAGGTGTCCGAGAACCTGAAGAAGGCCCTGCCGGGCATCGGCTGAGGCTTTTCTAGTCGGCCGCGGTCAGAAGGCTCCGCCTTCTGATCCGGCGCGGCCCGGAGCCGCCAAGACATCAAGGCCCGCCGGAGCGATCCGGCGGGCTTTTTTGTTGGGCGCGTATCGCGTTCGCTCCCCTCAAACACGCCGTCATCCTCGAGGAGGACGGCGTGGGGACAGGGGGACGGAGCCGCGTGAAAACACGCATTGAACCCGCCGACGAACCATGTCCCTAATACTCTTGGGGATTTTGACGCCGTTTCGTCGTCGTCTGGTCGCGTTCGTAAGGCAGGGGAGGGCCGATGAATCGCAAACTGATCATTCGTCTGGGGGGGGCTGCGGCCGCAGTCCTTGTGGTCGCCTACGCCGCATCGCCCTTGCTGGCGGCGCGGTCGTTGATCCAGGCGGCGAAGGCGGGGGATGAAAAAGGGCTGGAGCGCCAGGTGGACTTTCCCGCCTTCCGCGCCAGTCTGAAGGACGAACTGAACGCCCGCATGATGGCCGAGATGCGCAATGACCCGCGCATGGCCGACAGCGGCCTGTCGGGCCTGGGGATGCTGCTGGCGCCCGCCATCGTCGGCGGGGCGGTGGACGCCTTCGTCACCCCGCAGGCGATCTCCATGATGGTGCAGGAGGGACGGACGCCCAAACCCGCCCTTTCGGTCGAAACGGAGCCGAAGGCGAAGAGCGACCATGACCGCGTGCGGCAGTCGTGGGGCTATCGCGACCTGGACACCTTCGCCGTCACCCTGACCCGCGACGACCAGCCGGACGAGGCGGTGTCGCTGCTGATGAAGCGCCGCAACCTGTTCGGCTGGAAGCTGGCGGCGATTGATCTGGGGGCGCCGGAGTAAGCCTCTCCTCCCCATGTAATGGGGAGGTGGATCGGCGGCGCAGCCGACGAGACGGAGGGGCTGCTTGGTTCCGTTATCCTGGCCCCTCCACCGCTTCGCGGTCCCCCTCCCCATTGCATGGGGAGGAAAGAAAAAGGGCGGAGCATCGAATGCGCCGCCCTTTGTCGTTTCAGTATATGCGGGCGATCAGCCCTTCAGCGTGGCGCGGATGGCGTTCAGGCCGTCCTCGGCCTTCGATCCGTCCGGTGCGCCGCCCTGGGCGAAGTCGGGCTTGCCGCCCGCGCCCTTGCCGCCCATGGCGATAACGGCGTCGCGGGCCAGGTCGGCCGCATTCACCTTGCCTGCCATGTCCGGGGTCGCGGCGACGGTGATGGCCGCCTTGCCGTCGACGACGCCGACCAGGGCGACGACGCCCGAGCCGATCTGTTTCTTGAAGTCCTCGGCCACGCCGCGCAGGCCCTTGCCGTCGACGCCGTCCAGAACGCGGGCGATCAGCTTGATCCCGTTGATCTCTTCGGGGGCCGCATTGGCGCCCGCGCCGCCGCCCAGGGCCAGCTGCTTCTTCAGGTCGGCGACCTGCTTCTCCAGCGTCTTGACCGAGGCCTGCAGACCCTCGACGCGGGCCGGAACCTCGGCGGGCTGGATCTTGAAGCCCTGCGCCAGGTGGCGGGCGACATTGGCCTGATCCAGCAGGAAGCGGCGGGCCGCCTCGCCGGTCAGGGCCTCGACGCGGCGCACGCCGGCGGCCACGCCGCCTTCGGACACGATCTTGAACAGGGCGATGTCGCCGGTGCGGAAGACGTGGGTGCCGCCGCACAGTTCGACCGAATAGGCGCCTGGACCTGACAGGGCGCGGCCGATGGTCAGGACGCGGACCTCGTCGCCGTACTTCTCGCCGAACAGGGCCACGGCGCCCGCCGCGATGGCGGCGTCGGGCGTCATCAGTTCGGTCGTGACCGGGACGTTCTGGCGGATGACGGCGTTCACCTCGTCCTCGACGCGGGCGATCTCCTCGTCCGTCATCGGGGCGTTGTGGCTGAAGTCGAAGCGCATGCGCTCAGCGTCGACCATCTGGCCCTTCTGGGCGACGTGAGCGCCCAGCACGTTCTTGACGGCGGCGTGGAACAGGTGGGCCGCCGAGTGGTTGGCGCGGGTGGTCGGACGCGAGCCTTCCTCGACCGTGGCGGTCACGACCGCGCCGGTCGCCAGCGCGCCCTGGGTCACTTCCAGCGTGTGAACGTGCAGGTCGCCGCCGTGCTTCTTGGTGTCCAGCACGCGGCCTTCGCCGCCGCTCCAGACGAAGGCGCCCTTGTCGCCCGCCTGACCGCCGCCTTCGCCGTAGAAGGGGGTCTTGTCCAGCAGGATCTCGACGGTTTCTCCGGTCGCGGCGGACGCAGCTTCGGCGCCGTCCTTGACGATGGCCAGAACCTTGCCTTCGCCGGTCTCGGACTCATAGCCGGTGAATTCCGTGCCGCCGTGCTGGTCGCGCAGGGCCAGCCAGGCCCCGGCCGAGGCCGTCTGGCCCGAGCCCTTCCAGTGCTCGCGCGAGCGGTCGCGCTGCTCGGCCATGGCGGCCTCGAAGCCGTCGACGTTGACGCTGAAGCCGCGACGGCGGGCCTCGTCCTGCGTCAGGTCCAGCGGGAAGCCGTAGGTGTCGTACAGGGTGAAGGCCGTCTGGCCGTCCAGCATGTCGCCAGCCTTGAAGCCGGTCGTGGCCTGATCGAACAGGTTCATGCCGCGGCCCAGGGTCGTGCGGAAACGGATTTCTTCCTGCTTCAACGTGTCCTCGATGAAGGCCTGGGCGCGGCCCAGTTCCGGATAGGCCTCGCCCATCTCCTGAACCAGGGTCGGCACCAGACGGTGCATCAGCGGGTCCGACGCGCCCAGCAGGTGGGCGTGGCGCATGGCGCGGCGCATGATGCGGCGCAGGACGTAGCCCCGGCCCTCGTTCGAGGGCGTCACGCCGTCGGCGATCAGGAAGGCGGTCGAACGCAGGTGGTCGGCGATGACCCGGTGCGACGGGGCGCGCTCGCCCTCGGCCTTGGTCGAGGTCAGTTCTTCCGAGGCGTTGATCAGGCTCTTGAACAGGTCGACGTCATAGTTGGAGTGGACGCCCTGCAGGACGGCGGCGATGCGCTCCAGGCCCATGCCGGTGTCGACCGACTTCTTGGGCAGTTCGCGAACGATCTCGTCGTTCTCCTTCTCGAACTGCATGAAGACGTTGTTCCAGATCTCGACGAAGCGGTCGCCGTCCTCGTCCGGCGAACCGGGAGGGCCGCCGAAGATGTGGTCGCCGTGATCGTAGAAGATCTCGGTGCAGGGGCCGCAGGGGCCGCTGTCGCCCATGGCCCAGAAGTTGTCGTTGGTGGGGATGCGGATGATCTTCTCATCCGCGAAGCCCGTCACCTTCTTCCAGATGTCGAAGGCCTGATCGTCGGTGTGGTAGACGGTGACCAGCAGGCGTGCGGGGTCCAGGCCGAACTCCTTGGTCAGCAGACCCCAGGCGCTCTCGATGGCGTGGTCCTTGAAGTAGTCGCCGAACGAGAAATTGCCCAGCATTTCAAAGAAGGTGTGGTGGCGCGCGGTGTAGCCGACGTTGTCCAGGTCGTTGTGCTTGCCGCCGGCGCGCACGCATTTCTGCGAGCTGGTGGCGCGCTTGTAGGGCGGGACGGCGGCGCCGGTGAAGTAGTCCTTGAACGGCACCATGCCCGCGTTGACGAACAACAGGGTCGGGTCGTTCTGCGGCACGAGCGGAGCCGACTGCACCTTCTCGTGGCCGTCGGCGGCGAAGTAGTCGAGGAAGGTGGAACGGATCTGCTTCAGGCTGGTCATGGGCGTATCGCTCTGGAACTCGGGCGCGCGGGAGGAAATATCGGAACCGGCGTCATATAGGGATTTTGCGCCGAACGCATCACCCGGCGGAGGTCAGTCTCAGCGCGGCGTCAACGGGCCGTGCAGAGCGCTACGTGAGCGGATGTGGACGTTGAGCGGAGCACCTGCCTTTACCATGACGGACTTCAACACGATGTCGTTCTGAACGAGAGGCGCGCGTTCGGCTGTCGGATGCAGCTGTGCAAGCAACAGGTAGGGCCCTGCAGGGACGGAAGGGAAGCTGAAGGCGCCGCCCGTCCCGCAAGTCGTTTCGCGTATGTAGGATGCCGATGCGGCTTCGGGCCAAGACCACCGTTCAGGTTGTTCGCTGAAGCTGTTAAGCCAATCGCCGCGCTCTGTGACGATAAGGCGGTGCTGTCGCTCTAGCAGCCAGCGCATGTGCGGGGTGTCAGGGATCAGTCGAATGAACAGTTGTTCGCAAGTCAGAGTTTCGTCCGGAATAGGTTCGACAACTCCGCTGTAACCTTGGCGATAGCTGGCTGTCAGGGTCAGACGTCCCGCGATCGGTGCGCCGGGAGCCAGGGCCCACTCGTGCGCGCTGGGGTCGAAGGCGTTGCGGCGTTCGAACTCATGTTGCTCGTGCAACTGATGAACGGCGGCGAGCGTCAGGCATCCGGAAAGCGGCAGGGCCGTCAGCATGACCGCCAGTGATATGGAGAGAGCGCGCGACTTCATTCGTTCACCATGACGAAGCGTTGCTGGGCCGTCTATGCACGGCGTGTTCGGGAGAAAGCCTTGCGCCTTAGTCGTGCAGGCGATGCGGCGAGACGATCAGGCCGTCCTCGTCAGCGTAGAGCCAGTCGCCGGGGGTGAAGATGACGCCGCCGAAGGCGGTGGGGATGTCGATCTCCCCGATGGCGTCGCGATCGGCGCGCATGGGGATGGTTCCCAGGGCTTTGACGCCGACGTTCATGGTGTTGATGACGGCTGTGTCGCGTACGGCGCCGTGGACGACGATCCCGGCCCAGCCGTTGTCGATGGCCAGCTTCGCCAGATTGTCGCCGACCAGGGCGCGTTTGAGCGAACCGCCGCCGTTGACGACCAGGACCGCGCCTTGGCCGGGGCGCTCCAGCGTCTGGCGGACCAGGGCGTTGTCGTCCAGCACGCTGAGGGTGCGGATCGGGCCGTGGAAGGCGGCGACCTGGCCGAAGCTACGGAAGAGAGTCTGGCAGACCTTCACCACGTCGGAGTGGGCGTCGCAGAGGTCGGCGGTGGCAGGGCTGGTCATGAGGAGGCTCCGTTGGGTCGAGGCGAAGTCTGCCCGTAGGCGCCGAAGGGAAACAAGGCCGTTGCACTGAGAAACGCGTTTGATGGGCGTATCTCAACATCCGCTCATCCCGGCGTCCACCGGGATAAGCGGGAGAGAGGGCGGGGCGGCGTCTTGAGCGGGCAAAAAAGAGGCCCGCCCGAAGCAGGTCGGGCGGGCCGGTCTCCGTCCGACCGGCCCCGCGGGGTCGGTAGGCGGGTCGCGAGGCGGCGAACGGAGAAGCTCTGGCCGTCAGGGTACCCTTGCCTCCGGCCGTCATCCTCGGGCTTGACCCGAAGATCGGATCGTCAGCGCGATCACGGCTGGAAAGGAAGAGCACGCTGCCTGGCTGGATCCTCGGGTCAAGCCCGAGGATGACGGCGTTGGGGGTAGCGGATCAGCCCTCCAGATCCTGACCTTCATCGGGCTCGGGCGCGCCCAGCATGTCGTCGGCGATCTTGGCGGTGGACTGGCGGACCGCCTTCTCGATGGCGAGGGCCATGTCGAGGTTGTTCTTCAGGAACTCCTTGGCGTTCTCACGGCCCTGACCGATGCGGGTGGAGTCGTAGGAGAACCAGGAGCCGGACTTCTCGATGATGTTGGCCTTGACGCCCAGGTCGATGATCTCGCCGATCTTGGAGATGCCTTCGCCGTACATGATGTCGAAGATGACCTCGCGGAACGGCGGGGCGACCTTGTTCTTGACCACCTTGACGCGGGTGGTGTTGCCGACGACCTCGTCGCGGTTCTTGATCGCGCCGGTGCGGCGGATGTCCAGGCGCACCGAGGCGTAGAACTTCAGCGCATTGCCGCCCGTCGTCGTTTCCGGCGAGCCGTACATGACGCCGATCTTGTGACGGATCTGGTTGATGAACAGGACGATGCACTTCGACTTGGAGATGGAGGCCGTCAGCTTGCGCAGGGCCTGCGACATCAGGCGGGCCTGAAGGCCGGGCAGGCTGTCGCCCATCTCGCCCTCGATCTCCGCGCGGGGCGTCAGGGCGGCGACGGAGTCGACCACCACGATGTCCACGGCGCCCGAGCGCACCAGGGTGTCGACGATCTCCAGCGCCTGTTCGCCGGCGTCGGGCTGCGACACCAGCAGGTCGTCCAGGTTGACGCCCAGCTTCTGGGCGTAGACGGGGTCCAGCGCGTGTTCGGCGTCGACGAAGGCGGCCACGCCGCCCTTCTTCTGGACCTCGGCCACGGTGTGCAGGGCCAGGGTCGTCTTGCCCGAGGATTCGGGGCCGAACACCTCGATCACCCGGCCGACCGGCAGGCCGCCGATGCCGAGCGCCATGTCGAGACCCAGAGAGCCGGTCGAGACGCTTTCGATCTCGGCCACCTGTCCGGCCTTGCCCAGTTTCATGACCGAGCCCTTGCCGAAGGCGCGATCGATCTGTGCGATCGCCGCCTCAAGAGCGCGTTGTTTGTCGCCGTCTTCTTTACCCACGAGCTTCAGTGCCGCCTGTGACATTGGTTTTCTCTCCCTTGCCATGATTCCCATCTGACTTCGGGAGAGACCCGCCACGGACCCGCTCCCTCGTTGAGCCGGACTATGGACACGGTTTGTTCCTGTTCGCAAGATGTTCTCGTGAACTGAACGAGAACATTTATCGCGATGCGACCGATTTAGTCGTAAATTTACCGCCAGAAGCGCCGGGCGCGGGACAGGCGGGCGAAGGCGCTGCTTGAGGCGAGCAGCAGGACGGGGGCGCTCTGCTCGCGGCGGCCGATCAGGCGTCCGGCGGCGAAGGCGATCTCGGGCGAGGTCAGCCGGGCCTCGGCGGGGATGCGGTCGCGCGCCACGGCCAGGTCGTTGAGGGCGCCGAAGGCGTCCTGCGTCTGCTCCAAACCTTTGCGGAAACGCCGCTCGCGGCGGGGATGGTCGAACAGGCCGGCGAAGAACTCGGCCGCATAGCGCAGGCGTTTGACGCGGATGCGCAGACGGTGGCGGCCCGTGGCGTCCAGTCGGTCGAGACGGCGACCGTCGCGCCGCACGCGCCGGTTCAGCCGCTCCAGGGCCTCGGCGGCGAATTCGGCGACGGGCCGCTGTCGGCGCCAGGCGCGCACGGGGTCGGGATCGGTCCGCCAGGCGCCGGTCTCGATCCAGGCCAGGGTCTCGAACATCAGGGCGGCGTAGCGCGGCGAATCGATCGCCGCCATCGCCCGGCGATAGGCGCCGCTGCGGGCCGCCAGCAGGCGCAGGCCCAGGGGAGCGAGGTCGGGGTCGGGCGTCTCCAGCGCCGCGGGGTGGAAGACGTCGCGGATGAAGACGTCCAGGTCGCGCGCGGCGTCGGTCTCATGCGCCAGCCATTTCAGCTCGGCGACGACGGGAGCGGCGTCCTCGCCCAGCAGGGGACTGAACACGGACAGGGCGGCGCGCAGGCGGCGCAGGCCCACGCGCAGCTGATGCAGGGCCTCGGGCCGCCGCACCCGGCGCAGCAGTTCGGCGTTGGCCGAGACCTGGCCCAAGGCGGCCAGGGCCGTGCGGCGCAGGGCGGCCTCGGCGCTCAGGGCGCGCGGCAGGGGATCGACGCGGGCGAAACGGGGCGCGCGCTCCGACCCCTCGGCCAGGCGCCAGCCGCGCTCGGCCTTGCTCTCGAACAGGGGGACCAGGGCGACGTCGGCCGAAAGGCGCCGGGCCAGGGCGAACAGGGCCTGGGGCGGGCCGTCCTTCAACTCCAGCTCCAGTTCGCGCAAGGGCTCGACGCGGCCGCCCGCCGACAGCTCGCCCTCGTCATAGGCGGCCTCGATCACGGCGCTCTCGAAGGCGACCAGCCGGGCGCGGCGACGCACCGTGCTGGCGAAGCGGGGCGACAGGTTGCGGCGGCGGCCCTTCAGCAGGGCGGCGGCGGGCGTCGTCTTGACGGCCCGCCAGTCCAGGGCCTCGCTGGAGACGGGCGTCTCCCATTCGGCGCGGTTGAGGACGTCGCCGCCGGTCTGGCCCTTCAGGGTCTGGACGAAGCCGCGGCCGGTTGCGCGCACGCGCAGGCCCCAGCCGGCGCGGCGCAGCGCCTGATCCGGCGTGTCGAAATAGACGGAGCGCAGGCTTTGCATGCTGTCCTCGCCCGCCAGGGCCGGGTGGGCGGCCAGGCGCGCGGCGGCGCCGGGGCCGAGCCGGAACTTGAGTTCGATTTCCTGCGCCATTTCCTGGGCCATGCCGGACATGACGTCATTGTGCGCCCATCCCGGCGCGGGTCCAAGACGACGAAAATGATCCAACGGCCAAGCTCGTGCGTTAGGAGCGGATGACTGATCTTCAGACCGCCCAAACCGTCCCGCCCGCCGAGCCGGCCAAGCCCGCCGTCCTGACCATCCGCAACGCGCGCATGGGCGACGTCGCCGGGA
Source organism: Brevundimonas sp. RM1 (assembly GCF_052907225.1). Classification (NCBI taxonomy): domain Bacteria; kingdom Pseudomonadati; phylum Pseudomonadota; class Alphaproteobacteria; order Caulobacterales; family Caulobacteraceae; genus Brevundimonas; species Brevundimonas sp. RM1. The sequence goes on from NZ_JBRERY010000003.1 coordinate 347,429, forward strand.
TCAACGCCCTGGTCGAGCGGGTCTACAAGGACATGCCGCCCTATACGCCGGGGATGCTGCGCGGCCAGATCGCCACCTATCCCGACGGCCAGTTCGTGGTCGAGTTCGAGGGCGAGATCGTCGGCTACGCCGCCAGCTTCCGCATCGACGAGGCCTCGGCCATGGGGCCGCACAGCTGGGACCAGATCACCGGCGGCGGCTATGCGGCGCGCCACGATCCGGCGGGCGCGTGGCTGTACGGGATGGAGGTCTGCGTCGACCCCGCCCGACGTCGCCTGCGCATCGGCCAGCGCCTGTACGACGCGCGCCGCGACCTGTGCGAGGCGCAGAACCTGAAGGGGATCGTCTTCGGCGGACGGATGCCGGGGCTGGCGCGCCGCCGGGCCGCCTATCCCGACCCGAACGCCTATGTCGAGGCGGTGCGCGACCGCAAGGTGAAGGATCCGATCATGGCCTTTCACCAGCGTTCGGGGTTCGAGCCGGCGGGGGTGCTGCTGAACTATCTGCCGTCGGACAAGGCGTCGCTGGGCCATGCGGCGCGCTGGGTGTGGCGCAATCCCTACTATGTCGAGGCGACGGGCAAGGGAGCGGCCTTTGCGGTCAAGGAGACGGTGCGCGTCGCCACCGTCCAGCTGCAGATGCGCAAGGTCGAGAGCTTCCGCGAGTTCATGGACAACGTCGAATATTTCGTCGACGTGGTGTCGGACTATCGCGCCGACTTCGTGGTCTTCCCCGAGCTGTTCACGCTTCAGCTGCTGTCGCTGGAGACGAAGAAGCTGACCCCGGCGGAATCGATCGAGGCCCTGACCCGCTACACGCCGCGCTTCGTCGAGGCGATGCGCGAGCTGGCGGTCGGCTACAACGTCAACATCATCGGCGGTTCGCATCCGACGCGGACCGAGGACGGCGAGATCCAGAATGTCGCCTACGTCTTCCTGCGCGACGGTTCCGTGCATGAGCAGGAGAAGATCCACCCGACCCCGAACGAACGCCACTGGTGGAACATCAAGGGCGGCGACCGCGTCCACGCCATCCCCACCGACTGCGGGCCGATCGGGGTGATGATCTGCTATGATTCCGAGTTCCCGGAACTGGCGCGGCGTCTGGCGGACGAGGGGGCGCGCATCCTGTTCACCCCCTTCTGCACCGACAACCGGCAGGGGTATCTGCGGGTGCGCTACTGCTCGCAGGCGCGGGCCATCGAGAACCAGTGCTACGTCGTGCTGTCGGGCAATGTCGGCAATCTGCCCAACGTCGAGAACATGGACATCCAGTATGCGCAGTCGTGCATCCTGACGCCGTGCGACTTTCCGTTTGCGCGTGACGGGGTGGCGGCCGAGGCCAGCGAGAACGTCGAGACGGTGACGGTGGCGGACCTGGACCTGTCCGATCTGGCCTGGGCCAAGGCGCAGGGGACGGTGCGGAACCTGCGCGACCGGCGGTTCGACCTCTACAAGACGGTGTGGACGGACGGGGGGTGAAAGTCTCTCTTACCGCTCATCCCGGCGGACGCCGGGATCCAGTAAGAGCGGCGCGCACAGGACTTGCGTATTCAGGTCGCGCGTTTGAGGCCAAAGCACTGGGCCCCGGCGTCCGCCGGGGTGAGCGAGGGATTTCGTGACCCGCCTTCTATTCTGGCCGCCTCGCCGGGCTGTCCCGGAACCGGGGCGCAGGCGCGGGCTGCACCACGCCCTGCGCGGTGACGAAGGCCTCGCGGGCGCGGTTGTGCGGGTGGTCGGGGGCCTCGGTCATGGACAGGACGGGGGCGACGCAGGCGGCTTGGGCGTCGGGGTCGTTGCACCAGTCGTCGCGGGTGCGGGTGCGAAAGACGGCGGCCAGCTTGTCCTTCAGCCTCGGCCACTGGGTCGGGTCAAAGGGCATGGCGAAGTCGGGATCGCTGGCCAGCCCCGTCAGCCGCATCAGGGCGATGTAGAAGGCCGGTTCGATGGCGCCGACGGCGAGGTATTTGCCGTCCTTCGTCTCATAGACCTCATAGAACGGCGCGCCGGTGTCGAGCAGGTTGACGCCGCGCTCGTCGCGCCAGGCGAGGCTGGGCGGCAGGGGCGCGGGCAGGTTCTGGCGGAAGCCCCAGATCATGCTCATCAGCAGGGAGGAGCCGTCGGTCATGGCGCAGTCGATGACGTCGCCGCGTCCGGTGCGCTGGGCCTTCAGCAGACCGGCGACCATGCCGAAGGCCAGCAGCATGCCGCCGCCGCCGAAGTCGCCGACCATGTTGATCGGCGGGGTCGGCTTTTCGCCCGCCCGCCCGAAGGCGTGCAGCGCGCCCGTGACGGCGATGTAGTCGATGTCGTGGCCCGGCGCCGAGGCCAGCGGCCCGTCCTGGCCCCAGCCCGTCATGCGGCCGTAGACCAGGCGCGGATTGTCGGCCAGCAGCACGTTGGGGCCGAGGCCGAGACGCTCCATCACGCCGGGACGGAAGCCCTCGATCAGGCCGTCGGCGGCGCCGGCCAGATCGCGGATCAGGGCGGCGCCCTCGGGCGTCTTCAGGTCGGCTTCGACCAGACGGGCGCGGCTGCGGTTCAGGGGATCGCGCGGGTCGGGGGTCGCGCCGGGGCGATGGACCAGCACCACCTCCGCCCCGTGATCGGCCAGCATCATGCCGCAGAAGGGGGCGGGGCCGATGCCGGCGATTTCGATGATGGTCAGGCCGTCGAGGGTTCCGCTCATGTCCGGCACTGAAGCCGAGGCGGGCGGCCCCGTCCAGCTTGCGCCGTCCGGGACCGCCTCTTCGGGGGGAGCTGAATGATGTACCGCTCACCCCGGCGTCCGCCGGGATGAGCGGGTATTGAAGTCAGGCCGCCCGGTTCTTCACCAGATCGTCCACCACCGACGGATCGGCCAGGGTCGAGGTGTCGCCCAGGGCGCCCAGTTCGTTCTCGGCGATCTTTCTCAGAATCCGCCGCATGATCTTGCCCGAGCGGGTCTTGGGCAGGGCCGGCGCCCACTGGATCACGTCAGGGGCGGCGATGGGGCCGATCTCCTTGCGGACGTGAGCGACCAGCTCCTTGCGCAGGTCCTCGGTGGCGTCGACGCCTCGCACCAGGGTGACATAGGCGTAGATGCCCTGGCCCTTGATGTCGTGAGGGAAGCCGACCACGGCGGCCTCGGCCACGATGTCGTGCAGGACCAGGGCGCTCTCGACCTCGGCCGTCCCCATGCGGTGGCCCGAGACGTTGATGACGTCATCGACCCGGCCGGTGATCCAGTAGTAGCCGTCCGCATCGCGGCGGCAGCCGTCGCCGGTGAAATACTTGCCCGGATAGGTCGAGAAATAGGTGTCGAAGAAGCGTTGGTGGTCGCCGTAGACGGTGCGCATCTGGCCCGGCCAGCTGTCGGTGATGCACAGATTGCCCTCGGTCGCGCCGCTCAGCACGCCCCCTTCCGCGTCCACGATTTCAAGTTCGACGCCGGGCAGGGGCAGGGTCGCCGAGCCGGGCTTCAGGTCCGTCGCGCCGGGCAGGGGCGAGATCAGGGCGCCGCCCGTCTCGGTCTGCCACCAGGTGTCGACGATGGGCAGGCGGCTCTCGCCGACGACCTCATGATACCAGCGCCAGGCCTCGGGGTTGATCGGTTCGCCGACGGTGCCCAGCAGGCGCAGCGATTTGCGGCTGGACGTCTTCACCGGGGCGTCGCCCTCGCGCATCAGGGCGCGCAGGGCCGTGGGGGCGGTGTAGAAGATGTTGACCTGGTGCTTGTCCACCACCTCCCAGAAGCGGCTGACGGTCGGATAGTTGGGCACGCCCTCGAACATCAGGGTCGTCGCCGCATTGGCCAGGGCGCCGTAGACGACATAGGTGTGGCCCGTGACCCAGCCCACGTCGGCGGTGCACCAGAAGACCTCGCCGGGGCGATAGTCGAACACCAGCTCATGCGTATAGCTGGCCCAGAACAGATAGCCGCCGGTGGTGTGCAGCACGCCCTTGGGTTTGCCCGTCGAGCCCGAGGTGTAGAGGATGAACAGCGGATCCTCGGCGTTCATCGGCTCGGGCGCGCAGTCGGGCGAGGCCTTGTCCGCCTCGACGCCCCAGTCCAGGTCGCGGCCTTCGACGAAGGGCACGTCGGCGCCGGTGTGGCGCAGGACGACGACGGTCTTCACGCCCCCGACCTTCTCCAGCGCCTTGTCGACATTGGCCTTCAGCGGGACCTTCTTGCCGCCGCGGCAGCCTTCGTCGGCGGTGATGACGAAGGTCGACTGGCAGTCCTCGATGCGCCCGGCGATGCTGTCGGGCGAGAAGCCGCCGAAGATGACCGAATGCACGGCGCCGATGCGGGCGCAGGCCAGCATGGCGTAGGCCGCTTCGGGGATCATCGGCAGATAGATGGTGACGCGGTCGCCCTTCTGGACGCCGTTGGCTTTCAGCACATTGGCCAGGCGGCAGACGCGGTCGTGAAGCTGGCCGAAGGTGACGGCTTCGCTGTCGGTTGGCTCGTCGCCTTCCCACAGGATGGCGACCTCGTCCTTGCGGGCGGGCAGGTGGCGGTCGATGCAGTTGACCGAGGCGTTCAGCACCCCGTCCTCGAACCAGCGGATGCGGAAGTCGGCCTTCCTGAAGGAGACGTCCTTGATCTTGGTCGGGAAGGTCATCCAGTCCAGGCGCTCGGCCTGTTCCGCCCAGAAGGCCTCGGGGGTCTCGCGCGCCTGCATCCGGGCCGCTTCATAGCCGGCGCGGTCCATGTGGGCGCGGGCGGCCAGTTCGGCGGGGACGGGATAGATTTCCGGATCAGACACGCGATTTTCCTCCAGGGTCTTTTTCTTTTGCGGCTTCAGAAGCCGTATTTGGCGAACAGGATCAGACGGGTCATGTCGCCGTCCAGCCCTGACTCCAGTTTGCGATCAGCGAACATCACCTCGGCGCCCACATCAAACGCCGTGACCGGCGACCAGATCAGATTGGCGTGAAGGCTCTGGGCCGAGCGGTTGACGCCGACGCCGGTCAGGGCCGTGTCGTTGTCCACCTTCTGCGTCGACCAGATCAGGCTGGAGCGCCAGCCCGGCGCCCAGACGTGGCGATAGGCGGCGAAGCCCGCGACCACGCCGATGGCCTCCAGATCGCCCGAGGCGTCCAGCACCGCGTCGTTGGAGAAGTTCAGCCCGACATAGCGGCCGATGCCTTCGCCGCCCGTCAGCATCAGGCGGATGTCGTCCTGCGCCCCGACCTTGAACTTGGCCGAGGCCGACAGGCCCCAGCCCGTGGCGGTGGAATCGATGTTGGTCGCCGGGTTCTGATACTTCAGCTGACGCACCAGGCCGGACAACTGAACGTCGCCCCACGGGCGGCTCAGCGCGTAGCGGGCGGTCAGGTCGGGCAGGCTGTTGTCGTCGGCCACGATGCGGGCGCCGCCGCCGAAGGGGGTGATGGTGGTCTCGGGGTTCTCCAGCGCGATGGAGAAGGGGCCGCGGGTATAACGGACCTGGGCCTGACGGGCGAAGACCGTGCCCTCGGCCGCGCCGACGAAGTCCGCCGATTCCGGCAGGACGGCGGTGTTCTGGAAGTTGGTCCACTCCTGGCCGATCAGCCAGTTGTCGATGGTGACGAAGGCGCGGCGCAGGGCGGGGTTCGAGCCGCTGGTCGTGCGCTGATCGCCCGAGCCGGGCAGGGTCTGGAAGTCCATCTCCAGCCGCGTGCCGATCTTGTGTCCGGCCACCACGCCGTCGGTGGTCAGCCAGAAGCGGGTCTGGCGGGCGTTGAAGTCGGTGGCGACGTCTTCGTCCGCGCCCCCGACCGGAATGGCGCCGGGCAGGTGATAGTCGCGCAAGGGATCGCCGTTGGCCGGGTCGCCGCCGGAATATTTCGACGCCATGAAGTCGGTCTTGATGAAGCCGCCGAACTTCACCGTGTGGTCGCCGATGCGGAAGCCGTCCGAAGGCGTCGCCGGGGCGGAGACCGGCGTCGGCGCGGGCGCCGGCCGCGTCTCCAGGCGGATGATGTCCTGCGCCTGCGAGGCCTGCTGCGTTCGGGCGGCGGCGACTTCGGACTTCAGGCTGTTCAGCTCGGCTTCGAGCTGGGCGATACGGGCTTCCAGGGCCGCGCCGGCGTCTTGAGCCAGTGCGGCGCCGGGCGCGAGCAGCAGCGCGGCCGCAGCCACGCCGCCGAACAAACGGCAGCTTCCCATGCGTGGTCCTCCCAGACCGTTGTTCCGGACCTGTCTGTCGCAGGCCTCAGGACGGCAGCATTCCGCGCGCTCCGGGTTTGCGGCCATTAGCCATTCGTCTAGTTTCGACCAAAGTCGAGGCGCGGCATGGTGTCGTCGCGACGCGGCCGAACGAACAAGAACCGCGCGTGGGAAGGACGCCTATGGACCGCATCGTCGTCGCCGACGACCACCCCCTGTTTCGGGCGGCGTTGAAGTCGGCCGTCGAAAAGGCGTCCGAGGGCGCCCTGATTGTCGAATGCGCCAGCCTGGCCGAGGCGCAGACCGCCCTGGGCGCGGCGGCGGTCGATTTGCTGCTGCTGGATCTGAAGCTGTCGGACGTGGACGGCATGACGGGTCTGATCCTGATCCGCGCCGATCATCCGGCCGTGCCGGTCGCCGTCGTCTCGGCCAGCGAGGAGGCGCCGACCATCCGCCGCGCCCTGTCGCTGGGGGCGGCGGGCTTCATTCCCAAGTCGGCGGCCCTGCCGACCATGGTCGAGGCCATCCGGGCCATCCTCGAAGGCGACAGCTGGGCGCCCGAGGTCGAGGCGGCGGGCGAAGAAGAAGCGGACCTTCAGGCCCGCATCGCCAGCCTGACGCCGTCGCAGCTGCGGATTCTGGAGGGGCTGAAGGTCGGGAGGCTGAACAAGCAGATCGCCTTCGACCTGGGCGTCACCGAGGCCACCATCAAGGCGCACCTGACCAGCGTCTTCCGCAAGCTGGGCGTGCAGAACCGGACCCAGGCGGTGATTCTGGCGCAGTCGCTGGATATTTAGCGGGCGCTCCAACAGCCGAAGACGATAGCGCATCATCTCCCTTCTCCCGCAAGGGGAGAAGGGTCAGCTGCGGAGGAAGGCCTTCAGCGCCGCCGGTTTGACCGGCTTGGGCAGCAGCACCGCCCCCGCGGCCGCCGCCTTCTCCTTCAGGCCGTCGCGGGTGTCGGCCGTCACCAGCGCGATGCGCCTGACGCCCTGAGCGCGCAGGGCGTCCACGGCGGCCAGACCGTCCGGCTCGTCGTCGCCCAGATGCAGGTCGACCAGGGCCGCGTCGAACGGGCCGTCGGCCGCGCGGGCTTCGGCGACTGAACGGGCGGTCACGGCCTGCGCGCCCCAGCGGTCCAGCAGGGCCGTCAGGGCGTCGAGGATGGCGGGCTCGTTGTCCACGCACAGCACCCGCAGGCCCGCTAGCGGCAGGCGGCGGTCGTCGGACATGATCTCCGGCTCGGGCCGGGCGGCGGCGCGGGGGACGGCGACGCGGAAGGTCGTGCCGCGCCCGACGCGCGAGGCCAGCGACAGGGGGTGTCTCAGCAGGTCCGACAGCTTCTGCACGATGGCCAGGCCCAGGCCCGCGCCCGGCTCGTCCACCGGGGCGCCGGGCAGGCGGACGAACTCGCCGAAGACGGCCTGGCGGTCGGCCTCGGCGATGCCGCGCCCGGTGTCGCTGACCAGGATCTGCACCCGCTCGCCGTCGCGCCGGGCGCCGATCAGCACCCGCCCCCGGTCGGTGTAGCGGATGGCGTTGGCGATCAGGTTCTGCAGCATGGAGCGCAGCAGGTCGCGGTCCGAGGCGATCCACAGGCTGGACGGCGCCACCGTCAGCGTCAGCCCCTTGGCGCGGGCGACGGGGGCGAACTCGCGCGCCAATTCGTCGAACAGACCGCCCAGGGCCAGCGGCGCCACGGCGGGCTGGACCCCGCCCGCCTCCAGCTTGGACAGGTTGAGCAGGGCGGTCAGCAGGCGGTGGGCGCTGTCGATGGCGCGGTCGGCGTTGGTCGCCAGGCCGCGCGCGGGCGATCCGGCCAGGTCGGCGTCCTCCCTCAGGGCGGCGATGAACAGGCGCGCGGCGTGCAGCGGCTGCAGCAGGTCGTGGCTGGCGGCGGCCAGGAATCGGGTCTTGGAGGCGGTGGCGTCCTCGGCCTGACGGCGGGCCTCCTCCAGCCGTTCGGTGCGGTCGGCGACGCGGGCCTCCAGCCGTTCGTTGGCCTCTTCCAGCTCGCGCGCGGCGCGACGCAAGGCGGTGATGTCGGTGTAGCTGGTGGCGTAGCCGCCGCCGGGAATGGGCGCGCCGGAGGAGCGCAGGATGCGGCCGTCGGGCTGTTCGCGCTCGTGGTCGTGGGGGATGCGGCGGGCCAGGGCCTCCAGCCGTCGCTCGACCCAGGCGTCGATCTCGTGATCCGGCACGCCCGCCTCGCCGCGCTCGGCGTTCAGGCGATAGACGGCGGCGACCGGCAGGCCGACGTGGACGAAGCCCGCGGGCAGGCCGAACATCTCGACATAGCGGCGGTTCCAGGCGGTCAGGCGCAGGTCTTCGTCGACGACGCTGACGCCCTGGTCAATGTTGTCCAGCGTGGTCTGCAACAGGTCGCGGTTGAACTGGACGGCCTGCGACGCCTCGTCGAGCATCCGCACCACGTCTTCGGGCGCGCGGCCTCCGGCGGCCAGGGCGGCGGCCAGGACGCGGCGGGCGGCGGCGGCGCCGAC